>DAMDJY010000006.1:26404-39615 GCA_032100225.1 Mobilicoccus sp.
CCTCGACCCCGTCCACCCACATCCAGGACGAAATCCCAGATGCCGTCGATGTTCGTGCGTTCACGGGTGGCCGTGTCCAGGGGACGAATCACGTGTGCTCCTCAAGGTGGTTAGGCCAAGTCCTACCGATCTGCCTGGCCGGAATGAAGGGGGTGCCGCCTGTTGCCACGTGTTGCCACGGCCCCTGTCGCCGCAGGGGCTGCGCGTCAGGCCAGGAGAAGACGCGCGTCCGCTCGTTCGGCGGTGGCCTCGATGAGCTGGGCGTTGCGTTCGTCGTTCTCCTCGGCCCACCGGCGCGCCGCCCCCGGTGACTTGCCGAACCGCTCGTGGCGCGCGATGAGCCGGGCGAGACGCACCTGGGGGTCGAGGTCGAGAAACCACGTCTCGTCGAGGCAGGCGAAAACCAGTGGCCAGGCTCCCGTCTCGGCGAGGAGGTAGTTGCCCTCGGTGATCACCAGCGGAACTGACGCCTCTACCCGGATCGCACCGGCGATCGGCTCCTCGAGGTCTCGCTCGAAGGCGGGCGCGTACACGACCTCGCCCTCACGCTGATCGACCAGCCGCCGCAGTAACGCCGCATACCCGGCGTCGTCGAAGGTCTGCGGCGCACCTTTGACGTCGGCCAGCCCCAGAGCGACGAGTTGCCTTGCGGCCAGGTGGAATCCATCCATCGGCACGACCACGGCGCCGGCACCCAGGTCGTCGGCGAAGCGCTCGGCCAGGGTGGACTTGCCCGCCCCCGGAGCGCCCGTGATGCCGAGCAGCCTGCGACCGCCCGAGTCTGCCAGTTCGCGCGCCCGCTGGAGAAGGTCGTCGTACGTGGTGGTCATCGCGCCATCGTCTCCCGTGCGAACTCGGGTGCGCGGTCGAGCCAAGCCCGCGGGCCACGCACTTCGCAGGAACGTGCTGCCACCGCCGCGGCGACCCCCAGCGGATCCTCGACACCGGTCGCGAGCGCCCAGGCATACGCGCCGTGCAACGCGTCCCCCGCGCCGAGGGTGTCGACCGCCTCGACCTGCGGCGAGATTGTGATGCCTCGAGTCTCCGCGTCACTCGACCGGGCGATCCAGGTGATGGGGTCTGCTCCGGCGGTGATCGCGACGAAGGCGCTGTCAGCGCCAGTGTCGATGCGGGTGCCGAGTCGCTCCAGCCGCTCGGAGGTCGATTCGTCGCGTCCGTCGAGTCGAAACGCTGCCGGCGCGAGCACATGGGTGCACGTCGGCAGCAGCTCGCTCATGTGCGGCTTCCACCGCCCGGCGCCGAGCACCCGAGGAATGCCGGCGTTCCTGCCGTGGGTCAGGGCGGCCGCCGCCAGGTCCGGGTGGTGGCCGTCGATGAGCACGACATCAGCGGACGGCATCTCGGGCACCTCGCCCACGGCAGCGGTGGTGGCGGTGGCATCGAGGCCGACGACCCGGCGGGTTCCGTCCGCCTCGACGGTGATGCTCGACACCGGCGGTGTCGACGAGGCGCACACCGCACGTGGCGAGGTCGGCGCGGACCAGGTCGGCAGCTGGGCCGAAGCCGACGCGCGTGACGAGAACGGCGTCACCACCGAGGGCGGCGAAGGTCACCGCGGCGTTGAGTGCCGGACCTCCCGCCGCGAGCAATTGCCAGGTGGCCGTGACCTTCTCGTCCGGCCCCGGTGCTCTTTCGCCGTGGCTCACGACGTCGAGCGTCGCCAACCCGACGAACAGTCCACGCGTCATGAACCCACCCTAGGCAGCCCCGACCTCAAGAACGACACACGTCGATCCATGTCGCTGACGGGGCGTATCTCATCGCCGCAGGTCAGCAGCGTGAGTCGAGAAAGGCCGCGCATCGATGTGTGTCGTTCTTGAGGTTGCCGGGCGCGCCCCTTGCCAGAGTCCCGGGTCGGCGCGAGAGAATCCGGGCATGCGCGCTGCTGTGATCGACCGCTTCGGCGGCCCTGAAGAGTTCCGAATCGTCGACGACTTTCCGACGCCCATCGCGGGCGACGGCGATGTCGTCGTGCGGGTGCACGCCGCGGGGGTGAACCCGTTGGACTACAAGATCCGCGACGGCTCCTCCGGCAAGGCCGCCCACCTGAGGGACGAGGACTTCCCCTTCGTCCTGGGCCGCGAGTGCGCAGGCGTCGTGGCCGAGGTCGGTGCGGGTGTCGACGCCCTGCGCCCCGGCGACCGGGTCTTCGGCATGGCGCCGCTCGACCACGACGGCCACTGCTACGCCGAATTCGTCTCCCTGCCCGCCACCGCACTGGGCCGTTCACCCGAGGGCGTCGACGACACGACCCTCGCCGGCCTCTCCCTCACCGGCCTGACCGCCTGGACCGCCGTGCACGACCTCGCCCAGGTCACAGCCGACGACGTCGTGCTGGTCCACGGTGGCGGTGGCGGAGTCGGATTCATCGCCCTGCAGCTGGCCGTCGCTGCGGGTGCCACGGTGTACGCGACCGCGTCGGCGCGGCACGCCCAGCGCATCACTGCAGCTGGGGCCACGCATATCGACTACGCCGAGCAGGACTTTCGCGAGGCCACGCCCCGCCCGAGCGTCATCATCGACTGCGTCTACTTCGGCACCTACGAGCCGTCGATGGACCACCTCGCCGAGGGCGGACGTCTGGTGCTTCTGCCGTCCCTCGCCGACCTGGAGCCGGCCAAGGCCCGCGGTATCAACGCGATGATCCCCACCATCGCGGCCGACCGCGGACGCATCGAGGCGCTGGCCGGCCGGCTGGCCGACGGCACCCTGTCGCTGCCGATCGCACAGACGCTGCCACTGTCCGAGGTCGCCCAGGCGCACCGGATCCTCGAAGAGGGGCATGCCCCGGGCAAACTCGTCCTCACCGTCGAGTGAGTCTGCTCACCGCGGTCGACCTGCTTGGCGTCCTGAGTTTCGCCCTGTCCGGATGCCTCCTGGCCTCGAGCAAACGGTTCGACATCCTCGGATCACTGCTGCTCGGCGGCCTGGTGGGCCTCGGCGGCGGGATCACGCGCGACATCATCATCGGCGCCGATCTGCCTGCGGCGTTCGCCCGGCCGGACTACCTCGCGATGCCCGTGCTGGCGGTGCTTGTCGTACGAGCGGGGCTCACCACCCCCGGTCGGTTTCGGCGCACCCTGTTGTTGTTCGACACGGGCGGCCTGGCGTTGTTCTGCGTTAGTGGAACGCTCATCGCGCTGGCGGCCGGGCTCAATCCGCTCGGCGCCGCGTTGATGGGCGTGACGACGGCTTGCGGCGGTGGACTCCTGCGCGATGTCGTCGCCAACGAGGTGCCATCCCTGATCAGACGCGACAGCGGCCTCTACGCCGTGCCCGCGGCGGTGGGCGCGGGACTCGTCTCGCTGGCCGCCCAGACGGGGTACAACCCCGGCCACCGGGTGGGCCCGGTGGAGATCGGCGTCATCGTGTTCGTCTTCGTGTTCCGGCTGGTGGCGCTCAAACGCCAGTGGCGCCTGCCCGCAGCAGGTCCGGCAGCAACCCCTCGCTCTGAATGACGACCAGAAGTTTCGGGAGCCGGTGGCACTAGGCCGTTGACCTGGGGTTTCCGCGAGCACCAGATCGAGGCCCGCACTTCTGGTCGTCATTCAGCGGGGCAGAACGCGAGACGGCGAGGCTGCACCCGACGGCGGGTCCGTTTCGACTGCCTGGGAGCGATCCAGCGGTGGACGGGAGGGCGGGAGAACGAATCAGAGGCGGTACTGAGCCCGCTCGCCACCGATGAGCTTGGGGCGGCTGCGTACGGCAGTGACGCGGGCGGCGCCGACCTCACGGGTGGGCAGGCGGACGGGGATCTGCACGAACTTCACGTGCATCGCCACCTCGGTGTCGCCGATGTCGAGGCCCGCGTCCGCGACGACGTGCTCGACCATCACGGGGTCCTCATTGGCCACGAACGCGGCGCGGCACACAGCCCCGCCGGCCTGGAGGGCGGGCACGACGCTGACGACCTCGAGCCGTTCGCGGCGCGCATACTCGCGGTCGACCACGAGCGAGCGGTTGATGTGCTCGCACCCTTGCACCGCGAGATGGACCCCGCGTTCGAGAACGACGGGCCGGATCCCCGCGATGACGGCCTGGCCGACCTCGTCGCTGCCGGCCTTGCCGATGCGCCCACCGCGCACTTCGCTACTGCTGCAACCGAGGACGACGAGCCCACCCTCGGGCACGGACGCGATGTCGAGCAGCTCGCGCATCGCCTGAGCAGATTGCTCACGCACAGTGTCGAGGTCGAGTTCATCGGTGAGGGCGGGTGCAGAGGTGTCGTTCACCCCTCCAGTCTGCGAGGACGACACAGGCTGCGCCAGGTATCGACGAGAGAAACTACTTTCCAGACAGGCAAATAGTCGCTACGGTGAAGCCATCGACCGACAGCACCGAGTCAGGGAGCACGTCATGAGCAGCAACGATTCACACCTCGATTCACACCTCACACCTGAGGATGCACGAGCCGCGCTCGACCGGGCCGCCGGCATCAAGGTCACCAGTGATCGAGACATCCGTGTCCTGACGCGCGTCGCCGTGGGACTCGGCATCACCATGGGGCTGGTCCTCATCCTCATCAAGGCGGCGAGCAACGACAACGCCGTCCTGGGCATCGGTATGGCCGTGTACCTCCTCGCCATCCTGGCGCTCGTGTTCTACAACAGCCGGGTCAAGTCCGCGCCACGGGGCTACGGCTTGCGATACGGGCTCGGTGTCGGCGGATCGTCGCTCATCTACAGCGTCGGGGTGTACCTCGTGTCGGCCTTGGGTGTGTCCTGGCCGGTGACCCTCGGGATCGCCGTGTTGACGGCGATGCCCCTCGTCGTGGCTGCCTCCTCGATCGCGGCGTTGGTGAAGAAGTGACTCTCGAACACGCGCGTCACCGGCTCGACGACGTCATTCACGCGCCCGTGCGGTTCAGCATCGTCGCCGCGCTGGCCACGGTCGAGCAGGCGGACTTCGCGACCATCCGCGACACCGTCGAGATCAGCGACTCGGTGCTGTCCAAGCAGGCCACGGCGCTCGAGGCGGCGGGCTACGTGAAGATCAAGAAGGGGTACGTCGGCAAGCGTCCGCGCACCTGGTTGTCGCTGACCAAAGAGGGACGCGCCGCATTCCAGAACCACCTCGCCGCGTTGCGCGCCATCGCCGAGGGCATCTGACGAGGGCATCTGACGAGGTCGAATCCGGGGCCGCACCAAGGATTCACCTCCCCATATGCGTTGCGGAGCACGGGGCGGGTGACAATCGGTCCATGGCGATCTCGGCTCCCCCGCAGGATGCGGCGTATGTGGATGCGTGGCTCACCGACATGGACGGAGTGCTCGTCCATGAGGAGAACGCGATTCCCGGTGCGTCGGACTTCATCGAGGCACTCAAGGCGCAGGGGCTGCGGTTTCAGGTCCTGACCAACAACTCGATCTTCACCCCGCGTGACCTGCGCGCACGCCTCCTCGCCAGTGGCATCGACGTTCCAGAGTCCGCGATCTGGACCTCGGCGCTGGCGACGGCCCGGTTCCTGGCGGATCAGCGGCCGGAGGGGTCGGCGTACGTCATCGGCGAGGCGGGTCTGACCACCGCGCTCTACGAGGCGGGGTACACGATGAGCTCGCGGGATCCCGATTACGTGGTCCTCGGCGAGACCCGCACATACTCGTTCGAGGCCATCACCAAGGCGATTCGACTCATCGAGGGTGGGGCGCGGTTCATCGCCACCAACCCCGACGTGTCGGGCCCCTCCCCGGAGGGCAAGCTGCCCGCGACCGGCAGCGTCGCAGCCCTCATCACCGCCGCGACGGGCCGCACTCCGTATTACGTGGGCAAGCCCAACCCGCTGATGATGCGCACGGCTCTCAACCGCATCGAGGCGCACTCCGAGCACACCGTGATGATCGGCGACCGCATGGACACCGACGTCATCAGTGGTCTGGAGGTCGGGATGCGGACGATCCTCGTGCTGTCGGGTTCGACCGCGGCGGACGAGGTCGAGACCTTCCCGTACCGCCCCACGCGCATCGCCGATTCGATCGCCGACGTCGTCGATCTGGTGGCCGAGCGGGCACCCGGCGCGGGCGAAGAGTCAACTCCTGCTTGATCGCACGCGGCCTGGCCTGTCGCGCCTCCCAGGTGGAGACCGCATGATGGGTCACGTGAAGAGCACCCCCACGACAGTGAATCCCGCGTCGTTGCCCGGAGCAGCCGACGACACGTCAGGACTGCCGCGCATCACGATCGTTCTGCTCACGGTGGCCGCAGCATGGCTGGCGATCACCGGAGTGCAGCAGCTCAAGGACATCGTCGCGCCCCTCCTGCTGACCCTGAACCTCCTCATCGTGGGGTACCCGATCCAGGCCGCGCTGGTCAGGCGGGGCGCACCCAAGCTCGTGGGCGCCATGGTCAACGGCCTGGTCGTGTTCGCGATCCTCGTCGCGTTCTTCGGCGCGCTGGCGTGGGCCCTGACGATGCTGGTCCAGGAGATCCCGCAGTACAGCGACCGTTTTCAGCAGCTCTACCAGCAGTCGATCAGCATGGCCTCACGCTTCGGCGTGAGCGAGCAGCAGCTGCAGCAACAGCTCCAGGGCGTCAGCCCGTCGAACATCATGGGCTTTCTCACCGGCGCTCTGAGCGGACTGAGCGGCGCCGTCGGCCTGTTCGTCGTCGCGGTGACCATCATCTTCGTCTCGCTCATCGACTCCATTGCGTTCCCGCAGATGATGCGGGCGGCGCGTCACCGTCACCCCGAGTTCGCCGACGGTCTGACGGCCTTCGGTGTCGGCGTGCGGCGGTACTGGGTCGTCACGACGATCTTCGGTCTCATCGTGGCCGCGATCGACGTGGCGGCGCTGCTCATCATCGGGGTGCCGTTGGCGCTGGTGTGGGGTGTGTTGTCGTTCCTCACCAACTTCATCCCCAACATCGGCTTCATCCTCGGCCTGGTTCCGCCGGTGCTCATGGCGCTGCTGACCGGTGGCCCGATGGATGCCCTCTGGGTGTTGCTCGCCTACTCGGTCATCAACTTCTTCATCCAGTCGGTGATTCAGCCCAAGTTCAACGGTGAGGCCATCGGCGTCAACGCCACCGTCTCGCTGTTGTCGCTGCTGTTCTGGGCCTGGGTGCTCGGCCCGCTGGGTGCGCTCCTCGCGCTGCCCGCGACGCTGCTCGCCAAGACGCTTCTGCTCGACCACGATCCGCGCGTCCACTGGCTCAACGCGTTCGTTGCGGCCGACCCCACCGAGGCTGCCCCCGAGCTGCGCGACATCCCGACCGACAGCCCCACCGAGGGTGGCGGCGCCCACGTGCTCGATCCCAAGGAGTTGGACAAGGTCGAGGGCGACGGCCGCACCGAGAGCGAGATCGAAGCCAAGGAAGAGGCCGAGAAGCCCCGCCTGACGGATGCTCCGCAGAACTGAGTCCGGACCCTGACGATCACCAGCCGCGCCGCTGCCCTGTGAGGGTGGCGGCGCGGCTGTCGTCTGCCCGGCGTGAATCCCCCGCCGACTCGTGTCCCGATCCCCCCGCCGAGTGGTGCCGCGATCCCGTCTCGGGACAATGTGGACATGGCCAAGCGACGAATCCTCATCACCGGGGCGACCGGCGGCATCGGGCTGCTCCTCGCCGACCGTCTCGCCGACGGCTACGAGATCGTGCAGCACGGGCGCACGCCCAAGACCGAGGAGCAGGAGGAGGTCCTGCAGAAGGCGGACCTCGACGACCTCGCCGACGTGCGGTCGCTCATGGACGGCGTGGAGGTCGTGCTGCATCTCGCGGGCGCGGCGTCGCCGGAATCCGAGTGGGACGACGTGCTCACCGCCAACATCATCGGCTACCGCAATGTGCTCGAAGCGGCTCGCGAGGCCGGGGTGCGGCGCGTGGTCTACGCCTCCTCCAACCACGCGATGGGCATGTACGACCGGCACGAGGAGTGGCCGGTGTACGCGCACACGCCGCCGCGGCCGGACTCCCTCTACGGCGTGTCCAAGGTGTTCGGCGAGACGCTCGGGCGGTTCTACCACGACGAATTCGGCCTCGAGGTGATCTCGCTGCGCATCGGCTGGATGACGGACGACCCGATGTCGGCCGACAAGGACCTGCTGCGCGCGATGTGGCTGAGCGAGAACGACACCGAGCACATCTTCCGGCGCGCCATCGAGTCGGAGACGACCTACGGCGTCTTCTACGCGGTCTCCGACAACCCCGACCGCCGGTGGGACATCACCGACACGATGCTGCAGCTCGGCTACCGCCCGCAGGACCGCTGGACCGACCTCGCCGACAAGCCCGAGACGGTCGTCGACGGCGGCGGCCCCACCCCCGACGACTGGCCCAAGGGCTCCTGACCCCGCCCCGACCTTCCGAGGAGGGGAGACCAGAACGCTGCGTCGGCGAGACACGTGCGCGCCGACGCGGCGTTCGGTTGGGCAGGGTAGGCGAGACGCCGCTAGCGTGGAGGCATGTCGACGGCGAGCAGCGAAACAGCCAACCGGGATTCCCGTCCCACGGACGAGCACAAGGCCTCCTCCACGGACGAGCAGGCGACGTCCTCCACGCAGGAGGAGTCGGGTGCCAAGAAGATGATGGCGAAGATCATGGAGTCGCGCCCCGTGCGCGCCTTCAAGCGCTTCGGTAAGGCCCAGGGTGGCCTGCTGGCGGGCGGCATCGCCTACAAGGCGTTGTTCTCCATCGTGTCGGCGCTGACCATCGCGTGGACGGTGTTCATGTACACCGTCGGCGGCGACCCGGCGTTGCGCGAGCAGGTCATCCAGGCGGTCAACTCCGCACTGCCCGGCATCCTCGAGGACGGCTCCGGCCAGGGCATGGTCGACCCCAACTCCTTGATCATCCAGGACCCCATCAACCCCGTATCGATCATCGCGACGTTGGTGGCGCTGTGGAGCGCTATCAGCTTGATGACGAACATTCGCACCACGGTGCAGGCCATGTTCGGCATCATCGCCCCGGCTCAGAACTTCGCCCTCGCCAAGCTGCGTGACCTTGTCGGGTTCATCGCGATGGCGCTCGGCATCGTGCTCTCCGCGCTGCTCGGTACTGCTGCCAGCACGATGGGATCCACGGTTCTCGGCTGGATCGGGCTCGGCGAGAACCCGGTTCTCGGATTCCTTTTGCGTGCAGTCGGTCTGCTCGTCGCGGCAGCCGTGTCGGCACTGACATTCGCGTTCCTGTTCCGCATCACCGCCGCCGTGCGTCCCCTCAAGAAGGACCTGTGGATGGGGTCGTTCCTCGGTGGCGTCGCGGTGCAGATCATCCTGTACCTCGGAACGTCGATCGTCTCGGTCGCCAGCGACAATCCGCTGCTCGCCGCGTCGGCCTCGCTGGTCACGCTGTTGCTGTTCGTCAACCTCCTCTCGCAGGTGCTGATGATCGTGTCGGCGTTCACCGCCAACCCGCCATCCCCCGACGTGCCCAAGTCGCCCAAGGAGGTCCACTTCAAGGAGACGCCCAACTTCGTCACCATGTCCGAGCCCAAGACGCTCGAGTGGAAGCACCAGGACGTCACCGGCCAGATCGACGTCGACGAGACGCTGCGCCCCGGATACAAAGCGCCCAAGAGCGGCGACCGCCGCCCCATCGACTACGATGTGCGCCCCGACGGCCAGAAGATCGAGGACACCAAGGTCGGGTTCCTCGAAGAGCGTCGCCTGCGCAGCAAGGCCCGCCGCGCCGAGGAGCAGGCTGTCGAACTCCGCGCCCGCCTGGGCATGCGACCCCGCATCGCCTCCGCCGAATCCGAGTACTGGAGCAAGCGCGGCATCACGGGCGACTTCCGCAAGCCCAAGACCTCGGACTGATATCGCCGCACCGTCACCTCGGCGCAGGCACTGAGCCTCGGCACACGCACAGACGCTCGCGTCACACATCGAAAGGGCTCGATCCGGATCATCCGGATCGAGCCCTTTCTTCTCCCCACCCGGGTTCAGACCCACTGGGCCACACCGCGCGAGACGCCGGGGCGGGTGACGCGTGCGCTGACGATGGCGTCGGTGTTCGGCAGTTCGGGCCCGGTGATGTCGGTCGTTTCCGAGGGTTGGGCGCCGTGGGCGCGGGCCGAGTTCTCGCGACTGATGGCGAGGGTCAGGCCGAGGATCGCCCAGGCGGCGTAGGCGTTGCGGATGGCGTTGAGGGGGTTGTCGACGAGGCAGTACACGGCGAAGCCGGCGAGTGCCGAGCCGAGAACGACAGCCACCGGGGATCCGCGTCGGGCCCCGCGGACGACGTGGACGGCGGCCAGAATCGTGATTCCGAGGATGGCCACGAGGCCGAGGGGACCGGTAGCGGGCAGCATGTCGAGCCACAGGTTGTGCGCATGGCGGAACTGCTCCTTGCCGGGCACGGCGGCGGCCAGCACGTCACCGGTGCGGCCGAGTCCGACGCCGAGGGGATATGTGGGAACGAGTCCGACGGCGGTGCGCCAGACGTCTTCGCGCACTCCGATTCCCGAGCCCATCAGCAACGCCACGGCGCCGGCCACGAGCACTCCGGCGACGGCGACACCGCCGGCGATGAGGCGCTGCATGGTCGGCGTCCGCAGCACGAGGAAGGCCACGAGCGACGCGACGAGCGCGAGCATGCCGGCGCGCGACCCGGTGGCCACCACGCCGAGCACACCGGCAACGGGGACGAGCATCGCCACCACGCGCGTGCCGCGGTCGCTCTGGCTCATGGCGTAGGCCACCGCCAGCGGAATGACGAGAACGAGGAACGCGGCGAGGAGATTCGGGTTGCCGAACGTGCCCAACGCCCGCACGAGCATGCCGGGGTTGCCGCAGGAATCCGCCGACCCATCCAGGGCTCCACGGCAGAAACCGGTGGGGATGCCGTTGACGGTCTGACGCAGGCCCGGGAGTGCCCCCGTTGCGACGGCGACGAAAGACACGAGTGTGAGCGCCCGCCACGACTCACGCGTGCGCAGGACTCCGGCCGCGAGGTAGGCGACGCCGATGCAGGTCACGAGGCCGCGCCACGCCGACCACGCGCCGTAGACGTGAGCCGGCCACGCCGCAGCAATCATCAGGGCCACCGCACACACGTCGAACGCCCGCGGCAAGAGCCCGTCACTCAGGCGGGGGCGCCGCGGCAGCAAGGCGAGCAGACCGATGATGACGACCACGCGGACAGGCGTGATCACCCAGAACAGGGGCGTGTCTGGCAGCACGTCGGCCACGGCATACAGCATGACCAGTGCGAGTGCGAGCAGAGGGAGGCAGGGGATCACCCCTTCATTGTCGACACGCCGGTGACCAGGACCCGGACACCAGGTGAACCGACGGCGCGCCTCGACCGACATCTGGGCGCCGGGCAGGGAGCGCCACGGTGCATGAGGGCCGGGGACGCCCTAGGCTCGGGGCTATGAGCAACGAGCAGAGCGTGACCCGGGACATCGCGGCCGAACCGACACGGGTGTGGGCCGTCCTCACCGACCTCGACAGCGCGGCCGAGACCCTGAGCGGCGTGAAGCACGTGGAGATCCTCACCGAGGGCCCCTTCCGCATCGGCACCCGCTGGCGCGAGACGCGCGCCGCCATGGGCAGCGACGAGACCTTCGAGATGGAGGTCACCGAACTCGAGGCGCTGGGCTTCGCCCGCATCGAGGCGACCTCCGAGGAGGCCCGTTCCGTGTCGACCTTCAAGCTGGAGGCCCTGCACCCCGGCACGCGCCTGACGATGACGGCCTCGGGCGAGCCCACCGACGAAGCGGGCACGTTGAAGAAGCTTGCCGCCAAGATCGTCGCTCCCGTCGTCGGCAACCGCGCGCTGCGCAGCACCCTCGAGACCGAGATCGAGGAGATTGCCCGCGCCGCCGAGGCCACGTGACCCGTCCGACACTGGGATTCGTCTGAGCACGAATCCTGCACCGGAACATCGTTCGCCCCCTGCGCCATGTAGCGCAGGGGGCGAACGTGCATCTGGGGTCGTCTCCGGTCGGGGCCGTCAGTGATCGGCGAGCGCCGTCAGCGACGTCGAGCGGTCAGAGATGGCCGAACTGTCAGAGACGGTTGAGGGTCTCGCGGTCGCGGACGCCGTCGTAGAGGGTGTCGAGCACGTCGGAGAACACGTCGAACACGGTGGGGTGGTCGGTGACGGCGTCGATGTCGGCGTCGTCGGTGATGTGGAGGCCGGCCTTGGCTGCGGCGTCGGACGCTCCGTAGGCGACAGCGTCGGCGGCGGCCTCGAACAGCGTCATCGAGCTGCGGAGTTTGATCGCGTCGATGCCACCGAGGAGGTGGGCGGGGTCGGTGACTCCGGATTCGATGACGGCAGTGGCCGATTCGACGAGGCGCGGCCCGAGGACGTCGTCGGCGAGGTAGGCCTGCGCCTCGTCGCGACCGCTGATCGCGTACTTCTGCGCCATCGGGCTCGTGCCCAAGCCGCGAACCTGCGGAAACACGAACCACATCCAGTGACTCGTCTTGCGCCCACCGCGTAGCTCGGCCAGGGCGCGCTCGTAGGTTCCGTCGTTCTGCGCATCGAGAAAGCGACTCAGATCGTGACTCATCGCCCCATCGTGCCTCTCACGGACCCGAGACGTCGTGTCGCCGGCAGATGTCGCCATGCGACGAGGCGGATGCCCTCCGGTTGAGGACCCGACCTGGAACACTGGGGCAAGGAGGGGATCCCATGGAACACGACTACACGCGTGACCAGGTAGTGGGGAGTTTTCTTGCGGGCGCGGTCGGCGATGCGCTCGGAGGCGGGGTCGAGTTCGACTCGTGGAGCACGATCGAGGCGGCGCACGGCCCGGGCGGGATTCGGGAGTACGTACCTGCGTACGGGCGGCTCGGGGCCATCACCGACGACACGCAGATGACGCTGTTCACCGCGGAGGGCCTGATCCGGGCGGCGACGCGCCATCTGGTCAACGGCCATTGCCACACGCCGACCGTCGTCCATCACGCCTACCTGCGCTGGCTCGCGACGCAACAGGGCCTCAACCGTGCTTCGGCCGCGCGCGACCACCTCGACGGATGGTTGATCGGTGTCGAAGAGCTGTGGGCCCGACGCGCGCCGGGCAACACGTGTCTGACCGCGTTGGAATCGGGCCGGATGGGTGAGGTCGCCACCGCGATCAACGATTCCAAGGGATGTGGCGGAGCCATGCGCGCGGCACCGGCCGGACTCGCGCCGCCGTCACGCCGGTTCGACCTGGGCTGCGAGGTCGCCGCGATCACCCACAGTCACCCTGACGGGATCTACCCGGGCGGGGCCTTGGCCGTCATCGTCGGGGCCTT
>DAMDJY010000007.1:0-33071 GCA_032100225.1 Mobilicoccus sp.
CCCAACTCCCAGGTGGCAGCCGTGGGCGGAGGCACCGAACCACCGAGACGATCCAGCAGCACGTCCGCCAGCGGCAACCCGAGAACGGGACGACCCGGCCCGCCACGCGACGGCCCGGCGCACCAGCGCAGCGACAGGTCGAGACCTCCGATGGCCCTCCGCCGTCCGATCGCCCACGGCACGACCTCGTCGTCGACGAACACCGTTGCACCACAGGTCACCTCGATGGAGAACGGTTCGCTCACCGGGAGGACGACATCCACGTCGCCCTGCTCGGCGGGTCCGACGCGGTGGTGCCCGACCTCCAACCGGTGAACCGTGCCGGCGTGCAGCCCGTGCACCACCACGAGTTCGACGAGTCCGAATGGAATCCCCAGACCCACAGAATCGGCTCCGACGACCCCACCGGCAGGCAGCGGCGCGGCATCGCCGGACACGCTGATGAACAGGTCGCTGCCGTCCGGCGCGCTGACCAGGCCCTTCACCACGTCAACACCCCCGGCTCGACACTCCAACGCCACACTCCACGCGGCACGTCTCCCTGCGACGCGACGACCGTCGGTGCCCCACGGTGACGCGACGCAGCGCGCACGAGACGGCGATCATCCGCCCCCAACGGCTCCGAGCAGAGGACGACCGTGTGCGTCCCCCGCGGCGGACGCCCCCACCGGCCACTCACCCCACCGAGATCCGGGACCGGGCTGAGCAGCGCACGTGCAGCGCCGAGACCCGATGGGCCGGCAGCGTCGTCGTGGATATCGGTCCCCACCGTCACGACCTCGACTCCGCGTGACCAGGGCGCGTCTCCGAGCGAGCGGGCCAACCGGGCCAGAGTGACGCGCACTTCGTCGTCCGGCCCGGCGATCTCCACGAGTCCCGGAGCAGCTCCGAGATCTGCGAACGCTGCGCGATCATCCACGGCACCCAGGTAGACGAGCGCCGGATACGGATCCAGCCCAGGAGCGGCGACCGGCTCCTCGACCACCGATTCGATCTCGAGACTCCAGACGTGTCCGTGCCCCGTCCACGGCTGCGGCGGCTCGCCCAGCGGAGCGGCCAGATGGAGCTCGACACGGCTCTCGTTGACCATGAGTCGCGCCACGATCGGCAACGGGAGCCGCTCAGAGCGGCACCCGGTGACCAGCGCCTGAAGCGCGACCTGAACCGCCGTCTTCACCGCTGCCGAAGAACCGTCAAGCCCCAACCCGGTGGTATCGACCGCTGCCTCGGCCCCGGGCGCACCGGCGGTGCTGATCCGCAGTCGCCCATCGTCGGGCCGATCGGTCATTCCCAGACGGGTCGACGACGCCCGGCGCGGCTGCGCGCTCTGTTGCCTGTCCCCCGACATCCCTATGACTCTCCCTCGCATGGCCCACGGCATTGTTGCCCTGACCAGCGCCGATGTCGATGACCACAGGCCCCCGACCGCTCGCCCCAGGCACCCACGAGGGGTGCGCGGCGGGCGAGGTCACTTGAGGAGTCGGGACATCCGTCGGTCGGCGAGAGGTTTGTCACCCGTCTGGCAGTGCGCGCAGTACTGCAGGGAGGAGTCGGCGAAGGAGACCTCACGAACGGTGTCGCCGCACTCGGGGCACTCCTGCCCGGTGCGTCCGTGAACGCGCATGCCGGAGCGCTTGGCGTCTTTGAGTTCGGCCGCAGGCTTACCCGAGGCCGCAGCAATCGCCCCGGTCAACGTCGTGCGCATCGCGTCGTAGATCGCGGCGAGGCCTGTCTCGTCGAGGGAGGTCGTCAGCGCGAACGGCGACACCTTGGCCACGTGGAGGATCTCGTCGGAGTAGGCGTTGCCGATGCCGGCGATGACGGCCTGGTCACGCAGCACCCCCTTGATCTGCGCGCGCTTGCGCCCGAGGACCTCGGCGAACTGCGGCAGCCCGAAATCGTCGGCCAGCGGGTCGGGCCCGAGCGAGGCGATCCGCGGCACCTTCTGCGGGTCGTCGACGATGTGGACGGCCAGGCTCTTCTTGGTGCCGGCCTCCGTCAGGTCGAACCCCGAGCCGTCGTCGAAGCGCACCCGCAACGCGATCGGCGATTTGCCCGAGGGTCGAAGTGGCTTGTCGGGCAAGGCATCCGACCACCGCAGCCACCCCGCCTTGGCGAGGTGGAACACGAGGTGGGTGCCGTCGCAGTCGATGTCGACGAACTTGCCGTGCCGCCCGACGCCCGCGACCGCGAGACCGGCGAGCGCGTCCGGCGGCGGGTCATAGGTCTTGAGCACCGCGATCGAGGCGAGCTCCACCTTGACGACCACCCGGGGCTCGTCGCCGACCAGGCGCGAGGCGAGAAAGTCGGTGAGTGCCTGAACCTCGGGCAGCTCGGGCATCGGTCAGGCCTGGGCCAGGAACGCCCGGAACTGACGCAGCAGGCCGTACCCGTCGGGGGCGCGCAGCACCGGCACGGGACGACGCACGCGCGGCCCGAACCCCTCGTTGGAGACGGGGAGACCGTGGCTCAGCACCTGCTCCGTGGTCGACAGCTCGCGGATGCCGATGGCGCGCACCACGTCGGGCCTGTCACGGGCGAAGTCGCCGTAGATCTTGGGGTCGTGCTGGCCGTCGTCACCGACGAGGATCCACTGGATCTGCGGAAACTCCCGCGCAAGACGATGCAGGTTGACGCGCTTGTGCTGCTGCCCGGAGCGGAACCACCCAGTGTTGGTGGGGCCCCACTCGGTGAGCAGCAGCGGACCCTCGGGGTAGCCGTGCCGCTTGATGAACCGGTTGAGGGTGTCCGAGGTGTTCCACGCGCCGGTGGACAGGTAGAAGATCGGGGCACCCTCGTGCGCACCGAGGAGCTCGCGGTACATCGGGGCCATGCCCGGCACGATGTTGCGGGCCTGCTCGTGCAGCACGAACGTGTTGTAGGCGGCGATCAACGGACGCGGCAGCGACGTCGTGATGATCGTGTCGTCGATGTCGCTGACGATGCCGAACCGCACGGCCGCGTCGACGATGAACACGCGCGCCACGTCGGAGGCGCCGCCCTCGGGCGTCAGGGTGATCTCGTTCCAGCCCGGCTCGAGACCGGGGGAATCGATGGTGGCGTCGATGTTGCCGCTGCGGTCGGTGACGGTGCGGTACTGCTTGCCGGCCACGTCGATGACGACGGGGTGGTTCATGAGCTGCGCGGTCATGAAGTTGCGCCACCCACGAACCCGGCGCTCAGGCTGCAGCGAGTCGCCCTGACCCTCCAGCTCCTCGGTGTCGTCGATCGTCACGTCGTCGGGGTGCCGGGTGAGCAGCACGCGCCCGAGAACCCGCACGAAGTCGGGTGAGCCGTAGCCGGTGTGAGCGAGAGCTCGCGGTGTCCAGCCACGGGCTGCGAGCACACTGTTCATCCGGGTGTTCCACGCGTCCTCCATGAGGGCGGCGGCGTGAGGTCGAGACATGTTCTCGACGGTAGTTGATCCGAGCGGCCCAGGCCCGCCGGGCGACACAGATCTGCATCCCAGAGTCGGGTTGCATCCGTGATCGTTCTCACCGCGGGGTCAGGGTCCCGTCGCTGAGCACACCTCGCACGACGCCACCCATCACCCCGTCGAACGCCCTGCGACCTTCCCAATCCCGCACGACCACAACGCAGTCGGACTGATCCGGCAAACCGGACTCGACGGCACCCGGGGTTCGGCGCCGCCGCCTGCCGCCACGGCGCCCACGTCGACCCCGGGTCGGGCGTCCGTCCTGACCGGGCGGCAACCCTCAGCAGGCCCGAGGTCGCGCCGATGGGAGGGCACCGCGACGGATCGCGGTAGCCGGGAGGACACCCGGGGACGACCCCGCTGCCACGGAGGGCCAACGCTGTGCACGAGAACGACACCCAGGGACAACGCGCGCGACGGCGCCCGGTCGCGCCCAAGCGACCTGAGCGATGCCGCGTGGCGACACCTGCCTCGCCGCACCACGTCGACCGGCGCCCCCGTGGTAACCGTCCTACGCGCGCGGGCCTGTCGCGTGACCACGGCGCCCCGCTGCGAGGTCGCCTGAGCTGCCGCCACACTCACGGCCTGGAGGATGTCTGGAGTGCACGCCACGCGGGTAATCTCGGGGCAACCCCTGATCTGCCACCGTTCGTGAGGACCTCCATGAGCCAGCCCGACGAAGGAACCGCCGCAGGCAAGGCGAAGACCGCGCCGGCCCCCGACGCCGACTTCAAACCCGACAGCCCCGCCGAGATCAAGACACCGTCGTGGCGCTACACAGCCCGCAAGGCGCTGATGGAGTTCACGCGCGACGGCTGCACCGACTCCGCCGCGGCCCTGACCTACTTCGCGGTCCTCTCGATCTTTCCCGCTCTGCTCGCGATGATCTCGCTGCTCGGCGTGTTCGGCCAGGGCCAGTCGACCGTGGACGCCCTCCTGGAGATGGCGTCGCAGTTCGTTCCCGCCGACGCGCTCGGCATCGTCGAGCCCGTCATCACGTCGATGGTGCAGACGAAGGCGGCCGGGTTCGCCCTGGTCAGCGGACTCGTCGTGGCGCTGTGGTCGGCCTCCAACTACACGACGGCGTTCTCGCGGGCGATGAACCGCGTGTACGAGGTCGACGAAGGCCGCCCGATCTGGAAGGCGCGGCCCCTGTTCTACGTGCTGACCGCCGTCATCCTCGTCCTCATCGCCGTCGTCGCTGCAGGCCTGGCCCTGAGTGGCCCGGTCGCGGAGGCCGTCGGAAGCTACATCGGCCTCGGCGACACGGCCGTCGCCGTCTGGAACATCGCGAAGTGGCCCATCCTGCTGGCCATCGTCATCCTCATCGTGGCGCTGCTCTACTACTTCACACCCAACGTGCAGCAGCCCAAGTTCAAGTGGATCAGCGTGGGTGCCACCGTCGCCATCGCCGTCTGGCTGCTCATCTCCGTCGCCTTCGGCTTCTATGTCTCCAACTTCGGCAACTACAACAAGACGTACGGCTCCCTCGGTGGCGTCATCGTCTTCCTGCTGTGGCTGTGGATCACCAACAACGCTCTGCTGTTCGGGGCCGAGATCGACGCCGAACTCGAGCGGTCGCGTCAGCTCCAGGCGGGCATCGAGGCCGAGGAGACCCTGCAGATTCCGCCGCGAGACACGAAGGTCAGCGAGAAGGCCGCCGCCAAGCGCGCCGAGGTCATCGAGACCGGACGCCAGATCCGCGAGGAGTTCTCGGGCTCCGACACCGATACCGACTCTGGCCGCAGCGCCACTGCGGAAGGCCGCTCCGACAGCTCCCGCGGAGGCTCCTCCAGCGCCAAGAGCTGAGCACCCCAGCACCACACCTCAAAGCGGGGCCGGACATCACGTCCGGCCCCGCTTTCGTATGCCCTGACACCCCCACTGACCTGCCCAAACACCCCGACAGATGCAACCGAGAGCCTTCAGGCTGGCCGTCTTGGACGGTGGTTCAGTACAGTCTTTCTGGACGGGCGTTCAACGCTCGTTCGGGTGACCGGGGAGGGTCGCTCAGCGCAGTTCCGGGGGGTTCCGCGCTCATCTCGACCTTGGGGGGTCACCATGAACGCGCTTCACATTGTGCTCTTGGCCGTATCGGCCGTCATGCTCGCCGCTGTGTCGGCCGGAAGCGCGAACCTGCGCCGCCGCAGCGACGACCTGCCGCTCATCGGCTACATCATCAGCGGCGCCCTGCTCGTCGGTAACTCGGCCAGCCTGCTGCCGACCGCACCCGGTTGGTACAAGGTCGCGATGATCGCGGTGTCGCTGGCCGGTGTCGCCTGGTTCTTCATCTCGGTCGCCTCTGCCTGCACCAGCCGCACCAGCACCGTCTCCGACGCACAGCTCGCCTCGAACGACATCTACGCGGGCCGTATGCCCACCCGCCCGGCTCCGGCTCGCCACCTGCACGTCGTGCAGGCCACGGTCGCCCAGGAGCCGATGGAGCCCGCCACCGCCATGCGCATGAGCGAGCACACGGTCGCCACGCAGGAGACCTTCGACGACGCCGCCCCCGCCGGGGCCCGCGCCACCACCGGCCCGACGTATGTCGCCGCCAATATCGAGGACTACGTCGACGTGGCCCGCACTCGCCGCTCACACGGCCGGTACGTCGCCCGCACTCACACGCACATGGATCCCACCGAGCGCTTCCTGCGCCTCGCCGATGCCTATTCGATCGACCGCGGGCCCCGTTCCCTCGGCCGGTCCTCCCTGGCCTGACCCACCCCCCCTGGTCAGGTCGCCTCCCTGAAGAAAAGCGAGGGGGAGCATGCGTCACGCATGCTCCCCCTCGCTGCAATTGTCTGTCGAGGTCAGACCTGCTTCTCCTCGACGGCCGCGCGGCGACCGGCAGCCGACATCGCGTCGAACTCCCGCTCGACCTCGGGGTCGCGGTGATACGTCATGAGGCTGACGACGTAGGTGACCAGCAGGTTGAACGCGAAGCCGGGGACGATCTCGTAGAGGCCGAGCAGCGGGTCAGGGCGTCCGCCGCCCCACGTGGTGCTCGGGCCCCACAGCGCAACGGTGAGCGCACCGACGACCATGCCGGCGAGCGCACCCTGCCAGGTGAGGCGACGCCAGTAGAGCGACAGCAGCACGATCGGGCCGAACGCGGCACCGAATCCGGCCCACGCGAACGACACGAGCTTGAGGATCGTCGAGTTCTGCTCCCACGCGAAGAACGCGGCCACGAGCGAGACGACGAGCACGGCAATGCGACCGAGCATGACGTTATGCGCGTCGGTGTGCTTGCGGCCGAGGATGCCGTACATGTCCTCCACCAGCGCCGATGAGGTCACGATGAGCTGGCTGCTCATCGTGCTCATGATGGCGGCGAGCACCGCGGCCAGCATGAAGCCGGCGATGATCGGGTGGAAGAGGATCTGACCCATCCGGAGGTAAACCGTCTCCGGGTCGGTGATGGCCAGCTCGGGGTGCTGGTGGAAGTACGTGAGGCCGATCAGGGCGGTGCAGATGGCACCGGCGACGGCGAACAACATCCAGGCGATACCGATGCGACGACCGGCGACGGCCTCCTGCGCCGAACGCAGCGCCATGAACCGGGTGATGATGTGCGGCTGACCGAAGTAGCCGAGTCCCCACGCGAGTGCGGAGACGACACCGAGGAACGTGGCGCCCTTGACCATGGACAGGTGGTTGGGGTCGATCGCCTGAACGGCGTTGCTGACCTCGCCGATCCCGCCGACGGCGAACAGGCCGACAATCGGGACGGCCACGAGGGCGGCGACCATCATCACACCCTGGAGAAAGTCGGTGTAGCTGACGGCGAGGAACCCGCCGAAGAGCGTGTAGGCGACGGTGACGAGGCTGATGACGATGAGGCCCTCGTGGTAACCGCGCCCGAAGGTGCTCTGGTAGAACACGCCACTGGCCGTCATGCCCGAGCTCACGTAGAACGTGAAGAACACGAGGATGATCAGGGCCGAGGCGATGCGCAGCGCGCGCGAGCGGTCGTGCAGGCGGTTCTCGAAGAAGCTCGGCATCGTGATCGAGTCGTTGGCGACCTCGGAGTACGCACGCAGGCGCGGCGCCACGAACTTCCAGTTGACCCAGGCGCCGACCGTGAGGCCGACGGCGATCCACGACTCCACCAGACCGGCGGCGTAGATCGCGCCTGGCAGACCCATGAGGAGCCAGCCGGACATGTCGGCGGCACCGGCCGACAGCGCGGCGACGGCCGGCGGGAGGTCACGGCCACCGAGCATGTAGTCGCCCAGGTCGTGGGTCTTGCGGTAGCTGTAAAAGCCGATGAGCAGCATGGCCACGAGGTACAGCACCATCGTGATCGTCTGGTAGGCGAGCGGGCTCACTTGACCTCCTGGAGGAGTCGAGGTCGTTGCACCGTCAGATGTGACGGGGGCCGCGTTGTCGGCCGTTGACCGCAGGAGACTACTCCCCTACACGCGACGACGGGGCGGACGCGCATGGGGGATATCGACGCTCGCAGGGGATGTTTTTCTCCAAACTCTTCCGGTTGAATGGGTGGTGACAACCAGCGCTCCGCTTTCCAGCCCCTCCCCAAGGACTCACATGCTGCTCTCCGCCAAGTCCACCGAGGTCGTCAAGGCCACTGCCGGCGTCGTCGCCGAGCACGCCGTCGAGATCACCTCGCGCTTCTACCCCCACATGTTCGAGACCCACCCCGAGCTGCTCGACATCTTCAACCGCTCCGACCAGGAGCGCGGCGAGCAGGCCCAGGCCCTCGCAGCGTCCGTCGTGGCGTACGCGGTGCACCTGATCGACCCCGACGCCCCGTCGTTCGACCCGATCATGAACCGCATCGCGCACAAGCACGTCTCGCTCGGCATCACGGCGACGCAGTACACGATCGTCGGCCACCACCTCATGTGGGCCATCGGCGACGTGCTCGGCGACGCCGTCACGCCCGAGATCGCCTCCGCCTGGGACGAGGTGTACTGGCTGTTCGCTCTGCAGCTCGTCGCGGCCGAGGCCAAGATGTACGCCGAGCACGCCCTCGACCCCGAGAACCCGTGGCGCGACTACACGGTGAGCGAGCGCATCGACGAGGTCGTCGACGGCGACTCCGCCGAGGTCGTCACCTTCGTCCTCACCCCGGTCGACGGCGAGCCCGTGCCGGCCCACCACGCCGGTCAGTACGTGACGATCAACCCGATGCTGCCCGACGGTGGCACCCAGCCGCGTCAGTACACGATCTCCTCGGCACCCAAGTCCGAGCACCTGCAGATCACGGTCCGCCGGGTTCACGCCTCCGCCGTGGGTCCCGCCGGTCTGGTGTCCAACCACCTCATCGACAACTGCCCCGTGGGGACGACGATCCCCGTCTCCATCCCGTGCGGCGACGTCGTCCTGGACGACTCGACCGACCCGTTGGTGCTGGTCAGCGCCGGTGTCGGCATCACCCCGATGGCCGCGATCATCGAGGACCTCGCCGAGCGCGCTCCCCAGCGTCCAGTGATCCTCGCGCACGCCGACGCATCCGCCTCGCGTCACCCGATGTACGAGAGCATCAAGGCCAGCGCCGCGAGGCTCGAGTCCGCCGGGTCGCACCTCTGGTACGAGGACCTCGAGGGTGCTGCCGACCGTGGCGCGCTCGAAGGGTTCATGGACCTGTCGCAGCTCGACGTGCCGCAGAACGCGACCGTGTTCATGTGCGGGCCGCTGCCGTTCATGCGCACCGTGCGCCGCACCCTCATGGACAAGGGCGTCTCCAGCGAGAAGATCCGCTACGAGGTCTTCGGCCCCGACCTGTGGGCGCAGAACCCCAACTAATCATTCACACGCACGCCCGAGACGCGAACAGGCGGGTGGCTCACCGGCTTTCGGTGGCCACCCGCCTGTTGCGCGTTGATGCGGATGATCTGGGGTGCTGCTGGGCCGTGACTGACGGGCCCGATCGATCAGGTGCGGTGGGTCAGGAGTTGACGGAGACGAGGTCGACGACGAAGACGAGGGTCTCGTTGGGCTTGATGACGCCACCGGCTCCGCGGGCGCCGTAGCCCAGGTGCGGAGGGATGGTGATGCGGCGGCGGCCGCCGACCTTCATGCCGACGATGCCGTCGTCCCAGCCCTTGATGACCATGCCGCCGCCGAGGGGAAACTCGATCGGCTCCCCGCGGTCGTAGCTGCTGTCGAACTGCTGACCCGTCGACCAGGCGACACCCACATAGTGGGCGGCGATGCTGGTGCCCGACGTGGCCTCGGCGCCGTCGCCAACAGTGATGTCTTCGAGCACGAGGTCGGTGGGCGCGTCGCCCTCGGGGATCGTGATGTTCGGCTTGTCCATGTCGGCCAGCCTAGAGGCTGCGCACCCACCAGCGCTCAGCGTGCAGCGACCCTGACCCCAGGGCGAGGGACGCGAAGGCGGGGGGGCCGGCATGGCCCACCCCGCCTCGTGCTGCGATGGAGGTCAGTCCTCCTTGGCGGCGTCCTCGAGTTCCTGGCGGCGCTCCTGCATCGGGTCGAGGCCGTGCTCCTCGGCCGTGTCGTGCGCCTCCTGGTTGACGTCGGGACGCTGTGCGTTGTCGCGGTCGAGGCCGGTGTGGCCCTCATCGGGGTTGACGGTCATGACGAACTCCTCTGCTCCGGGTGTGACGCTCATCCTGCCCGTCGCGGAGCATCGCGGCGCGGCGACACCCTCGCCATGACTGCCTCGGTGCCTCGACGTGGAGGTCGACCCGCTCAGCGTGCGGCGGCCTGGGCCCGGAGTGCGCGTTCCAGCAGGTCGAGGCGTTCGGTGATGAGACGGCGCAGAGCGCGGGGAGCGTCCTGCTGCTCGGTGAGCCAGCCGCGCAGGGCCACGACGACGGGCTGGTTCTCGACCTCTTCACCCTCGCCGAGGTCGGCGCCGGGGAAGAAGCCGCGCACCATGCGCGTCGCGAGCTCCTGGCTGCGCGAACCCCACACCTGCGTCAGCGCATCGAGGTACGGCTGCATCTGGTCGGCCACGAGTGCCCCGTGACCGGGAGTCGCGAACCCGGTCGTGCGAGCCGTGACCTCGTCGTTCGACAGACCCGGGTCACCGATCACCGTTGCGAGCGCCGACCGCTTGACCTCCGCGTCGGGCACCGAACACTGAGCCGTCAGGTGGCGGATCCGCGCCGGGGAGCTCGTGTCCTTCTCCCGCTCCGCGTCGAGCTCGGCTGTACCGGCGTGACCGGTGGCGACGAGGGCCCGCAGCAGCGACCACCGCATCGCCGCATCCATCGGCAACCCCTCGACGACCTCGGTGCCCTCCAGCAGGCCGCGGATCTCGTCGGCCCGCGCGTCACATTCGAGCGCGGCGTCGGCGAATGCGCGAGCGTAGATGAGCTGCGCACCGGAGCCGGGCTCGGCATCACGCATCTGCTCGGCGGTGAGGTCGAGCAGGCGGCGCATCAACTCGGGACGAGCCGAGGCGGGCGCGTAGGTGCGGGCCGCGGTCAGCGCATTGCCCACGGCGTTGCCGAGCAGGGCGACGTGCGACTCGGACGGCGCGTGCGCGACGACGATGTCGATGAAGTCCGCGGCCGGTAGCTGGGCATCACGGCAGGCGTTCCACAGCGCAGACCAGACACAGGCCCGCGACAACGACGACTCGATCGCGAACGTCTCGCGCACCGTGGCCAGGCCCGTCTCGTCGAGCCGCACCTTGGCGTAGGTCAGGTCGTCATCGTTGATCAACACGAGATCGGGAGCCGGGCAGCCGACCGCCTCCGGGACAGGAGTGGAGGCGCCCGTGACGTCGAGCTCGATGCGGGAGGTGCGGCGCAGCTCGCCACCCTCACCCTTCGCGTACAGACCGACCACGAGCCGGTGGTCGCGCAGCACGTCGCCCGCCTCGCCCGACCCCGCCTGCTCGACGACGAGCTCCTCGACCGTGCCGTCGGCGGCGAGCGTCACTCGCGGCGTGAGCTCGGAGACCCCCGTCGTGTGCAACCACTGCTGCACCCACTCCTGCAGGTCGCGGCCGGAGGCCTCCTGCAGGGTGGCGATCAGGTCGGCGAGCGTCGTCGAGCCGAACGCGTGACGCTGGAAGTAGCGCCGGGCACCCTCGTAGAACTCCTCCTCACCCACGTAGGCGACGAGCTGCTTGAGCACGCTGGCGCCCTTGGCGTAGGTGATGCCGTCGAAGTTCTGCTTGGCGGCCTCGACGTCGGGGATGTCGGCCACGATCGGGTGGGTCGTCGGCAACTGGTCCTGCTCGTAGGCCCACGCCTTGCGGCGGGCGCAGAACGGGGTCCACGCGTCGGTGAAGTCGGTGGCGATCGCGTTGGCAGCGGTGCCCATGTAGTCCGCGAAGGACTCCTTGAGCCACAGCTCGTCCCACCACGCCGGGGTCACCAGATCGCCGAACCACATGTGCGACATCTCGTGCATGAGGGTGTTGGACCGGCCCTCGTGCTGGCTGCGGGTGGCGGCCGACTCGTACACGTAGATCTGATCCGCGAAGGTGACCAGGCCCGGATTCTCCATAGCGCCGAGGTTGTACTCGGGCACGAAGATCTGGTCGTACTTGCCCCACGGGTAGGGGTAGGCGAACGCCGTGTGGAAGTGGTCGAGCCCGAGCTTGGTGAGCTTGAACAGCTCCTCGGGGTCGAAGGCTGCGGCCAACGACTCACGGCAGAGCAACGCCAGCGGCACGGCGAGTTCGCCGTCGGGCGTCTCGGTGCTCCACTGGTCGTCCCAACGGCGGTAGGGGCCGGCTGCGACGCAGGTCAGGTAGGTCGACTGCCGTGCCGTGGGCGCGAAGGAGCGCGTGCTGCACACCATGCCCGCGCTGTTCTCACCGGTCTGCTCGCGTGACATCTCGGCGCCGTTGCTGCGGATCTCCCACTCGTCGGGGCCCGTGACGACGAACGTGAATTCGGCCTTGAGGTCGGGCTGCTCGAAGCAGGCGAACACGCGGCGGGAGTCGGCCGGCTCGTAGTGCGTGTAGAGGTAGGTGCGCTCATCGGCGGGGTCGACGAAGCGGTGCATGCCCTCACCCGAACGGGAGTAGCGCGCCTGACCGCGGACCGTCACCACGCAGGGCACACCGGCCGGGACCGCGACGTGCACCCGCGCGCCGTCGGAGTCGACCTCCTGCGCCTGCCCGTCGACCTCCACCTGCTCGACCTCGCCGATGAAGTCGAGCGTGATCTGACCGCTCGCGCTGGTCAGGTCGATGATCGAGGTGGTGGGGAACGTCGCCTGATCGGGATCGACGGCCTCGGACACGTCCAACTCAACGCGGTAGCCGAAAAGCGTGATGTCGGCGCTGCGACGGGCGCATTCTGCCCGGCTGAGATTGGTGTCCATACACCAACGCTACCGGCGAGGAACCCGGCATTTCGGGGATTCACGGAGCACAGGAGGAGCAACTCAGACCTCGACGCCTACCCTGGAGGCATGCGCAGCGTCTGTGTGTTCTGCGGATCCAGCCCCGGCGACGATCCCCGCTATCTCGAGGCCGCTACGGCCATGGGGTCCGAAATCGCCCGTCGCGGAATGAAACTCGTCTACGGCGGCGCATCGATCGGGTTGATGGGTGCGCTGGCCGACGCCGCCCTGGCGCAGGGCGGGGAGGTGCTCGGCATCATTCCCGAGGATCTGGTCGCCGCCGAGATCGCCCACTCCGGTCTGACGGAGTTGCGGGTCACGGAGTCGATGCACGCTCGCAAGGCGGCCATGGCGAGCGAAGCCGACGGGTTCATCGCCATGCCGGGCGGGTTCGGCACCGTCGAGGAGCTCGTCGAGATCCTCACCTGGAACCAACTGGGCCTCATCGCCAAACCGGTCGGACTGCTCGACACCCTCGGGTTCTACGGGCGCCTCACCTCGTTCTTCGGCAACTGCGTCGCCGAGGGCTTCGTGCGCGCACCGCACCTCGGCCTCTACACCGTCGACGCCGACCCGGCCGCGCTGCTCGACGCGATGATGGCCCACGTGCCCACCACGACCCCCAAGTGGCAGGACCGCACCTGAGCCGAAGGTGAGCCCGCGCCGCATGTGAGACCGTGGGTGCGTGGACACCCAAGCCGTTCTGGACCTGATGAAGCAGGTGGCCGCCGAGGTCATCACTCCCCGATTCCGGGCCCTCGAATCGGGCCAGATCATGGAGAAGAAGCCGGGCGATCTCGTCACCGTCGCCGACCAGGAGGCCGAGCGCCTCATCACCGACGCGCTGCTCGCCGACGACCCCGACGTCGTCGTCGTGGGCGAAGAGGCCACCGCGACCGACCCGAGCCTGCCCACCCTGCTCCCCGGCGCCGAGCGCGCGTTCACCGTCGACCCCGTCGACGGCACCAAGAACTTCGTCAACGGCTCCCCCGACCATGCGGTCATGCTCTCCGAACTCCACCGCGGCGAGGTCGTTCGCGCCTGGATCTTCCACCCCGCCTACGACGTCTCGTTCGTCGCCGAACGCGGCGCGGGCGTGACGCGCAACGGCGTTCCGCTGCCGGCGATGACGACTCCGGACGACCTCACCGTCGTCACCTCCAGCCCCCGCCTCGAGGGACGCCACGGCGACCTCGACCTCGGCCCCACGGCCTGGAGCTGCGGCATCGACTACCCGTGGATGCTCGAGGGTCGGGTCCATGGCCTGCTCTACTCCCGCGGACTGCCCTGGGACCACTGCCCCGGATCACTGATGCTGCGTGAACTCGGCGGCACCATCGCCTACCTCGACGGCACGCCCTACTCCGCAGCCGCAGGGCAGGACCAACTCGGCCTGCTCGCCGCCGCCTCCCCCGAGGCGTGGGAGCGCATCCTCCCCGCCGTCGTCGACCTGTACTGACCGACTTGTGCTGATCCGCGCGGACCGACCTCGCGCCTACCGTCAGTTACCCACGGGCGGGGTGGCCGCTGCCTCGACGGGCAGGCCGTCCTCGTCGTAGAGCGAGGCTGTGCCCTGGCGCAAAGCCTCACGTGCCTCGTCGTCGGGTCCGGCGTCGAACTCGGCCACCAGCCTGTGCACGATGTCGGCCCGGCGTGGCGCCTCGGACGCCTCCTTGGCCGACACGTGCGCGCCTTCGTCTTCGATGTTCATCGCCACGGGTTACACCTTTGCACCTCGAAGCGTTGCACCAGGGTTCCAGGGGCTTCAGAAGGGGGCGAGCAGGCACGTCATGGTGCCTTCGCGCTTCTCGAACTCGCTGATGTCGACGACGACCGGCTCGTAACCCAGGTCGGTGATCGTCGCGAGCGACCGCGGTGCGCTGGCCGGGACGAGCACGCGAGAGCCGCCGAGCGGGAAGGCGTGCGCCCCGCCCGGCTCCGGAACAGGCACGAACGTGTCGAAGACCGAGGGGTCGTCGACCAACGGCGGATACCCGAGGACCGTTCCACACGGCAGCGCGGTCAGACCCGCGTTGAGCTGCACCGTTTTGTGCAACATCACCGGCACGACCTCCGACTCCGGGCCGAGCGTGTGGACGATCTGCGCAAGACCCGCACGGTTGGTGCGCGTCCCTACACCCACGAACACTCTGTTGCTGTCGCCCACCTGCACCACGTCACCCCCGTCAGCCGTCCCCGGCCGCCGCATGTGCGTGATCGGCACCTGACGCGACGCCAGAGCACGACGGATCGCGGGCCGCTCGGGCCGGCGTGACTCCACCGCCGACCTCGGCAACATGACGCGATCGCCGAGGAGCATCACCGCGTCACCGACGAACACCCCGTCGGGGCACGGCGGGTCGTCCTCATGCTCCTCGACGACGACGACCTCCCACCCGGCCGCCCCGAGCGCCGACCGCAACGCCTCCCACTGCTCGATGGCACGCGCCACGTCGACGGGCTCCCGGTCGATCAACGAGACGACGGCCTGGCCCAGCCCTGGGACGGGACGCCTCATGAGGACGCGGCGATTCAGCATGCCCCACCCTGGCACGACGGACCGATGCAGGCGGCCTTCCCTGCGCTCTACCGACTTGACCAATCGTTGACCCAGGCATGACGCAATCCGTTCCAGTCAGACGACCCAATCCACTGTTTGGACGCATCCAGCTGCCGAAGGGATACATGACGGCGACCCACCCCCGCCGTCCGGCACCCGGAGCGGTCACAGGCCCAGGTCCGACACGAAGGGGCGGTGCCCCACCCGCACCGCCCCTTCGGCGTGCCCGGGGCTATAAAGACCTGTGCGCGATGCCCCGTGCGCGACGACCACAGGACAACGCGGACGGATCGCGGGAGACTGGGAGGATAACGAGAAGGAGCATCACGATGAGCACCTCCTGCCCCCACTCCGCGCACGGCCGCCGCAAGACCGCGCGTCCCGGTGAACCGCTGGCACCGGACGTGGAGGTCGTCGACGGCATCTGGCACCTGCGCTCCCACGACCTCGTCAAGCAGGTGCTGCGAGCCGGGCGCACCACGCAGCAGGCGGGGTTCAACTCCGACATGGCCCGCGCGCACACCACCGCGATGAAGGACCCCATCCTCTTCATGGACGGTGACGAGCACCGCCGTCAGCGCAGCATGATCGCCCGATGTTTCGCGCCCGCCACGGTCAGCCGCCGCTACCGCGAACTCATGGAGGTCCGGGCCGAACGCCTCGTGACCGAGGTGCGCACGGCCCTGGAGGCGGGACGCACCGTCGACCTCTCCGACCTCGGTCTGCAGTACTCGGTGGAGGTGGCCGCGCAGGTCATCGGCCTGACCGAGTCCGACATCGATGGGATGGCCCGCCGCCTGGAGCGAGTGTTCACGGTGCCGGCTCAGCTCCCCGAATCGCGCATCGAAGGCGACAAGGCGGACCCGACCGAACCCTCGAGGCAGACTGCAGGGCAGGACGACCCCGACCCTGGGCAGCGTCGCGATCTGCGAGCGCGCGTGGTCTCACGCGCCGGGGCCGTGGTCGACCGGTTCGCCGCCGTGTACGGAAACGCCCGAGCCACCCTGCCGACCACGCTGTTCTATCTCAAGGACGTCAAGCCCGCGATTGCCGCGCGGCGGCTCGAGCCCGACGAGGACGTCATCTCCCACCTCGTCGAGCAGGGGTACAGCGACCCCGAGATCCTCACCGAGTGCCTCACCTACGGCGCTGCCGGCATGGTGACGACCCGCGAGTACATCTCGGTCGCGACCTGGCACCTGCTCGGCGACCCCGAGCTGCGGGAACGCTACACCTCGGCCGACGAGCCGGAACGGTATCGGATCCTCCACGAGATCCTGCGGCTCGAACCCGTCGTCGGCTCCCTCTACCGGCGCGCCACCGAGCCCATGACCCTCACCGACGGAGACACGGAGCACCACATCCCCAAGGGCGCCGTGATGGCCTTGTCGATCCGCGCGGCGAACGCCGATCCCGATGCCGTCGGTGAGGACCCGCTCGGCCTGTGCCCGGCGCGCGACCTCGCCTCGGGCACCAAGCCGGAGGCCATGTCGTTCGGAGACGGCAACCACCGCTGCCCCGGCAACGCGCTGGCCATCCAGGAGACCGACATCCTGCTCACCCGCCTCCTGGCCCTGCCCCTCGTGCTCGAGAACGACCCGAGCATCGGGTGGCTCGACCTCATCGCCGGGTACGAACTGCGCGGGGTCGATCTCGCCACTACGCCCTGACCCCCTCCCCCGACTCCGGTCGGGACACGAAAACCCCTGAAGAACGCAACTTTTCGTGCCGACCTAGTAGATGTGAGCAACACATCCGGAGACGATGGAGCCATGAACACCACTCCCGACCAGTCCGTCCTGCCCGAGGGCCTCACCCTCGAAGGCGGCGACGCGCCCCGCCTGATCATCGACACACCTGCGTGCCGCGGAACGATCCACCTCGACGGGGCGACCGTGACGAGCTGGGCCCCTGCCGGTGAGGACGAGGTGCTCTGGGTCAGCGAGCACAGCGCCTTCGGTGCCGGAGCCGCCATCCGCGGCGGCGTGCCGGTGTGCGCGCCGTGGTTCGCCACCGGCCGGGCCAAGAACCGCTCCCCGCAGCACGGGTTCTTCCGCCTCGTGCGGTGGGCGCTGGTCAAGGCCACCCGCGACGGCGACGGAATCACCGTCGTGCTCGAACTGCCCCCGCTGGCCCAGCTCGCCGACGTGCCCGGCGTGGACTCGGCTCCCCAGGACCTGCGCGCCACCTACACGGTGAGCATGGGCGCGAAGCTCTCGATGAGCCTGCGGATCTCCTCCCCCAGCGAGCCGCTCGAGCTGGAGGAGGCGCTGCACACCTACCTGCGCGTCTCCGACGTCAAGCAGGTCCGCATCGAGGGCCTCGACGGCTCCCGCTACGCCGACAAGGCGCCCGGTGGTCGTGCCGTCAACGCCCAGTCCGGCGACGTCACGTTCCTGCGCGAGACCGACCGCGTGTACGCCTCGACGGAGACCGCGATCCTCGTCGACGGAGACCGCCGCGTGAACATCGCGAAGGCCGGCTCCAACAACACCGTCATCTGGAACCCGTGGGAGCGCAAGGCCGCCGACATGGCCGACTTCGGCGACGACGAGTGGACCGGCATGGCCTGCGTCGAGACGGCGAACGCCCTGGCGGGCCACATCAAGCTCGACGCGGGCGAATCGCACACGATGAGTACCTCGATCTCGGTGACCCACGCCTGATCGACGCTGCTTCCGGCCACACGGCGTGCTGTGCTGGTGGCGGGGACACTGCTGATGCGGCCCGGACGGGGGCGGGGGTAGGTTGGCCCCCGTCCAGCCGCCCGACCGAGGAGACGACGTGCACACGAGCGACATGGCAGTGCGCCCGTGATCCTCTCGGTGATCGCCCTGATCATCGGGGTCCTCGCCTACGGCGGCGCCGGGGCCCGGCTCTCCGACGGGGCTCAGGGTGACGTCCACCCGCTCAAGTCCGTCGCGTGGTGGACGGGCACGGCCCTGCAGGGCGCAGGCTTCTTCTTCACCCTGCTCGCGCGCGGACACCTGCCCCTGCTCATCGTGCAGGCGGCAGTCGTCGGCGGCCTCGCGATCACCGCAGTCATCCAGCACGTCAACGGAACCCGCGCACTCAAGGGCCGTGACGCCGCGCTGATCGCCGTTCTCGTCGCCGGTATCGCCCTGCTCGCAGCGACGACCGTCCCCGGCCCGGCGGTGCCGATCAGTCCGATCCACCTCGTGGTGCTCGGCGCAGGCGTGCTCATCTGTCTCGTGGCGTTGCCCCTCGAGCTGCACCCCGGCATCAGCGGCGTGCTCTCCGGGCTCGGTTTCGCGATCAGCGCCATCACCGCACGGCTGCTCATCTCGCAGATCACCGCCGACATCTGGCGGTTCTGGGAGTGGCCGTGGACCACCTGGGTGGCCGGATTCCTGCTGGTCATCGGCCTGGGCCTCGGGCAGGTACACCTGACCCGCGGACTGGCGCGATCACACGCCGTCGGGGTGCTCGGCGCCAACTACGTCACGAGCACGATCGTGCCCGCAGCCGTGGGCCTCCTGCTGCTGCACGAGTATCCCCGGGCGGGCATGGAATGGGCCGTCGTGGTCGGGCTCGTCCTGTCCCTGGCTGGTGCACTCTCGCTGCTGCGCCCCGAACAGGCCGAACCCGCAGCGCAGGGCCTCCCCCTCGGCGAGGACGCCTGACCCTGTTCAGCGCCCGAGGCCGACCCGCATCGCGTTGACCGGACCCGCTGCGGTGGCTCCCTTCGGGGTGGCGAAGCACCCGGAGACCGCACCCACCTTGCGCAGCGCCGTCAGGTCGCCACGACCCCAGGCAGCGTCCTTGTACGTCGTCTCCGGGTACATGATCTGGGCCTTGTCGGGCAGGTCGGGGTGGTCGAGCCCCACAGTGTGGCCGACCTCGTGCAGGAGTACCTGACCCCACGTGCCGAGTTCACCCACCTCGCGTCCCGTGCCGAACCCGCCGGGCAGAGACTTGGTGGAGTTGAGCACCACATAGCCCTGGACGGCCTGGAACCAGGAGCTCTTGCCGACCTTCTGCGGGGTGAGGTCGTAGTAGACGCCCCCGACGCCGAGAACCGAGCTTCGGCTTTTCAACCACTGGGTGTCGGCGGGCTTGCTCCAGGCGATGACGAGGTCCGTGTCGTCGGGGTAGGAGGAATCGAGGTCGTTCGTCTTCTTGGCGCCGGGAACGACCTTGGTCGTCCCCATGAACGTGAACTTCAGACCGCTGGCGGCTGCAGTCATCGCCACGGCCTGCTTGGCGTCGCCGAGGGCGCCCTCCGGGGCTCCCTGCGTGTTGACTCGGTACCGCACGGTGCGGCACGGGTTCCACCGCACGGGCGGGCTGGTGAGAAAAGCGTGCGCACGCGCATCGCCCTCGCCGATGGCCACCTTGAACGACGTGGTCGTCGCGGCCTCGCGTGAGCCGGAGGCAGGCGCGTACAGGCGATACGTGTCGACACCGGTGGTAGAGGTGGGGACCCTCAGGGCGAAGCTGCCGGTGGTGGAGTCCGAATCGACGGCGCGCCACGTGCGCCCGACAAGCGTCTGCAACTGCACGGGGCGGTCGTCGTCTGCCGTGACCTTGCCCCGGACGAGCACTCGATCGCCGACGCCGGCGATGTACGCGCTGGGCACCCCCGTCAGAGTCGTGTCGTCGGCTGCCGGAGCAGCATGGCCGATCCCGGGCACGGCAAGAACCGAACAAACGACGACTGTGGCGAGCGAAAGCCGCCGACCCCCTGCAACCAGCACCGTGTGGCCTCTTCTGTGTTCAACACTTCGGATGCGCCCGACCGACAGGTGACTGCCTGGTGACAGTGCTGCCACGGTCGTTGCGCATCCCCGACATCCCCCGAGTCGGGTCCGACGACAAGGTCGGACGCTTGTCAAGGATCTCACTTCTCGGGCTGTCACACCAGATCAGAAGCACTCCTGAACACCATTCCCTTCGGCATCCGGAGCCGGACGGGCAGGGGTTTGACCACGCTCGACAGGCACCACGCCCGCTGCCAGCAGCAGCGCCTGCGCCGCAATCGGGCCGATGTGGACGAACCCGGCCTCACGCAGCGCCGTCGCCAGGGCGGCAGATCGGTCGTCGGCGCGCGGCACCGATCTCAGATCGATTGGAGCGCCGTCGTTCTCGTCGTCGGCCGCGGACCACACGAGGTCGACGAGCCCCCCGGACTCGCGCAGCGCGACGACGGCACGGGCGTTTGTGACGACCGCCCGGATCTTGCGTTCATTGCGGATCATGGATGCATCCGCGAGCGCAGCGGCGACGTCGTCGTCCGTGAATCGGGCCACGACGTCGGGGTCGAACCCGCCCAGGCCTACCCGCAGGCCGTCTCTCTTGGCGAGCACACCGGCCCAGGTGAGTCCGCCCGCGAAGACGAGCAACGCCACGAGCTCGAACAGCCCACGTTCGTCGGTGACCGGGCAGCCCCATTCGGTGTCGAAGTACTCCCGCGCAGCTGCGGTGCGGTCGGCCCAGACCGGCCGCAGGACGCCGTCCCGACTCACGACGACCGGGGCGTACCCGTCATCCTCCGGTTCGGCGCCCATGTCGGCGGCTGCATCGGCACGGTCCGGGTGAACCGGCAGATCAGCGAGTTCGACGGGGTCTTCGGGGGCGGTGGGTTCTGCGTGAGCTGTGGGTTCGAGGACGGCGCGCATCGAGGCTCCTTCGGCGAGGTGACGGTGTCGTCAGGCTCGCAGCGGGCCCGATGCTGTTGGCGGCCTGCGCAGCGGCGGTGGATATCGACCGCGCGCAGGTCGCGCTGTGGACGGCTCAGGTGCGGTCGAGGACCCGCGGCAGCGGCGCCAAGGGGCGGCTCGTCGGCACCGAGACTCCCGGCTCGACGATGTCTCCGGACAGGTCTGCCCTGGTCACGGCGATGCGGTGGGCGCCACGGCCACTCCACGCGTCGGTGGCGAGAACGGCGAGGTCACCCGCGCGAACGTGGGCCCGCCACAGGGCGACCGGCTCGTTCATGAGCAGGGTGAGAAAGTCGCGAGAGGCCTCGGCCTGGCTCCTTTCGGTGCGCCAGATGAGGTCGCCTGCGCTCCACAGCTCGAGTTCGACCGACTCGTCGATGCCACCGGGGCCACCGACTGCGCGCGGGTACGGCTGGGGCTGCCCGAACAGGCGGGCCCAGTCGTCGAGGGAGACCTGGTAGCGGACGATGTCGCCGAGGAAGAAGCAGGTGGCGGGCACGTCGGCGAGTTCGCCCGACAGGTCGAGGGTGCCGTCGGCGAGCAGCTCGAACAGCAGGCGGACTCGGGGCTCGTGGTGGTCGGTGACTCCCGTCAGGTGGTCGTGCAGGCGCTCGACGGGTGCGGCGCGTCCCTCCCGCAGGTGGTCGCGCACCTCCTGCTCGAAGGCGTCTTCGAGCGCCTCTCGGATGCGTTCGGCCATCGCCATCCCCCGGCTGTGCCGCCCGGTCTCGTGATCCACGTCGTTCCCCTTCCCCAACCAACGGCCCCAGCCAGGACCAGGGGCGAGTCTAGGACGACCGTCCAAGATGGAGAAGGGTTGTTGTCGACCACGGGTCCCTGCCGCATGAGCCGGGCGGCGGGGCTACGCCGGAAAAGCGCACCGCGCACCGCCCATATGCGGTGACGCGCCAGCATTCTCGACACACCTCACCGGGAATGCGCGTGAGGCACCACCATAGGCGGTGCCTCACGCGCATATCGGGTGCCCGCAATCCTCAGTGCCTCGAGGATCAGCCGGCTATGGGTGCGCGTCAGTCGACGTCGCCGTCGACGTAGACCCAGGCACCGGCGCGGCGTTCGAAGCGAGCCGTCTCGGTCATCGTGTGCTGTTGACCTGCAGCGTTGCGGGAGGTGGCGCGGTAGCGCACTGTGCCCACCACATCACCCACGCCGCCCTGCGCAGAGAGCACCTCGAGGCGCACCCACCGGTGTCGGGGATCGAGCGTGAGGGAGTCGGGACGGGTGCGCGGGTGCCACGTGCGCAGCAGATACGCCTCGTCACCCACGGCGAAGGCCGAGTATCGCGAGCGCATGAGCTGCTCCGCCGTCGGAGCGGCCTGACCACCGTGGAACACCCCACAGCAGTCGCCGTAAGCGTCACCCGAGCCACAGGGGCACGGCCGATTCGGGGTCGTCGAACTCCCGACGACCCCGAACGCCGAACCACCCAGGCCGCTCACGCGATCACCTGAGCCGAACTCATTCGTGCTGTGTTGAGTCGCGAAGGGCTCACACGCCCTGCCAGAGCGCATCGAACGGGGCGTTGGACTCCACGCGGGCGCGGATGCCCTCCGTGACGAACGCCTTGGCGGCCTTGGCGGCAGCCAGCGGGTCGAGCCCCTTGGCGAGCTCGGCCGTGATCGCGGCGGCCAGCGAGCATCCCGCGCCGCTGACGGCGACCTCGCCGACCTTGGGCGCGCTGAGGATCTCGGACGTCGTGCCGTCGTAGTAGACGTCGACGGCATCGGGGCCGGCCAGACGCACGCCGCCCTTGGCGAGAACCGCTGCGCCGCAGGCCTCGTGGATGCGCTTGGCGGCGGTCTCCAGGTCCTCGACCGACTCGATGGACGACATGCCCGAGAGCGACATCGCCTCGAAGTGGTTGGGGGTGACGAACGTGGCGTGCGGGAGGATCTTCTCCTTGAGCGCGTTGTCGGTGTCGAGGGCAGCGCCCGGCTCCTGACCCTTGCAGATGAGCACGGGGTCGAGCAGCAGTCGCTGGGGCTGGTGCTCGGCGAGCGCACGGGCGACGACGTCGATGGTCGCGGGCGTGCCGAGCATCCCGATCTTGACGGTCTGGATGTCGTAGCAGGCGAATTCGGCCTCGAGCTGGTCGGCGATGACCTGCGGGTCCACAGGCACGAACCGGTGACCCCAGTCGGCCTTGGGGTCGAACGAGACGATGCACGTCAACGCCGCGATGCCGAAGACCCCGCGGGCCTGGAACGTCTTGAGGTCGGCCTGGGCGCCTGCGCCGCCGGTGGCCTCAGAGCCGGCGATGGTCAGGGCGATGGGGGGAGGAGGCAGATGCGTGTCGGACATGCGCCCATAGTGCTCCCCTGCCCTACCCGAATCCACCCCGGGCTCGCTCGGTTCAGCGAGAGCTCATCGATGCGAGACGGGCAGCGACCACGCCCTCAGGCGGGCGCGAACCGCTGCTGGAGGCGGCGAAGCGACTTCTCGATGCCCTCGGCGTTGCGGTCGGCAGCGCCGATGACGCGTAGTAGCGGCGGGAACACCGACGAGCTGGTGTCGAAGACCTCGGTGACGCGGGTGGTGCCGGCGCCGAGAGGCTCCAGCTCCCAACGCCAGCGGTGACCGGCCGGGTGGCGCCACTCGACGACGCGGTCCTGCTCGAGGCGGGTGACCGTGCTGGTCATGGCGTACAGGATGCCGCGCATCTTCATCGAGACCCGAAACTTGTCGCCGAGGCGGAGCTCCCGAGGCCCGATGACACTGGACTGCACGGTGCCGGTGCCGTCGACCTCGTGGTGCCGGTGGGGGTTGGCCACGAGGGCGAAGATCTCGCTCGGTTCGGCCGTGACGATGGCGCTGCGTGCCACGTTCGCCGGTCCGCGGTCGACGGTCGTCACTTCGGTGGAATCCATGCACCCAGCCTAGTGATCGGTCCCACGCCCGCGAGTTCACCGTCGATACCGGCGGCGGCGAACACGGCCCGGTTACTGTCGTGGAGGGGGCGCGGTTGGGCGCCACGAAGGGCAGATGAGAGGCATCGACGATGACCGCGCAGCAGGAGTACACGTCCAAGGTCCGGGAGGCCGGCGATGCGCTGGAGCTGATCGAGGACGGTTCGACCGTGGTGGTGCCCACTGGCGTCGGCGAGCCCCCGACCATCCTCGAGGCGCTCTCGGAGAACCGCACCGACTTTCGTGACGTCAAGGTCAGCCAGATCCTGCCGCTGCGCCCGTTCGGTTATCTCGACCCGGAGACCGTCGAGCATGTGCGGCACAGCGCCTACTTCCTCGGTGGCCCCACCCGCGCCGGCGCGCAGGCCGGGTGGATCGACTATCACCCGTCGTACTTCAGCGAGATGCCGGCGCTGTTCCGCGAGGGGCTGCTGCCCGCCGACGTCGTCGTCGCGATGGCCTCGCCCATGGACAAGCACGGCTACTTCTCCCTCGGCCTGGCGCCCGACTACACGATGGCCGCCATCGGGCGGGCCCGCGCGGTGATCCTCGAGGTCAACCCTGCGGTGCCCTACGCCTACGGCCACTGCCACATCCACGTCAGCCAGGTCAGCGCCATCGTCGAGGACGACCGCCCGCTGCTCGAGGTCGGGCTCCCCGAGATCGGGCCCGTCCAGGAGGCCATCGCCGGTCACGTCGCCGAGCTTGTTCCCGACGGTGCCACTCTGCAGATCGGTTACGGCGGTATCCCCGACGCCGTCGTCATGCAGCTGCTGGAGAAGCGCGAGCTGGGCATCCACACCGAGATGATCGGCGACGGCATCCTGTCGCTCGTCGAGGCCGGCGCCGTCACCAACCTGCGCAAGAACGTCTCACCCGGATCGATGGCCGCGACGTTCGCCCTCGGCTCGCGCAAGCTGTACGACTTCATGGACCACAACCCGGCGCTCGAGATGCACCCGGTCGACATCACGAACGACCCGTACCTCGCGGGGCGCCACGACAACCTGCACTCGATCAACGGGACGATGCAGATCGACCTTCTCGGCCAGTGCGGCTCGGAAAGCCTCGGCACCAAGCCGTATTCGGGCGCCGGCGGTCAGTCCGACTTCGTGCGGGCCTCCAACCGCTCGCGTGGCGGCAAGGCGTTCATCGTGCTGCCGTCGACGGCCAAGGGCGACACGATCTCGCGCATCGTTCCCACCCTCTCGCCCGGCACCCACGTGTCGACGAGCAAGAACGACATCGACTACGTCGTCACCGAGTTCGGCGTCGCACGCCTGCGTGGCCGCTCTGCCCGCGACCGTGCCCGCCTGCTCATCGGCATCGCCCACCCCGACTTCCGCGCTCAGCTCACCGAGCAGGCCGAACAGCTGCGCCTGCTCTGATTGCTCTGCTCTGACGGCTCTGCTCTGACCGCTCGACTCTTGACCCCGGAAGTGAGAACGGGTAGACGGGTCACATGATCACGATCCTGCACAACCCGCGATGCTCGACCTCCCGCGCCGCGTTGGACGCTGCCTCGGCTGCCGGCGTGGAGGTCGACGTCGTCGAATACCTCGACTCGCCGCTGGGTGAGCATGCCCTGCTCGACCTCTTCGACATTCTCGAGGACGCACCGAGCGACCTGGTGCGCCGCGACAAGAACTTCGACGAACTCGGCCTGGGCGACGCCGACATCGATTCGCCGCAGAAGATCGCCGACCTTCTCGCCGAACACCCGCGCCTCATGCAGCGGCCCGTTCTCATCGCCGAGGACAAGGCGATCATCGGCCGGCCCAAGGAGCGGGTGCCCGCCTTCCTCGAGGAGCAGAGCAGCCAGTCCTGAACCTCAGCGACCCTCGGCGGAGACGTGGGCCGTCTCGAGCAGACGGGTGCGTGCGGTGACCGTCGCCAGGTCGACGACGGTGACCGAGTCGAGCGGCAGATCCTCCCAGCCGGTCGTGTCGAGGCCGCTGGAGGCGACGGCGATCGCACCATCCTGCACGCGGATGCGCAGGTCGTAGTAGGCCTCGTCGTGGGCGGGGGGCAGGTCGGCGTCGATGATGCCGCGCTCCGCGAAGTGGTCGCTCGGCACCGAGGCGTGCGTGCTGGCCCGCACCGTGACGAGATGGTCGGAGTCGAGCACCATCGCGTTGAGGCCGGCGACCGGGAACCGCTCGCGGATCGTCGTGACGGCTGCGGCCACGGCGTCTCCGAGGTCGAGGCCGTCGGCGAGGCGCTCACGCACGAGGCCGAAGTACATCTCGGAGTCCGTGTTGCCCTGGCAGCGACGCAGGGTCGCTTTGGCGAGCATCGCGCGCAGGTCGTCGACCGGCAGGATCGACCCGTTGTGGGCGAACCCGACTCCGTCGGTGACGAACGGGTGCGTGTTCTCCTCCCGCACCGAGAGTCCCCCGGTGGCGAGGCGCAGGTGCGCCACCGACGCGTGGGCACGCCGACCGTTGAGGGCGTTGGTCAGATCGGTGTCGCGCGAGCCGCCACCGGCGGTGCGCTCGCGACGCACCTTGCCCGCAGGGTCGACCCACATGGTTCCCCAGCCGTCGGCGTGGAGCCGGGCGAGGCGTTGAAAGGAGGAACCCTGGTCGGTTCCGATGACATCGGTGAACGTCGACGGAGCAGGCGCGACGTAGGCAAGCAGGCGGCACATGGCGGTGGTGACTTTCGGCAGGGTGTGGCGGCCTCCCCATGGCCACCACGAAACGTTCGGCAGGATCTCAGTCCCCATCGACAGCCGCGGTCAGTACGCGAGCCCCGTGGGGAGCATCACGCCGCGTGCGGCCGTCACCCCAGGTCAGCGACTCAGAGCACCGAGGGACTGCGTCCCACGTTCTGAGAATACGGCCCGCTGGGCGAGATACAGCTCTGCACACGCGAGAGCGTCGGTCAGGGCCGCGTGGGCGTGATAGACGGGCAGACCGTGCGCCTCGCGGGAGGCGCCGAGGCGCAGTGTGCCCCCTCGGGGGTTGTCGTAGGGGTTGGCCGTCAGCCGGCGCTGCAGGTCCATGGTGTCGACGACCCGCAACGGCAGTGCCCCCCCGTAGATGCGGCGGCAGGCAGCGTCGAGAAAGTCCTGCTCGATGGTGGCGTAGTGGGCGAGCAGCGCCCGCCCGGTCAGTGCGGCGAGCACCTCGTCCAGCACCTCGGGCAGGGGCCGACCTGCGGCGACGATGTCGTCGGTGAGTCCGTGCACGACGGCGCTCTGCCCCACCTCCCCGTCGGCATGCACGACGATCTCGCGGGCGCCCGACAGGTCGATGACGTCGCCGTCGACCGGCACGAACCCGACCGAGAGGATCTGGTCGCGGCGCGGATCGAGGCCGGTGGTCTCGAGGTCGACGGCGAGCAGCGGCGCCGAGCTCGTTGGGGTGTCCGGATCCGGAGGAGGCGTGGCCAGATGACGCCCCAACGCCGTATCGGACCCGGCCTTACGCAGCGCCCGCTCCCGCTTGTGGGCCAGGCCCCACCCGATCACGAGATGTACCCGAGCGGCAGACGTTGCGCCATCGCGGTCTGCGACGTTCGCACGACCCCGAACGCGTCCTTGAGGGTGCGCTTTTCGAACGAGTTGAGGCTCGCGGGGGCGATGAAGTTGTCGGGCGCCTTGCCCTCACGCGCGAGGGTCGCCTGGTGCCGCAGCCGCATGTAGGAGATGAACTCGAACGCGGCGAGCAGGTCGGCGACGCTGTGCTCCGACACGCGCCCTGCCGTGCGCGCTGCGGCCAGACGCCCGCGAGTGTCGACGGCGGGCGACCCGATGCTCAGCGCCTGGACCCGGGCGATCTCGGTGACGGGGCCGACGCCGCGGTGCTTGAGGTCCAGGGTGCTCTGGTGCGGACCGGACTTCTCCAGGACCAGCCCCCGGAACAGCCCGAGCGGCGGCTGGTGCAGCAGGGCCAGCTTGCTCAGGTGCGCGAGAAAAGCTGGCGCATGCGTGGTGCGGGCCAGCGCGTGGCGGCGGACCTGATGGCAGAGATCGGCGTCTCCCGCGATCGGGCGCATGTCGAAGAAGATCGTGGCGCCGAGGACCGCGTCGGGGGTCGGCTCGTCGATCCACTCCGAGAAGATGACCTTCCAGTCCGAGACCTTCTGGCGCCAGCGCGGATTGGTGGCCATCACGTCACCCGGGCAGCGCGGCCACCCGCACTCGACCAGGCCGTCGGTGACGAACGCGGCGAGCTTGGCGAAGTACGGGACGTGCTCCAGAGTCGCCGAGTCGTCGTAGATGAGCGCTGTGTCCTGGTCGCCACCGAGCCCCGACTCGTGCCGCGCCTGCGAGCCGAGCACCACCCAGCAGTAGGGCACGGGCGGCGGACCGAACGCCTCTTCGGCGAGAGCGATGAAGCGGCGGTGGATCGCGTCGGCGACCGCAGTCACGACACGACTGATGTCGCTGGCAGCGGCGTCCTGCGTCACCATTTGGTCGACGATCTCGGGCAACCGGGCCGCGACCGCCGCGAGGCCCGCCGCGGTGGTCTGTCGCGAGACGTCCTGCACGACGTACAGGGGGTTGGAACGTTCGAGGCGCACGAGGTCGGTGCTCGTCACGAGCCCGCGGGTCACGCCGTTCTCGACCACGGGCAGGTGGTGGATCCCGCGGCCGACCATCTCCAGCAGCGCCTCCAACGCGAGGGCGTCGACGTCGAGCGCGAACGGGTCGGGGGTCATCACGTCGGTGACGGGGCAGTCACCCGAACGGCCTTCGGCGACGACGCGATTGCGGAGGTCACGGTCGGTGAGGATGCCCCGCAACCCGTTCGACTCGTCGAGCACGATCACGGACGACACGCGGGCCTCCCGCATGATGCCGGCGGCCTCCTGCACGGTCGCGTCCATGCCGACCGTGATCGGGGGCCCGCCCAACATGTCGGCCACCCGGGTGCGCAGCACGGCCCCACCGTGATCGGCGACCTGCACCGTCTCGACGGCCGATCGCAGCCGCCCGGCCTGCTGGGTGAGAAAGTGCCCGACGACGCTCGGGTGGGTCACCAGGGTGTCGAACACCGCCTTGGGCATCTCGAGGACGAGCGTGTCCTCGACGGCCGTGACGACGAACCCGTACGGCGGAGGCTGCAGCATGCCCGTGACCCCGACCGATCCCCCTACGTCGACCCGCTCGACCAGGCCACCCGCTGGGTCGTGCACGTCGAGCGCACCCGAGCGGACCACGAGCAGTGTGGTGACCGTGTCCTCGGGCCGCCAGATGGTGCTCCCCCGCCGGTGATACCGCAGCGAGCAGCGGCCGGGCAAGGCCGCGAGGACATCCTCGGGCAGGTCTGAGAACGGCGCATGCGCCGCGAGAAAGTCTCTGATCTCGGCAAGTTCGGGCTCCATGGTGCTTGCCAGCCTGGCACCCGAAAACAGAGGAGCCCCGCCGCGACGCAGAAACGTCGCCGAGCGGGGCACCTCGGTCGCCGAGCGGGATGCCCGACGAGTTCAGCAGGTCAGACGAGGAGGCTCAGGGTGAACGCGAGCGAGAAGCCCACGACGCCGATGAGGGTCTCCATGACCGTCCATGTCTTGAGGGTCGTCTTGACATCCATGTCGAGGAAGCGACCGACGAGCCAGAATCCGGAGTCATTGACGTGCGAGAGCACAGTCGCGCCACAGGCGATGGCGATGACGATGCACGCCAGGTCGAGGCCGGAGAGGCCGGAGCTGGCCGCCACGGTCGGGGCGATGAGACCGGCCGTGGTCGTCAGCGCGACGGTGGCCGACCCCTGCGCCACACGCAGCGCGGTCGCGATGATGAACGCCGCGACGATGATCGGCATGCCGATGCCGGCGAGGCTCCCGGCGAGCGCCTCACCGATTCCGCTGGCGCGCAGGACGCCACCGAACATGCCGCCGGCGCCGGTGATGAGGATGATCGCGCAGACCGGGCCGAGGGCGTCGTTGCAGAGCTTCTCGATGTCGGTGCGGGTCAGGCGCGGGCCCGAGAGGGTGAACACGGCGACCAGCAGCGTGATGAGCAGCGCGACCGGCGTCTGACCGAGGAGTCGCAGCGACTGGACCCACAGGGCGTCGCCGTCGACGAAGCCGTTGACGGCGAGGGTGTTGAGGCCGGTGTTGAGGAAGATGAGGACCAGCGGCAGCAGCAGGAGCGTCAGCACGTGACCGAACGACGGGCGCTCCGAGGCGGGAATGTCCTTGACCTCACCGAGGATCGACGGCACCGGGATCGAGAAGCGCTTGCCGGCCCACAGCGAGTACAGGTACGACGCGAGGAACCAGGTCGGCAGACCGATGAGCAGGCCGACGACGACCATCAGGCCGATGTCGGCGCCGAGGAGTTCGCCCGCGGCGACCGGGCCGGGGTGCGGCGGGACGAAGGCGTGCATGACGGCGAACGCACCGGCGGCCGGGAAGGCGTAGGTGAGCACCGAGCCGCCGAAGCGGCGGGCGACGCTGAAGATGATCGGCAGCATGACGACCAGGCCGGCGTCGAAGAAGATCGGGAAACCGAACAGCAGCGAGGCGATACCGAGCGCGAGCGGCGCCCGCTTTTCACCGAAGCGCGAGATGAGGGTGTCGGCGAGCGCCTGGGCGCCACCGGTCACTTCGAGCAGACGCCCGATCATGGCACCGAGACCGACGAGCAACGCGACGCTGGCCAGGGTCGAGCCGAAGCCGTCCAGCAGCGTCTTCATGAGGTCGGCGATCGGGATCTTGGTGGCCAACGCGGTGAGCAGGCTCACCAGCACGAGGGCGACGAACGCGTGCAGCTTGACCTTCATGATCAGGAACAGCAACGCCAGCACCGCGACGACCGCGATGGTCAGCAGGATGCCCGTCGAGTAGGCAGGTTGAACGGGATCCGCAGCGGCGAGGATCCCCGCGAGATGGGGCATCAAGACTCCTTGGTCAGATGTTCAGCAACCGCAACTATGAGCCATAAATATGATCTTTGTGGCCATTTGTGGGCATAAGGCAGATACATGACCTGATTCGCATGATGTGCGCATATGTCACTCCGGGAGGTGGGACGATGACGCGTATGCTCACCGCCGCCCCCGCCGGACTCCACAGCCAGATGCTCGACGCCCTCGGCGCCGACCTGGCCTCCGGCGCGCTGGCGCCCGGGCAGGTCCTCTCCAGCGAACGACTCGAGGAGCGATACGGCGTCTCCCGCACCGTCGTTCGTGAGGCCGTCCGGGTTCTCGAACAGCTCGGCATCGTGCACAGCCGCCGCCGTGTGGGCATCTCGATCCGGCCCCAGCATGAGTGGGAGGCCTTGAGCCCATTCGTCATTCGGTGGCGCCTCGCGGGGCCCGGCCGGTTGGACCAGCTGCGCGAGATCTCGGAGATGCGCACCGGCATCGAGCCCGTCGCCGCCGGCCTGGCCGCACGACGGGCCACCGAGGAGGACCGCGCCGCGCTCGTCGCGGCAGCCGGCGGGATGCTCGTATCGGGCAGCGTCGGTGACCTCGAGGCCTACCTCGCGCACGACGTGATCCTTCACACCACCCTGCTGCGCGCCTCCGGCAACGCGGCGTTCGCCAGCCTCGTTCCCATCGTCACCGAGGCCCTCGCCGGCCGCACCCACCACCACCTCATGCCGACCCGTCCTGCAGCAGAAGCGATTCGATGGCACCGGGAGATCGCCGAGGCCATCACCCTCGGCGACGCGGCCTCTGCGGAGCATCACGCCCGCCTGGTCGTGGCCGAGGCCTACAGCGCGATCGAGCACCCCGCATCTGCAGGCGAGGAGCGCGCCGAGCAGGGCGTTCAGTAGTCTGAGCCCCATCCGAGCGGCCTGTGGTGGTCCGCCGTCACGCACAGGAGGGCCGATGGGGCTACGCATCGCGCTGCTCTCCTACCGGAGCAAACCGCATAGCGGCGGGCAGGGCATCTACGTGCGATACCTCTCCCGCGAGCTGGTGGCCGCCGGGCACGAGGTCACGGTGTTCTCCGGGCAGCCCTACCCCGAGCTCGACCCCGGGGTCCGCCTCGGGAAGCTGCCGAGCCTCGACCTCTACCGCGAGCCCGACCCGTTCCGCGTGCCGCACGTGAGCGAGTACCGCGACCTCATCGACGTGCTCGAGGTGGGCACGATGATGACGGCCGGATTTCCGGAGCCGCTGACATTCAGCCTCCGTGCCGCCCGCGCCTTGAAGGGACGCCTGGCCGACTTCGACGTCGTCCACGACAACCAGTGCCTCGGCTACGGGCTGCTCGACATCGCCCGACGCCTGCCGCTGGTCACGACCATCCACCACCCCATCACCCGCGACCGCACGACCGACCTCGCGTCGGCTACCGGGTGGCGTCGAGTGTCGCTGCGTCGCTGGTACGGCTTTCTCACCATGCAGAAGCGAGTGGCCCGCGCGCAGCAACGCATCCTCACGGTGTCCTCATCTTCGGCCCGTGACATCGCGAGCGACTTCGGCGTCGACCCGGCCCGCATCGAGGTCGTGCCGCTCGGCGTGGACACCGACGTGTTCACCCCTGACGCCGCACCCGAGCGCGTACCCGGGCGCATCGTCGCCATGGCCAGCGCGGACACCCCCCTCAAGGGAATCGACGTTCTGCTGCGCTCCCTGGCCCGACGACGCCGCACCCACCCCGACGCCCCACTCGAACTCGTGTTGGTGAGCCGCCCCGAACCCGGCGGACGCACCGACCGGTTGCTCGACGAGCTCGGTCTGCGGGACGTCGTCACCGTCGTCAACGGGCTCAGCGACGCTGAGCTGGCGACGACGGTGGCCTCCGCGCGGGTCGCCTGTGTGCCGTCGAGGTACGAGGGGTTCTCCCTGCCGACCGTCGAGGCCATGGCCTGCGGCACCGCGCTCGTCGTGACCGACGCCGGCGCCATCGGCGAGGTCGTCGGGTACGAGAACGGCTCGGCCCCAGGCGCGCTCGTCGTGCCTCCCGGAGACTCCGAGGCATTGGCCGACGCCCTCGACCGGGTGCTTGACGACGCCGACCTGCGCGAGGCGCTCGGCCGACGCGGGCGTGAACGCGCTGTCGCCCGCTACTCGTGGCCCGCCGTCGCCGCCGCCACCGCCGTCTCCTACGAGCAGGCCATCGCCGCACACCGCACCCACCCGTCCCCCCGCATCTTTCACGTACTCACCCCGACCCGAGGAGCCGCACGTGCTCACCGTTGATTTTTCCCGACTCGGCCTGCAGCCCGGCGACACCGTGCTCGACATGGGCTGCGG
>DAMDJY010000007.1:33110-39608 GCA_032100225.1 Mobilicoccus sp.
AGGACGCCGACGAGCTCGCCGGAGTCGCTGAGATGTTCGGAGCGATGGAACTCGAGGGTCAAGGCGCCGCCGGTGGCGCACGCACCCAGCAGGGTGACGCGCTGGCGCTGCCGTTCGACGACGCGAGCTTCGACCGCATCGTCGCCGCCGAGGTGCTCGAGCACATCCCCGACGACCGCCGCGCGATCTCCGAGCTCGTGCGCGTGCTGCGCCCGGGCGGCACGATCGCCGTCACCGTGCCGCGTGCCTGGCCCGAGCGCATCTGCTGGGCCCTCTCGGACGAGTACCACGAGGTCGAGGGCGGCCACGTGCGCATCTACAGCGCCGACACCCTCGCCGGCCAGCTCACGCAGGCCGGGCTCGAGGTCACCGGCCGTGACCACACCCACGCGTTGCACGCGCCGTACTGGTGGCTCAAGTGCGCAGTCGGCGTCGGCAACGACGAGAACCCGCTGGTCAAGGGCTATCACAAGATGCTCGTCTGGGATCTCATGAAGAAGCCCGCCCTCACCCAGACGGCCGAGCGTCTGCTCAACCCCGTGCTGGGCAAGTCCGTCGTGCTCTACGCCCGCAAGCCGGAATGAGCCGGACGCCCGCACTCCCCACCGAGTCCGATCTGCGCCGCACCGGCGCCGCCATCGCCGCCACTCAGGACCGGTGCGGGGCGATCCCGTGGGACGTTCAGGGCGACACCGCAGGCAAGGTCGACCCATGGGATCACGTCGAATCCGCCATGGCGCTGCTGGCCACGGGGTTCGTCGACGAGGCCGAGGCCGCCTACGACTTTCTCGCCGCGACCCAACGCCCCGACGGGTCCTGGCCGATCGAATGGCGGCTGAATTCCGGCTCGCCGGCCGTCGTCGACGAGGGATTCGACACCAACCTCACCGGCTATGTCGCCGTCGGCATCTGGCACCACTGGAAGACCCGCCAGGACCTCACCGCCGTGCGCCGGTGGTGGCCGATGGTGGTTGCGGCGCTCGACGCCGTGGTCGAACTGCAGTTACCCAGCGGCGCGATCGCGTGGGCGAAGGGCCCGTACGGACCCGCGGACCGAGGCCTCCTCGCCGGGAGTTCGTGTCTCCATCTTGCGCTGCGCTGTGGCGCGGTTCTCGCGGAGGTCGTCGGTGAGCAGCGCCTCGCCTGGTCCTGCGCCGCCGACCGGATCGCCACCGCCGTGAATGCCGCCACCACCGGAGCTGCGGCGGTCTCGGACGCGATCTTCGAGCCCAAGCACCGGCATTCGATGGACTGGTACTACCCCGTCCTCGGTGGCGCGCTGGCCGGGGCCGCCGCCCACGCCCGCATCGACGCCCGCTGGAACGACTTCGTCGTGCCCGGACTCGGCATCCGCTGCGTCGACGATCACCCCTGGGCCACCGGCGCCGAGACCTGCGAACTCGCGATCTCCCTCACCCGACTCGACCGGTACGACGAGGCCACACACCTCATCGCCGATATGCAGCACCTCCGCGACGACGACGGCGCCTACTGGACCGGCTACGTCTGGCCCGATGAGGCCCGCTGGCCCGTCGAACGCTCCACCTGGACGTCGGCCGCAGTGGTCCTCGCGACCCGCGCCGTCACCCGGTAGTGCTGCGCCGAAACAGCAGGTCAACCGCGCAAATCGACGCTTCGCCATGCGCTCCTGCAGCGTCGCGGTGAGACTGGATCCATGACCGACCTCACCGCTGACCAGCAGACCACCGTCCGTCGCGCCGCCTATGGCGCGATGTCCCTTGTCTCCCAGGCCGACCCGGGATTCTTCGAGATGTTCTCCGAGTCCGCCGCCGGATCAAAGGTCATCGCCAAGGCTCCGGCCCCCATCCGCGAGATGCTCACGGGCCTCTCGATGCCGCCCACCGGCAGCAAGGAGCAGGTGACCTCCGCGATCATGTCCGACCTGCGCGAGTCCATGCAGATCCTCTCCGCCGACCCGGCCGCCCGCGACGGGTTCCGTGACGTCGTGCTCGAGGCGTGCCGCCAGGTCGCCGAGGCCAAGGACGGCATCGCCCCCGAGGAGCAGGCCGTGCTCGACCAGGTCCGCGCCGCCGTCGACAGCGGCGCCGGTCCTCAGGACACCGTTCCCAGCCGCCCCGCGCAGGATGGCCCGCCGCTCATCTGAGCTGCTGACTCACCTCTGACGTTTCACCTCGGGCCAATCCGGAGCATCACTGCCGGATCGGCCCGAGTGCGTTCCGAGGAACCGAGGCGACCACCGGGCGACGGCTGACGATTAGGGCCGGTGACCGTTCGGCGCTTGTCATAACGCGATGTTGGGAATCGAACAACGCTGTGTGGTGTTGTGGTAAGGGTCGCGTCGGTTCGCGCGGCCTCACCGTCGATCCCTCGGAGCAGCGCTATGTCCTCGACCACCGCACCCCCAGACCACGATTCGTCGATCGACGCGCCCCGCCGTAAGAGCCGGATGCCGTCGTTCGGCATGCAGATCCTCCTGGCCCTCGTGCTGGGTGTCGCGCTGGGCTGGCTCGCCCGCGCCTACAACCTCGGCTGGCTCGAGGCGACACTCGACGGCATCGGCACCCTGTTCGTGCAGTTGCTCAAGCTCGCCGTACCGCCGCTGGTGTTCACGGCCATCGTCGTGAGCATCGCCAACCTGCGTCACCTCGCGAACGCCAAGCGCCTCGTCGGCCAGACGCTGTTGTGGTTCGCCATCAGTGGGTTCGTCTCCGTGCTCGTCGGCATCGGGCTCGGCCTGCTCACCAACCCCGGCCGCGGCGTCACGCTCGACCTCGGCACGGCCAAGGCCCCCGAGAAGGCCGGCTCCTGGACCGACTTCATCACCGGCATCATCCCAAGCAACGTCGTGGAGTCGTTCGTCGAGGTCAACGTCCTGCAGATCGTGTTCCTCGGCCTCATCGTCGGGATCGCGGCGGTCAAGATCGGCGCCAAGGCCGACCCGGTGATCCACCTGTCGGAGTCCGTCCTCGAAATCACGCAGAAGGCCCTGTGGTGGGTCATCCGCCTCGCCCCGCTGGGCACCCTCGGCCTCATCGGCCGCGCCGTCGCCGGCTACGGCTGGGACCTCGTCGCGCCGCTGGCCGTGTTCACCGCCGACGTGTACATCGGCTGCGCCATCGTGATGTTCGTGCTGTACCCCGTGCTGCTCAAGGTGTTCGCCGGGGTCAGCCCGCGCCGCTTCTTCGCCGGCGCCTGGCCCGCGATCCAGCTCGCGTTCGTCTCTCGCAGCTCCGTGGGCACCATGCCCCTGACGCAGCGCGTCACCACCGAGCGCATCGGCGTCGCACCCGAATACGCCTCGTTCGCCATCCCGTTCGGCGCCACCTCCAAGATGGACGGCTGCGCTGCGGTCTACCCGGCTCTGGCCGCCATCTTCGTCGCCCAGATCTTCGGCATCGACCTGACGTTCGCCGACTACGCCCTCATCGCGTTCGTCTCGGTCGTGGGTTCCGCCGCGACTGCAGGCCTCACCGGCGCGATCGTCATGCTCACCCTCACGCTGAGCACCCTCGGCCTGCCCCTGGAGGGCGTCGGCCTGCTGCTCGCCATCGACCCGATTCTCGACATGATGCGCACCGCCACCAACGTCGCCGGCCAGTCCGCGATGACGACGCTCGTCGCCTCCCGCGAGGGCCTGCTCGACCGGGAGATCTTCGACGCTCCCACCCGCGAGCTCGTCGACGAGCCCGAGCTGCAGACCGTTCGCGCCTGAGCCTGAGCACCGACTCGTCTCAACTGCAGACGCACATCGAAACCGGCACGGACCCGTGATCTTTCGCGGATCGTGCCGGTTTCGCGCGTCACAACGGCTGAGCCGGGGTTCGGGGGGGCGGCGCGGCGGCTCTTAGGCTGGAGGAATGTCGACCGACCTCACCCTTGAAGAGCTGGAGTTTCTCGCCTCGTGCTTCGACCTGGCCCGCGAGGGAGACGTCGAGCAGCTCGACGAGCTCTTCGACCAGGGGCTGCCGCTCAACCTGACCAACGACTCGGGCGACACGCTGCTCATTCTCGCCGCCTACTACCGGCAGCTCCCGGTCGTGCAGACCCTCCTGGCCCACGGCGCCGACACCTCCCGCGTCAACGACCGCGGCCAGACCGCCCTCGCCTCGGCCGTGTTCCGGCAGGACGAGCCGATCGTGCGAGCCCTCCTCGCAGCCGGGGCCGACCCCGCTCTCGGCGCGAAGTCGGCCTACACCATCGCTGACTACTTCGAACTGCCCGCGATGCGCGCTCTTCTTGACGAGGCGTCCGCGGGCGCAGCTGTACCCGCGCTCGATCAGGCCTGATCAGCCGCGTCCTGGGGGCGTGTCGTTCCACCCGACCGAATCGCCGGATTCACCGCGGACTCGGCGCAGGACGCGCATGGAGCCGAGGTGGGTGGTCTCCTCCCAGCAGCCCGTCTCCAAAGCGCGGCGGTAGCACCGCCACGGCGCCTGGCCACCGTCCTGGGGGTGCTCGAAGATGTCGTGGAACACCAGGGATCCGCCGGGCATGACCCAACGGCCGAAGCCCAGGTAGTCGTTGGTGACGTGCTCGTCGGTGTGTCCGCCGTCGACGAACAACAACGACAACGGAGTTCGCCAGTGCCGCGCCACCAGCGGCGCGCGCCCGACGATGGCGATGACCTCCTCCTCGAGGCCCGCATCGGTGATCGTGCGGCGAAAGAACGGGAGGGTGTCGATGCGCCCGGCGTGCGGGTCGACGAGATCGGGTTGGTGGTACTCCCAGCCAGGCTGGTTCTCCTCGCTGCCGCGGTGATGATCGACGGTGAAGGCCACGGCATCGGCAGCGCCGGTCTTACGGGCGCCGCGCACGGCAGCACCCAGGATCACGGCGGACTTGCCGCACCACGTCCCGACCTCGAGCAGCGGACCCTCCGGCGCGCGGCGAGCCGCCTCGGCGTACAACAGGTCGCCCTCGTCCTCGGGCATGAAACCCCGCGCCTCGTGCGCCACACGGCGCAGCTCGGCGGGCATCTCGGGCACGGACAGGTGGGGCTGTGGATCGGTCACGGCCTCACCCTAGGGGCAACATCAGGCACCCGCGAGGGGCACAGACACCGCTCAGGTGGGGAGAGTGCGCGACTCGACGAGTTGATTGGCGACCTCGCGCAGCTTGACGTTGCGGTCCTGGGAGTAGCGCCGCAGGACCGAGAACGACTGGTCGGCGTCGAGCTTGAACCGTTCCATGAGGATGCCCTGAGCCATCCCGATCATGTGGCGACCGTCGATGGCGCGGCGCAACTCGTCGCGCTCCTTGTCGGCGGCCAGTGCCACCGCGGCGTGCGTGCCGAGGATGGTGCCGACGACCGCATCGTCGTCGGTGAAGCTGTTCGGCTCCACGCCGTAGAGGTTGAGCGCCCCCATGGTGCCCGTGGGCGTCTGGAGGCGGATCGACAGAACGCTGCGAATGCCGAGCTCGTCCACCGCACGGCACCAGTTGGGCCAGCGCTCGTCGGTGCGGGTGTCGGTGATGACGAACGTGTCGCGCTCGTCGATGGCCTCGAGGCACGGCCCGTCGCCGGACTCACGCTGAAGCTGATCGGCCCTCGCGACGAGTTCGTCGGTGACAGCGGCGGATTCGACCTGCCCCTTACGCACCAACATCACCCCGCCCATCGAGGCGCTCGCGCAGTCGATGGCCGACCGCAGTGCCTCCTGCAGCGTCATCTCGAAGTCGGTGCCCTGAAGGCGTTCCGCAAGTTGTGCGAATGCCAATGCCAGGTCGGCGTCCTCGGCCATACAGCCTCACTCTCGATGTCGGCACCGCCGCTCCCTCGTGAGGCCGCAACGGGATTCGCCTAAGAGTACGTTTTGTCCAGGTTGACGCCAAAGCGGCCTGAGACGCGGCGGCGAAAGCCCCCGCGGTTCCGATTGTCCCCCTAAACCGGAAGCGCCGCCCCTGCAACCAGGGGCGGCGCTACCTGCTCGGCGTGGTGTCAGCTACCGATGGCGGGACGGTCCTGCACCTTGAGGGAGGCCAGACGCGCCTCGATCTCGGAGTCGGCGCCGTAATCGTCCAGCTCGGCGAACTGGTCTTCGATGGAGGTCGACGCGGCCTCCTGGCGGCCGGCGACCAGCGCCTCCTGCTGCTTGATGCGGTCCTCGAAGCGGGAGAGCTCGCTGGTGGGGTCCATGACGTTGATGGAACCCATGGCCTCCTGTACGCGGTTCTGGGCCTCGACGGTGCGCGAACGGGCCACGAGCGACGCGCGACGGGACTTGAGGTCCTCGAGCTTGGTCTTCATCGTGGTCAGGCCGCCCTTGAGCTGGTCGACCGTGGCGTTCTGCTGCGCGATGACCGGCTCGGCGTCGCGGGCTTCCTTTTCGTACTGGATCTGACGGCCGATGGCGACCTTGGCGAGGCTGTCGAACTTGTCGCCACCCGCGCTGTCACCGGCGCTGCGCAGCTCGTCGGCCTTCTTGGACGCGGCGGCAGCCTTGCGACCCCACTCGGCGGACGCGTCGACGTCCTCGCGGTGATCGGCCTCGATCATGCGGACCTGGGCGATGGTCT
>DAMDJY010000008.1:0-3075 GCA_032100225.1 Mobilicoccus sp.
CCGAGGACCTCAACGGGCCGCTGGCGGCTCACGGCCGGCTGTCGATCGGCAAGGGGTTCAACCTGCGCAACGCCAAGTCTCGGCGCGATCTCGCCGCCACCCTGCGGGCCAAGATCCCCGACGAGCCGCCGCGCTCGGCGGGGGCGGAGTCGGCGAGCACGGTGAGCTCGGCGGCCGAGGAGAAGATCTCCCAGGTCCGACAGCAGCTGCGGTCACACCCGTGCCATGGCTGCCCCGATCGCGAGCTGCACGCACGCTGGGCGGAGCGGTGGTGGCGTCTCGAGCGAGAGCGAGCCGGCCTGGAGCGCAAGGTCGGTGGCCGCACAGGGTCGGTGGCCCGCACCTTCGACCGGGTGTGCGACCTGTTGACCGCGCGGGGGTACCTCGACGAGACCGGCCAGGAGGTCACCGAACTCGGTGGACGTCTGCGCCACATCTACACCGAGCGCGACCTGCTCACGGCCGAGTGCCTGCGTGACGGCGTCTTCGAGGGTTTGTCCCCGGCGGAGTTGGCTGCGGCTGTCACGTGTCTCATCCACGAGCCGCGCCGTGACGACGAGGACCTCATGCCGCAGCTGCCCACGGCGGCGCTCGACCGGGTGCACGACGAGATGGTGCGCCTGTGGAGCGGGATCGAGGACGCCGAGACGACGTACTCCCTCCCGACCACCGGGTACCCCGACCCGGGCCTCGCAATGCTCGTGCACCGCTGGGCCTCGGGCCGGAGTCTCTCGGTCGTGTTGCGCGACTCGGACCTGGCCGCAGGCGATTTCGTCCGACGCTGCAAGCAGACCGTCGACCTTCTCGACCAGATCGCCGACGCCGCGCCCCAACCCGGCGTCCGCAAGGCGGCCCGCAACGCCGTCGACGCCGTCATGCGAGGAGTCGTCGCCGCCGACCGCGTGGACTGATTCCTCAGGTCAGCGGGCCGGCTCGGTTCAGCGCAGGATTGCCAGGAGGTCGGGGAGTCCGGCGCAGTCGTGGTCGGCGCCCGTGAGCCCACCGACGGCGACCGTACGGGTGCCTGTCGCCTGCGCTGCGGCGAGGCCGGAGGCCGAGTCTTCGACGGCGATGCAGTTGGCGGGGTCGACACTGAGCAGCGCCGCGCCACGCAGGTAGCTGTCGGGCGCGGGTTTGCCCTGCTCGACGTCGTCGACGCAGACGAGGGTTGTCGGCGTGATGCCGGTGGCGCCCAGTCGTGCATCGGCGAGCTGGCGAGGCGCGTTGGTGACCACGGCCCAGGGAATCCCCGCCTCGTCGAACCAGGCCAGGAGGTCGTGCGCGCCGGGAGCGATGCGGACGCCGTCGAGGTCGGCGCATTCACGCTCGAGCTGGAGTTGGTCGTCGGCCTCGATGTCGGCCTCGGTCAGGTCGGGCCGAAATCGGCGGATGGTCGCCTCGCCGGTCCGGCCGTGGCAGAACGCGATGACCTCGTCGACGTCGAGGCCGTTCTCGATGGCCCACGTCGTCCACGCCGACTCGACGGCGCCGTGACTGTCGACGAGGGTGCCGTCCATGTCCAGCAGGACGGCGGCCGGTCGGGTGGCCTTCGGGCGGGCGCGGTGCAGTTCTTCCGTCATGTGGCCAGTGTCGCGCAGCCCGATTGCGACCAGCGACTCACCCAGAGCGCGGGCTCGTGTCCGTCTCAGCAGGGTCGAGGAACGAACGCATGTCGCGACCTTGACACACCGTCGGGCGGCCGCAGCCGCGGGTTCACCCCGTCCCTGCTCAACAGGACTGGCTACGCGACCAGCGAACCCGGCAACGGCGGTATCGGTAGCGGCTCGATCAGAAGGGTGGCGGCCCCGGATCCCTCCGTGACCACCCCGACGACGAGCGGTCGTCAGCGTCGGGCGTTGTCGTGGTCGCCGGGGTCGGGGGCGGGGGAGTGAGGTCGTCGTCGGGATTCCACATCCCCGCGTATCTGGCGCGGCGCGGGCGGCGGGTCACGATGGCCGGTGACTCATCCACGCTCCGGTCTGCGTCACCCTCACACGTGGCGAGAGCACTCAAACCAGCGTCGCTGTCGCGTTCGGCGCCGATACCCGCGCCAGCGGCTGTGCTCGTGCTCGTGCTCGTGCTCGTGCTCGTGCTCGTGTCAACGCTGCCCGTGCGCCCACCCGCGATGGTCGCGAGGATGCGGTTCACGCGCAGGTCGGCGCCCTGACCGGTTGCATCGGTGGCGTCAGTGGTGGTCAGGGCGGGACCAGGCTTGTCCCCATCGCATCCCAGACGGGAGTGGCAGGACTGGCACGGGTCGTCAGGATCCACCTCGGGGACGGAGCGACTTCGGACGGACTCGCGGATCAACGACCAGGCATCGACCGAGCTGTCGCGGTAGTCGTGAGGTTGGGTCGTGTAAGTGCGCCCGGCAGGAGTGGTCCAGGTGATGGCGCCATGAACGCCGGGCTCTCGCTCGGACTTCCAGCGCCGGTGTGTCTTGTGGTTGTGACCGCGACGATTCTTGGCCGAGAGGTTCGCCTCGCTCGAGGGACCGCCTGCCGCGTAGTCGGTGTCGTGATCGGTGTCGCAGAACACGGCCGGGCGCGTGGAGCCGGGCACACGGGAGTAGCGATCCCGGGCGAAGACGCGCTCCCGCAACTGCCCGGTGACCTCGTACCGGGTCGTGGAGTAGTCGGCCATATAGCCGGTGGCCGGGTCGGTGACGATCCGCCGCCACGTCGACCCTGCCTGGTAGGCGATCCGGCGGACCTGGTCGGCAGACAGCCACTGCTCGACCGAGCCGCACAGGATCGTGCCCGGCTCCCGACTCAACCCAAGCAACGTCGCGGCGGACACGCTCACGTCCACCCGCGCCGGGGGCAACTGCCCACCGAACGTCGCATACGGGGACAGGACCTCCGCCAGGTCGCGCTCCGCGGCATCGCCGGAAGCGGCCCGGACGGCGTCGGCGTCGGCGGCGAGCGCACCACGACTCGCCGACGCTGCGGCTCTGTCTGACACGCCCGAACTCTCGGCGTCGCAGAACGCGGGATCGTCGCCGAGCGCACCGCCACTGCGCGCACCATCCATGTCCCCACCAGTGGCGGCTGCCGCCGTGATCGCGGCGGCATC
>DAMDJY010000008.1:3085-38612 GCA_032100225.1 Mobilicoccus sp.
GCTGAGCTGACCGTGCTGAAGCAGGTCCAGCGCGACGTCTGAACGCAACTGCGCCAGGGTGCGCGAGTCGCCCTCTTGGCGGAGCCGTCGAGCGATCTTGTCGACTCGAGACGCCGCTGCAGCGACTCGTGCCGCGTCTCCGGAGACGGTGAAGGCCCCATCGCCCGCAGGGTTGAGCACGGCACGCGCATCCCGGCGCGCCACCGCGTCCCGATGCTGCTCGGCGGTGGTCCGCGCCGCAGCGACCCCCCGAGACAACCGGCGCGAGAACTCCGATTGCGGCACTGCCAACCCACCCGCGTCAGCCCGGCCATCAGGAAGGGTCGACCAGGGTTCGAGGACCTTCGCCGCGATGCTCTGCACCCGCTGCGAATCGACGTCGGCCGTGCGGTCGGTGAACTGCACCACGCGCGGCCACGACATCTGCCCCGCAGCCAATGCCGTGCGCACTGCGCGGAACCGGTCTGGAATACCCCGGGCCACCTCTACACGTGTGACCACCGCCCGCTGGCCCAATCCGGAGGCCAACGCCACCTCGTCGACGATCGACTCACGCGCACCGACCAGCGCCAGGTTCCGCGCCCGTGCCGGGGCATCGGGGCTCAACTCCACCAGCGCTTGTTCCTCGGCCCGGCGAGCCAACTCCCCGACAGCAGCCACCCCATGAGACGTGATCCACGCCGCCAACCGCTCATCGGCCGCGACGATCTCCAACAACTCGTCGTCGCTGCATCCCGCGAACACATCGCCCGCAACAACCTCGCCCACACCCCACTGCTCAGGCGGGTTCAAGACCGCTGGCGTCGTGAGGGTGTCCATGAGAGACCTTTCGCATCGGTGCGGGTAGGTGCCTCTATTCTAGAACACTTGTTGCTATTACGGAACTCCACCAGGCCACTGAAAATCGCCTGTTATTGCAGTTCACTGCGCTTTTGATCGCACTTGCGAGCGAACTTCGGAGACCCCGCCAGGTGCCCCGAGAAGCCCTACGTGGCAGTGCAATTGCCGAACCCGCCCAGACGACCCACACGCGATCGCAACCCCCGGTTCGAACCGGCCCCGAAAGAGGGAGGTGGTGATGCCGCCGACGTTCACGGCCGAATCCCCAGGGCGTCGAGGAGGCGGGGGAGTCCGGTGAGGTGGTAGGTGGAGACGAGCTCGGCGATGCGGGCGGGGTCGGCGACCTGGTCGGGGACACTGCCGTCGACGACGCCGACGAGGGGGATGTCGCGGGCGACGCGGACGACGGGCTCGGCGCGGTCGAGGTAGTCACCGGACTCGACGAGGCGTTTGCCGACAGCACCCTTGGGCAGGTCACCTGCGGCGACGGCGGCTTTGAGGGCGGCGAGGGATCCGTACTCGTTCAGCAGTTTCAGGGCCGTCTTCTCGCCGATGCCCTTGACACCGGGGAGGCCGTCGCTGGGGTCGCCGCGCAGCAGGGCGAGGTCCACGTAGGCCCCGCCGTCGGCGATGCCGTAGGTCGTCTGGAGGTACGCCTGGTCGATGACGTCGGGGTTATGCACGCCGCCGCGGGCCGTGTACAGCACCTTCACATCGGCCTCGTCGTCGACGAGCTGGAACAGGTCTCGGTCGCCGGTGACGACGAGCACGGGCCGCCCCGAGGCCACGGCCATCGTCGTCAGGGTGCCGATGACATCGTCGGCCTCGTATCCGGGGTGACCGATCCGGGGGATCCCGACCGCTTCGAGCAGGTCACGGATCGCCGGGACCTGCAGCATCAACGCCTCCGGGGCCTCTTCGCCTTCCTCGGTGTTCTCGGCCACCCGGTGCGCCTTGTAGCTGGGCAGTGCGGCGACACGGAACTCCGGGCGCCAGTCGTCATCCCAGCAGGCCACCAACCCCGAGGGGCGGTGTGTCTGAACGAGGGTCGCCATCATGTCGACCAGCCCGGTGATCGCGTTGCGCGGCAGCTCTCCGGGCTCGGCCCGCTCCGGCACCCCGTAGAACGCGCGAAAGTACAGGGACGCGGTGTCGAGCAACATCAGGGGGCGCATGGCGGTCTCCTCAGCGGGTGATGGGGGCGGTGTGGGCCTGCAGCAGGGTGATCAGCGCGCTCGGAGGGACCTCGATGTCGAACCCGCGGCGCCCTCCGGAGACGAAGATCGTCTCGTGCTCAAGGGCGCTCTCGTCGAGCAGCGTGGGATGCGACGAACGCTGCCCAAACGGGCTGATACCGCCGACGACGTACCCCGTCGCACGTTCGGCTGCGGCCTGCTCGGCGAGGGTGACCTTCTTCACGCCGAACCCGGCACCGGCCGCCTTGAGGTCGAGCTGACGGTCGACGGGCAACACCGTCACCCCGAGGCCCGAGCCGACACTGACGACCAGCGTCTTGAGGACGCGCGAGGGTTCCACCCCAAGGGCGTCGGCCGCCTCGAGTCCGTAGGAGAGCGCGGCCTCGTCGTGCTCGTAGTGGTGCTCGGCAAACGGAATTCCGGCCTCGGTCAGTCGCAGGACCGCCGGGGTCGCCCCGGTGCCCTTGCCGCGCTCGCGTCGTGCCATGGGCCGAGTCTGACATGCAGCCCTGACACCCCTTGCGTGGCGCGACCGCCGGGCGTTCTTGAACCAACCCTTACTCTCGCGCGGCGGCCCCACTGCCTGCGTATTTATCACATCAGCCCTGGTCGTGGCCATGTTGACTCGGCGCGAGAGCCAGGTAGCGTGGAACTGAAGTCACTGCCGGTTCCCTGCTTGGAACGATGCGGTGAACATCCCCGGACTGCCCGGCGCGACGACGTACGCGCGTGGTCGTCGAACCGTCGGGGGAGTTCACCCACGACGGATCTGTGGTGGCTGCGAGGCCCGCGCGCTCAGTAGAAAACAGTCCTGCCGCTCCTGGTAGCGAGGTCTGGTCCCAACGGCGTGCGGGCTTCGCCCTCACCTCGGCCGCATCACTACAGCTAAGCTCACCTGGTGCTTCTGCCCATCCGCCTCGCGCTCGCTCTCTTCGGAGGCCTGGCGATCTGGGTGGCTTTTCCGAATGTCGGTCTGTGGTGGAGCGCCCCGATCGGCGTGGCGATGCTCGTAGCAGCGACACGCGGTGGACGCGTTCGCTCCGGCTTCGTCTTCGGCTCTCTCGGCGGTCTCGCGTGGTTCATCCCCTACGTCTCATGGACCGGTCTGCACGTCGGCGCCACCCCGTGGCTCGCGCTCGCCACGCTGCAGGCGCTCTTCATCGGGCTCTTCGGCGCACTCGTCGCCCTGGCCCACCGCAATGGACGCCGCGTCAACCCCCTGCTCGTCGCTGCGCTCTGGTCCGCGACCGAGTGGGCACGCGGGTCGACGCCTTTCGGCGGATTCCCCTGGGGTCGCATCGCGTTCAGTCAGGCCGACGGACCCCTACTGAACCTGGCTGCCCTCGGGGGAGCGTCGCTGCTCGGCTTCGCCGTGGCCCTCGTCGGCTCGCTACTCCTGTCCGCCGTCGACGCTGCGCGGCACCGCACCGCCCGCCCAGCAGCACTCGCGGCCGGACTCGCCGCCCTGCTCCTCCTGGCTCCTCTGGCCATCCCGACGCCCACGGAGGGCGACGGCGCCACAGACGGCAGAGGAGGTGCGACGGCCACGTTCATGGCCGTGCAGGGCAACGCGCCACGTGCCGGGCTCGACTTCAATGCGTCCCGCAGGCAGATCCTCGACAACCACGGGCGAGTCACGATCGAGGCGGCGGGCCGGGTGCGCAGCGGCGAACTCCCCACGCCGGATCTCGTCGTGTGGCCCGAGAACGCCAGCGACATCGACCCGTTCGTCAACCCCGATGCAGGCCGGGTCATCGACACAGCGGTGTCCGCCATCGACGCGCCCGTGCTGGTCGGGGCGGTCCTCGGCGGCGGGCGCAGCGATCTGACCAACACGTCGATCCTCTACGTGCCGGGTGAGGGCGCCACCGACCAGCGCTACTCCAAGCGCGAGCTCGTCCCCTTCGGCGAGTACATGCCGCACCGCGCGTTCTTTCGGGCCATCACCCGCCAGGTCGACCTGCTCGAGCGCGACTTCGTCCCCGGCAACACACCCGGCGTGATCCAGGTCCCCACCCAGCGCGGACCGGTGATCAAGGCCGGTCTCGGTATCTGCTTCGAGGTGGCGATCGACCATGTGCTGCAGGACACGATCGACGCGGGCGCCAACGTCCTCGTCATCCAGACCAACAACGCGATGTTCGATCTGTCCGCCGAGTCGGCGCAGCAGCTCGCGATCAGCCGCGTCCGGGCCGTGGAGTACGGCCGCAGCGTGGTGCATTCGAGCAATGTCGGGATCACCGCACTCATCACGCCCGACGGAGTCGCGCACCAGGAGACCAGCCTCTTCACTCCTGCCATCGTGACGGGCGATCTGCCACTGCGCACCGAGCGCACTATCGCGACCCGCCTCGGAGCGTGGCCCGACCGCCTGATCGCCCTGGGCGCGGCCCTGGCCCTGGCCACCTCGCTGCGCCGGAAGCGCGAGAACCCCCGCAGCTAGACTGGTCCGACGTTCATGCGAGGAGACTTCATGCCCGACATCCCACGCCCTCATCGGCACGCGCCGGGCGTTCTGCTCTCGCGTGAGCCGGTGCGACGCATCGTGGTCCTCATTCCCACGTACAACGAGATGGGCTCGATCCGGCGTCAGGTCGAGGGTGTCCGAGCCGCGTGTCCGCAGGTCGACGTGCTCGTCATCGACGACAACTCTCCCGACGGCACGGGGCAACTCGCCGACGAACTCGCTGCGGCAGATCCGCAGGTCCGCGTCCTGCATCGCGCCGGCAAAGAGGGCCTGGGCAAGGCCTACCTCGCCGGATTCCGGTGGGCGTTGGAGCAGGGCTACGACACCCTCATCGAGATGGACGCCGACGGCTCGCACCGCCCCGAGGATCTCCCCGCCGTCGTCGCCGCCGCACCCGAGGCCGACCTCGTCATCGGATCCCGCTGGATCCGTGGGGGAGCGATCGAGAACTGGCCGCCGCACCGCCTGGCTCTCTCCGTCGGTGGCAACCAGTACGTGCGGATGTTGCTCGGCATCCCCGTCATGGATGCCACAGCCGGATTTCGCGCCTACCGCGCCGAGGCACTGGCCCGCATCGGCCTCGACAACATCAAGTCGACGAGTTACTGCTTTCAGGTCGACCTGACGTGGCGCGCCGTGCGCGCCGGGCTCAAGATCATCGAGGTGCCCATCACGTTCGTCGAGCGCGACGCCGGCGACTCGAAGATGAGAAGTGACACATTCGTCGAGTCGTTGTGGAACGTCACGGCATGGGGTGCGCGTTATAGATACGAGCAGGCGCGTGAACTCACGTCGACCCTCCGCCGACAGGGCAGGGCAGCGCGCCGCGGCAAGGAGTGACATGTCCACTGCCTCGGGCCCCCGAACTCCGTACGTCCACACGCAGCCGCTGAACGCCAACAGTTCCGCGAAGAACGCCACAGCTTCGGCCTCGCGAAGGCGCGGCGGCCCGGGCTGGCTCGTCGTCGTCGGCGTCGTGCTGCTGCCCGTCCTCGAGATCACCGCGCTGGTTGCGGCCGGTCAGACCATCGGCATCTGGTGGACTCTGGCGCTGCTCGTCCTCATGTCGACCCTCGGCGTGTGGATGATGAAGCGCGAAGGCATCTCGACCTGGCGCTCACTGCGCGACGCCATGGCCGCGGGCCGGGTCCCCGGTAAGGAGGCGGCAGACGCCGGGCTCGTCGTCGTCGGCGGGTTCCTGTTGCTGCTGCCCGGATTCATCACCGACGTCATCGGGCTGTTCCTCATCGTGCCCTTCACGCGCTCCTTCGTCCGCCGCGCTCTCCAGCGCAACGTCGAACGCCGCGTGATGACCCAGGCCGGCGTCGTCCGTTCGGTCATCGTGCAGGAGGAGCGGACGGCCCCGCAGCCTCGCGAGATTCCGCACATCGATCTACGCCGCGAGTCCTGATCGGCGCTGCACTCCAGCCCTCACCCGGCACGACGAAGGCGGCCTCCCCGGATCATCGGGGTAGGCCGCCTTCGTCGTGATGATGCCAGTGCGGTGATGCCAGTGCGGCAACGCCGCGAAGTGGGCCGAGCCTCAGGCCTTGGACCGGCTCCGCTTGGGCTTCTCACCACGGGAGGTGCGCAGCAACTGCAGTCGCTCCTCGAGGAGCTCTTCGAGCTCGGGAACCGAACGGCGCTCCAGGAGCATGTCCCAGTGGGTACGAGCCGGCTTGACGGGCTTGCCCTCGGGCTCGGGTCCGCCGTCGACGAGCTTGGCCTCGAGGCCGCAGCGGCACTCCCACGTGGCGGGGATGTCGGCTTCGACCGAGAAGGGAAGCTCACTGACGTGCTTGTTCTCGCACACATAGCGAGTGATCGTGCGCTCGCTCAGCACGACGTTCTCGTCGGTCTCCATCGAGAGGGCCGACAGGTTGGTGCCTCGCAGCGATCGCTCAGCCATGTAGTGCTCCTTCGTGCTCGGGCGCCCGAGAGGGGCGCGGCAGTCCATACGTCAACGCACGAACCGTCGCCGATGTTCCGGCAGACAGGGTCGAGGATACCTGGCCGGTGACGCGGGATCAGCCCGCGAACTCCCAGTGCCACGGTTCGGGCTTGGAGCCGTCGGCCTGGGCCCAGTCCGGGTGGAAGAACCCGAACAGGGGTGCGTGCTGCTGCATCCAGATGTGCTGGGAGGTGCCGAAGCTCTCGATGCCGCCACAGAGGTCGACGGCCTTGCCGAGGCCGTGGTTGCTCGTCCCGGGCTTGGCCGCGAGGACGGGCTTGCGCCTCTTGACGTCGATCTGTGCGGCGAGGCTGCGGTAGCTGTCGGTGATGCAGAGGTTGGTGCCGTTGGCCTTCTGGTACGCCTCGGCGAGCGCGTCGAACGCCCGAGCGGCGGAGGGGCGCAACATGTGCCCGGATGCAGATGCCAAGGGGCACAGCGCCGTTCCGGGCCACTGGCCGTTGGGGTAGGAGGTGTTCTCCTCGGTGCACAGCGGTGTGGTGACGACCTTCTCCAGAGAGGCGAGGTCGACCCCGGCGATCATGCCTGCGTCGACTCCGAGGTCGGCCAGCTTGCCGCGCTGTTCACCGGCGAGCTTCTGCATGGCTTCGACAGAGGCCTGCTGCTCCGCGACGGCGGCTGCCGCATCCTTCTGAGCCTTCTCGGCAGCCGCGGTCTTCTTGGCTCGTTCGGCCATGGCGGCAGCAGCCTTCTTGGCCGCTTCGCGCTGCTGAGCTGCGAGCTGCTCGAAGTGCTTCTGGTCCGCGGCGCGCGCCTTGGAGAGGTACCCGGCCTTGGCTGCCGCGTCGGCACTCTCGCCGCCGGTGGTGACGATGTCGATCACGGCGGCGACCTCACGCAGGAGGCCCGGGCCGTTGACGTAGGCGTCGTAAGCCATGTCCTGTAGGTCCTGCTGAGCCGCGGTGACCTCGGCGGTGAGGCGCTTGAGCTCGGCGAGCTCGGCAGCCTCCTTCTGCTTGGCCACGTCTTCGGCGGCGCGGGCGGCGGCGACCTTGCTGATGAGTGCGTTCGAGGCAGCCGACAAGTCGGCGAGCTTCTTGCTCGCTGCGGCCAGAGCCTTGTCGTCCTTCTCCAACTGCTTCTGCAACGTCGCGGCCTCGGCGACCTGGGAGGCCACCTGCTCGGGCGTGAGGGGAGCGCGATCCGCGTCCTTCGACGTGCCCTTGTCCTTGGACTCGCTCGCGCCGTCCTTGGAGGCGGTCCTCTTGTCCTTGGAAGCACTCTTGAACGAGTCTGCCGAAGCGCGCGTGGTGGGCTCAGGAGTAGCCAGGGCCGGAGCGGCAGCGGTGACGCCGAGGGTCAGGGCCGCCAGCACAGCCGCCGTCGCCCTCCTGCGTGCCTGCATGCTGAATTCGACTCCCTGATCGCCCGGATGGTCCGCGTACTGATGTGCTTGAGGTGAGCGCAGGTTCGCATCCCCCAACGCGACGCCCATGACATCCCCACGGTACCGGCGACATGGGTTCGTGACCAATCACCGACGTGTACGACACGGCAAACACCTGGTGGCCAGGGGGTGACGCGGGCCCTGTTCGCGTCGTACCGTCGTCGAACGCGACACCATCCCGATCGAAGGAGTGGCCATGGGCCTCGACGACAAGCTCGGCAACAGCGCACAGGGCCTCGGCGGCAAGGCCAAGGAAGCCATGGGTAAGGCGAGTGGCGACCAGAGCCTTGAGGCCGAGGGCAAGGGCGACCAGATGGGCGCCGACCTCAAGAAGGCCGGAGAGAACATCAAGGACGCTTTCAAGAAGTGACCTGACGATCCGGAACGGCCGGGGAGGACATCGCGTCTTTCCCGGCCGTTTCTGTGTGGGGCTGGCGTGCGACTGCTGCGCGTCAGGCTGAGCGGGAAGCCGTGCGGGCCTCCTCAGGCCGTCGGGGGAGTGGTCACCACGACATCGACCCCGAGCTCGGACTCCATCTGCGCCAGGTCAGCTCGGAGGTCGTCGATGCCGGCACCGTCGCAGGGCACCAGGGACGAGGTGAAGCGCAGCACGGGGGCGCCCCCGTCCGTGGACTCGCAGGTCTCGCTGGCGAAGTGGCACATGGTCATGCGGGATCGGGCCAGCATGGCCGAGAACCGTTCGACGATGCCGTTGCCGTCGGGGCCGGTGACCTGCAGGGTCGAGGTGGTGGCGGAGTGGACGTCGGGGCTCGTGGTGGGACGCACCATGACGTCGAGCATCCCGTCGAGAGCGCGGAAGTCCTCCATCAACGCGTCCCGCTTGTCAGGGGCGACGCTGACCTCCAGCACACCGGCGAACATCCCGCCGACCGAGGTCATGTGGCTGTTCTCCCAGTTGCCGTCGTGATCGGAGAGGACCTCGGCGAGCGCATGCACCAGACCGGGGCTGTCGTCCCCGATGAATGCCAGTACGAGCGTCTGCACGTGCGCTCCTCCCATCCGGTCGGTCCAGGCGGACAACCATGCTGTACCACGGTACTCATGCGCGGGCCTGACACGGCCCGAGACGATCGGGTTCTACAGTCGAGACATGACTCCGGATATCCGCTTCTGCCGGTTGTGCGGCACTGCGACCGAGCAGCTCGTGCCCGAGATGGAAGACCGGGAGCGCCCGGTATGCCCGGCGTGCGGGTACATCGACTACGTCAACCCCATCAATGTCGTCGGCACGATCCCGGTGTGGGACGAGGGCGGCCCCGACGAGCGCATCCTGTTGTGCCGCCGCAACATCGAGCCGCGCAAGGGGTACTGGACGCTGCCGGCCGGGTTCTTGGAGATGGGGGAGTCGCTCTCTGACGGCGCGATGCGGGAGACCGACGAGGAGGCCGGCGCGCGGGTCGAGTTGGAAGGCCTGTTCTGCGCCATCGACGTCGTGCGGGTGGGGCAGATCCACCTCCTGTTCCGCGCCCGCCTCCTCGACCTCGACCTCGCTCCGGGCCCGGAGACCATCGAGAACGCCCTCGTGCGCGTCGACGAGATCCCCTGGGACGAGCTGGCCTTCCGCACCGTGCGGCGCGCTTTGGAGTTGTGGGTGGCAGACAAGGCCGCCGGCGTCTACGGCGTGCACACCGAGACGATCGACTGAGCTGACCATCGACTGAGCCGACCAACGACCGAGTCGCGCGGATTCAGCGGAACCACAGTCCTGGTTGATACTTTCTCGCAGGCGCCGTGCAACGCGGGACGACGACCGCGTCGGGCGAGGGCATCCCCTCGGCCCCTGCGACATATCGACGGGAGCAAGAATGAGCTGGCTCGAAGCCATCACGCTGGGTGTAGTGCAGGGATTAACGGAATTCCTTCCCGTCTCCTCCAGCGCCCACGTGTCCATCGTGGGCCGCATGTTCGGCGGGGGAGACCCGGGCGCCGCCTTCACGGCCATCACCCAGCTCGGCACCGAGGCCGCGGTCCTCATCTACTTCCGCCACGACATCGCGCGCATTATCAAGCACTGGCTCCAGGCCGTCACCGGCAAGATCCCGCACAGCGACCCCGATGCCCGCATGGGGTGGATGGTGATCATCGGCACCATCCCGATCGGTGTGCTCGGCCTTCTGCTCAGCGACTTCATCAAGGGCCCGCTGCGCAACCTGTGGATCACGGCCGCGATGCTGTTGATCTTCGCGATCGTCATCTGGATCGCCGACCGCAAGCCTGCCCAGCGCAAGAACCTCCGCGACCTGTCGGTCAAGGACGGCATCGCGTACGGCTTCTTCCAGGCGCTCGCACTCGTGCCCGGCGTCTCCCGCTCCGGCGGAACCATCGCCGGTGGTCTGTTCATGGGATACACCCGTGAATCGGCGGCGCGGTACTCGTTCCTGCTGGCCATCCCCGCCGTGCTGCTCTCGGGTTTCAACCAGCTCTTCGACATCGCCTCCGACCCGGTGCAGCCCGCCTGGGGGCAGATCCTCGTCGCGACGCTCATCGCGTTCGCCATCGGATATGCGGTCATCGCCTGGCTGCTCAACTACGTGTCGACACACAACTTCACGCCGTTCGTGATCTACCGCATCGCTTTGGCCCTGGTGCTCTTCGCGCTTCTCGGCACCGGTGTGCTTCCCGCCACGGGCGTGGGAGGCTAGTTTCATGACCGAGCCCCATGCTGCTGATTCACACGATCTGATCCGCGTCGAGGGGGCTCGGGAGAACAACCTCAAGGGCGTTTCCGTCGACATTCCCAAGCGGCGCCTGACGGTGTTCACCGGCGTGTCCGGATCGGGCAAGAGTTCGCTGGTCTTCGACACCATCGCTGCGGAATCCCAGCGGATGATCAACGAGACCTACCCGGCATTCATCCAGGGATTCATGGGCTCGATGGCCCGTCCGGACGTCGACCTGCTCTCGGGATTGACGCCGGCGATCATCGTCGACCAGGAGCGCATGGGTGCCAGTATCCGCTCGACCGTCGGCACGGCCACCGACGCGAACGCTCTACTGCGGATCCTGTTTTCGCGGTTTGCCCAGCCCAACGTCGGATCACCGCAGGCATACGCCTTCAACGTCCCCTCCATCACCGGCGCGGGCGCCGTCACGATTGCGGCCGGTAAGGACAAGGGCAAGAAGGAGAAGCGCACCTTCTCCGTCACCGGCGGCATGTGCCCGAATTGTGAAGGCACCGGCAATGTGTCCGATGTCGACCTGACGGCGATCGTCGACCGCTCGCTGTCTCTGTCTGCGGGGGCCATTCTCGTTCCCGGCTATTCGATGGACGGCTGGTACGGCCGCATCTTCTCCGGCTACGGCTTCGCCATGGACAAGCCACTCGACACGTACACCCAGGCCGAGATGGACGACCTGCTCTACAAGGAGCCCACCAAGATCAAGGTCGAGGGCATCAACCTCACCTACGAGGGCATCATCCCGCGCATTCAGAAGTCGATGCTCTCCAAAGACCGCGAAACGCTGCAGGCCCATATCCGCGCGTTTGTCGACCGCGCCGTCGTGTTCCGCCCGTGCCCCGACTGCGGCGGCACCCGCTTGGCCCAGCACGCGCTTGAATCGAAGATCGACGGCGAGAACATCGCCGACTGCTGCGCCATGCAGATCACCGACCTGGCCGCCTGGATCCGCGGCCTCGACGAGCCGTCCGCGGGGCCCCTGCTCACGAGCATCTCGGCGCTGCTCGACTCGTTCGTCGAGATCGGCCTCGGGTACCTCTCGCTGGACCGCCCTGCCGGCACGCTGTCGGGTGGAGAAGCGCAGCGCACCAAGATGATCCGCCACCTCGGCTCGGCGCTGACCGACGTCACGTACGTGTTCGACGAGCCGACGATCGGGCTGCACCCGCACGACATCGCGCGCATGAACGACCTGCTGCTGCGCCTGCGCGACAAGGGCAACACCGTGCTCGTCGTCGAGCACAAGCCCGAGACCATCACCGTCGCCGACCACGTCATCGACCTCGGCCCCCGCGCCGGCACCGGTGGCGGCGAGATCTGCTTCGAGGGCACCGTCGCGGAGCTGCGTCAGGCCGACACGCTCACCGGGCGCCACCTCGAAGACCGCGCGCGGCTGAAGAGCGACGTGCGCACTCCCACGGGGACGCTCGAGATCCGGGGCGCGACCTCGCACAACCTCCAGGGCGTCGATGTCGACCTCCCGACGGGCGTGCTGCTCGTCGTCACGGGTGTGGCCGGCTCGGGCAAGAGCTCGCTGATCCACGGCTCGCTCGGTGGTCGTGAGGACGTCGTCGAGATCGATCAGGGCGCGATCAAGGGGTCGCGGCGCAGCAACCCGGCCACCTACACGGGCCTGCTCGACCCGATCCGCAAGGCGTTCGCCAAGGCCAACGGGGTCAAGCCCGCGTTGTTCAGCGCGAACTCCGAGGGAGCCTGCCCCAACTGCAAGGGCGCCGGGGTCGTGTTCTCCGAGCTGGGGTTCATGGAGACGGTCTCGACGCCGTGTGAAGTGTGTGACGCCAACGGTTTTCAGGCCGAGGTGCTCGAATACACCCTCGGTGGGCGCGACATCGCCGAGGTCATGGCGATGCCCGTCGCGCAGGCCCGGGAGTTCTTCGGGGAGGGCGAGGCGCGCATCCCCGCGGCGATGAAGATCCTCGAACGGCTCGACGACGTCGGCCTCGGCTACATCACGCTGGGCCAGCCGCTGTCGACGCTCTCCGGTGGTGAGCGCCAGCGCATCAAGTTGGCGACGCACATGGGGGCCAACGGCGGGATCCTCGTCCTCGACGAGCCCACCACCGGCCTACACCTGGCCGACGTGGAGCAGCTGCTCGCGCTGCTCGACCGGCTCGTCGACTCGGGCAAGTCCGTCATCTGCATCGAGCACCACCAGGCCGTCATGGCCCACGCCGACTGGATCATCGACCTCGGCCCCGGAGCCGGCCATGATGGTGGCAAGATCGTCTTCGAAGGCACCCCGGCGGATCTCGTCGCCGACGCCTCCACCCTGACCGGGCAACACCTCGCGGAGTACATCCAGAATTGAGGCCCGCCGTGGTTTCTCGCAGCGCCACGATGCTCGTTGCCGTTCTCGTCACCGGCGGTGTCTTGACCGGCTGTTCCGGGTCGGCGACCGCCCCCGCGACAGGGCAGGCCGAGCAGGCCTCTTCCCCCCACCGCGATGTCGACGCCCATCACCACGGCGTCCCCGTCTCAACCACGGCGCTTGAACGCAGCCGAAGCGACTACTTTGTGGAAGTCGATGCGGCGGGGTATCGAGGAGGCCGGCACCCTCGAGGTGAGGCTGTCCTACGCACAACCGACGACATCGTCGAGCGAGACCGCGTCGACACTCCCTGCGATGTTCAACGAGGTGGATCTTCGCGATCCAGCCACCCCGAAGGTGCGTCTCTCGCGCGTCACCCCGCCGTCGACGACGCCCGAGCCTGCGTTCCTCATGGTGGGCGACCAGGCGTGGTTGCCGTCGTCACCCGGTAGCGAGTCACCGACCACCCACCAGTGGGCCGCGGCATCCCCCCTGGATCGCGAGAGCGTCGTGACGTCGCCGTTCTTCTGGGCGGTCGACCCCGTGGACACCATCTGGGAGATGGGAACCGGGACTGTGGACGGAGTGTCTGCACAGCACATCATCGTCTCGTCGGGCAAGGACGACCTCGGCAACGCACTCTCTCCGACCGCCAAGCCCACCGATGGGCGTGGCCTCCTCGATCTGTGGGTCGCCACCACCTCCGGCCGCGTCCTACGAGCCCCGGTCGATCACGACTACGACACCCTGATCGCCGACCCCATCACTTACGGCGCCGACATCTCCATCACGTCGCCACCAGCGGATGGGGTGGCACCGAGCGCTCCGGCCACACCTCGCTGACGCGCTGACCCTGCCCGAATGACGACCAGAAGTTCCCCTGGTCCTGGCCGCAGCGCTTTCACCTGCAGCGATGCGGTAGCGACCTCGGTGAGCCACACTTCTGGTCGTCATCCAGCGGCCGACCTCAGAAGCGGGGGTCGTTGTCCTCGCGCGTGCTGCTCTGGAAAAGCCATCCAATCGATCTTCGGATGCACGGGACGTGAACGGCCCCCGAGAGCGCGATAGCCCTGCCGCCTGCGCGCCCGCATGTCAGAGTGACGCCATGCCGCGACCTCGCCGCCTCCATCGGCTGGACCGACGAGATCGGCCGCGCCACAGCACCGTTCAGCTACGCACGCTGGACTCCCGAGTCGCAGGAACACTCCGCCTCGACCCCGCGCGACCGCGGCCTTGCCGCCACGTTCTGGCGCGGCCCGACCGACCGCACCGCCCTCCGCGCGGCGCTCGCCGACATCATGACGCCCACCCATGTCGTCGTCGGCGCGCTGGACCTGTCGCCCGGCCCCACCACCGGCGCACGGATCGCCAACTTCTTCGGCAACGGATCGGCTCACGCCCTCGAACGCGCCGCTCACTTTCCGTGGCTCGACGACCCGGTCGCCTTCACCACCCTGATGCGCCAGCTCCTCGACGACCAGGCGTAACGCGGCGCACGGCACTCCGGCTAGATTGCCGGGCGCAGCACGGGCCAGGCTCGTAGTCTGATCGGGCCGTTTCGAGCGTCGGGGCGGTTCTACACATGTGAAGAGGTTGCCGTGCTCGTCGCCATGTCCCGGTTGTGGTCGACGGTGCGTCCCATCCGCGGCCGCCTGTTTCTCGGACTGCTCAGCGCTCTGGCCGCATCCATCGTGGCGTTGCTCATCCCGCAGGTGCTCGAGGTCATGGTCAATCGGCTCGCCACCGACCCCACCTCGACCGCCGTTCTCACCGCCGGGGCGGTCGTCCTCGGGCTCGGCATCATCGAAGCCGCGCTCATCTGGCTGCGGCGCATCTTCGCGGTCGCGCCCGCGACCCAGGCCGAGAAAGACATGCGGGTCCGGTTCTACGCCAAGGTCATGCACATGCCCGTGGCCTTCCACGACCACTGGGGATCGGGCCAGTTGCTTTCGCGAGCGATGAGCGACATCAACCAGATTCGCCGCTGGGTCGCGTTCGGCATGATCATGGTCGTCGCCAGCGCCGTGACGATCGTCGTCGGTGTCGTCCTGCTGTTCCGCTCCAGCGCGTTGCTGGCCGGGGTGTTCGTGCTCGCCGCCATTCCTGTCGTCGTCATCTCGTACGTGTTCAGCCGCCAGTTCCACAGCCTGTCGCGGCTCTCCCAGGACCAGAACGGCGATCTCGCGACCACCATCGAACAATCGGTGCAGGGCATCCGCGTACTCAAGGCCTTCGGACGCGGCCCGACCGCCCTCGAGGCGTTCACCGGCCAGGCCGACCGGCTCCGCCAGACCGAGGTGCGCAAAGCCCGTTTGATGGCGCGGTTCGATGCCACGATCTTTCTGCTTCCGGAGCTCGCACTCGGAGTCGCCCTCTACCTCGGCCTCCACCAGACCGCGGCCGGCACCATGGACGTCGGGCGCCTGGCCAGCTACTTCGCCACGGCGACGCTCGTCATCGGCCCCACCCGCATGCTCGGGCAACTCCTCGGCCAGGCCGTCAACACCACCTCCGCGCTCGAACGCCACTACGAGGTGATGGACGAGCCCAACAGCATCACCTCGCTCGAGGCGCCTGCCCCGCTCGACCCGACGCAGGTGCGCGGCGACGTGCGCCTGGAGGACGTGCACTTTCGCTACCCCGATGCGCCGGAGAGCGCTCGCGGGGTCGTCGACGGCGTCGACCTGCACATCCGCCCGGGCGAGACCATGGCGCTCGTCGGAGTCACCGGTTGCGGTAAATCGACGCTGCTGCAACTGATCCCGCGTCTGTACGACGTCACGGGCGGGCGCATCACCATCGACGGCGTCGACATCCGCGACCTGTCCCTGATCGACCTGCGCACCATCACGGCCGTCGCGTTCGAGGACGCCACGCTGTTCTCCGACTCGGTGCGTTCCAATGTGCTGCTCGGGGCCGATGCGAGCCTGGGGGAGGACGAGCGTGAGGCCCTCCTGCACACAGCGCTGACCACCGCCGACGCCGAGTTCGCCTACGACCTGCCAGACGGAGTCGACACGCGCATCGGAGAGGAGGGCATGAGTCTGTCCGGTGGGCAGCGGCAGCGTCTCGCGCTGGCGCGCGCCATCGCCGCCCGACCCGCGGTTCTCCTGCTCGACGACCCGCTCTCGGCCCTGGACACCCGCACCGAGGAGACCGTCACCCAGCGCCTCAGCGAGGTCCTTGCCGGCACGACGACGCTCATCGTCGCCCACCGCACCTCGACGGTCTCCCTCGCCGACCGCGTCGCGCTCATGGACGACGGCCGCGTCGTCGCCGTCGGCACCCACGCCGAGCTGCTCGAGAGCTCTGAGCGCTACCGCTACGTCCTCACCCACCAGGAGACCGAAGCAGCCCACAACGTCGACATCGCGACGATGGACGCCTCGCTCGAGACGCCCGTCGCGCACGCTCAGCTCAAGGGCGTGACCAGCGCCGATGTTGATGCGCCGGTGTCCACCGAGGTGGGTGCGGGAGCCGATGCCGGCTCCACCGCAGACGTCGATGCCGATCCCGCGGCAGTCGCTGGCGCGAATGCCACGGGGGAGACGCCCCGACTCACCGAGGCGGAGGAGGAGCAGCGCATGCTCACCGACGCGGAGAACCGCGAGTCCCGTCGACGCTCGATGCGCCTGCTGCGCGACCTGCTCTCGCCGGTGCGGGGCCGCGTCGCGGTGCTGGCGCTCATGGTCGTGTTCGCGCAGCTCGCCGTGGTGGCGGGGCCCGCGATCATCGCGTGGGGCATCGACAACGCGCTGCCCGCACTGCTCGCCGGAGACGCGCGCCCCGCCGCGCTCGCGACCGCGGCCCACATCGCGGCGGCGATCGTCGGCGGCATCCTCACGTTCGGGTACGTCAGCCAGTCGACGGTCGTGGGCCAGCAGGTGTTGCTGTCGCTGCGGCGTCGGGTGTTCCGGGAGACGCAGCGCCTGGACCTGGAGTTTCACGAGCGCTACACGTCGGGCCGCATCGTGTCGCGGCAAACCTCCGACATGGAGGCGCTGCGCGAACTGCTCGACTCAGGCATCGACATCATGGTCGGGTCCGGCCTGTCGATGGTGTTCACCGTCGTCCTCATCCTCGGGATGGACTGGGTGACCGGTCTCGTCATGCTGCTCATGCTCATCCCGGGCGTCGCGCTGACGGTCTGGTTCCAGAAGCGCTCGCGCGACGCCTATCGGGGGATTCGGACGCATTCGGCGCGGGTCATCGTGCACTTCGTCGAGGCCATGACCGGCATTCGCGCGGTCAAGGCGTTCCGCAAGGAGGACCGCAACCACGTCACGTACGACGGGCTCGCGCAGGCCTATCGCGACGCCTCGCTCAACGCGATCATGATCTTCGGCATCTACCAACCGGCGCTGCGCATCCTCGCGAACGCGACGATCGCCGTGGTGCTCGTCGTCGGGGGATTCCGGGTGCTCGGCGGTGACCTGCAGGTCGGTGTGCTCGTCGCGCTCGTCATCTACGCCCGCCGGTTCTTTCAGCCGATCGACGAGATCGCGAACTTCTACAACACGTTTCAGTCGGCCGTCGCTGCGCTGGAGAAGCTGGCCTCGCTGCTCGCCGAGGTGCCGGCCGTCCGGGACCCGGAGAAGCCCGTCCCGCTGCCGAAGGCGACCGGCCGCATCGACTTCGAGAACGCCGCGTTCCGGTACACGCCCACCGGCCCGCTGGTGCTCAAGCCGGTCGACCTGCACATTCCCGCTGGTCAGACCATCGCGCTCGTCGGCCGCACCGGCGCCGGCAAGTCGACGATCGCCAAGCTCGTCGCTCGGTTCTACGACGTCACGCAGGGACGGGTGCGACTCGACGGGGTGGACGTGCGTGACCTCACCGCCGCCGACCTGACCGGCAGCGTCGTCATGGTCACCCAGGAGGCGTACCTGTTCTCGGGGACCGTCGCGGAGAACATCGAACTCGGCCGCCCCGGAGCTACGCGTGCCGAGGTCGAAGCCGCCGCCGACGCGATCGGTGCGGGGGAGTTCATTCGAGCCCTGCCCGACGGATTCGACACGGACGTCAACAAGCGGGGCGGGCGCGTCTCTGCAGGTCAGCGGCAGTTGATCTCGTTCGCGCGGGCGTTCCTCGCCGCCCCGTCGGTGCTCATCCTCGACGAGGCGACCAGCTCGCTCGACATCCCCTCCGAGCGCGCCGTGCAAGAGGGCCTGATGACGTTGCTGGGGGAGCGGACCGCCATCATCATCGCCCACCGGCTCTCGACGGTGATGATCGCCGACCGCGTCCTCGTCGTCCACGACGGCGAGATCGTCGAAGACGGCTCACCGAGTGAACTCGTCGCGGCCGGAGGACGATTCTCCGCCCTGTACCGCGCGTGGCGCATGACCTAGAGCTGAGCGACCAATCGTGGGGGAGCGGTGACCCGAAAGGAGTCGTTGAGGAGTTCGGCGATCTCGGTCCAGTCGGTGTGGTCGTCGAGGTCGGTACCGGTCCAGCCCGACGGGCCGAGATAGGCAGGGACGTACGCGCCGGGAAGGGCGGGGAGTCCGTCGCGTTCGTCCGGCGCCGACTGCACAACGATCGACTGCGGGTGTTGCACGTAAACGCCGTCGATCTTGAGGGAGCCGCCGTAGTGGGCGAACACTTTCTTCGTGAAGAACGCCGGATGGCCGTGGGTGATCTTCTCCTGCGCCCCCGGGAGCGCATGGGCCAGTTCTCGCACCCGCGCGAGCAGGGGATCCACGTCGTCGAACATCGCCTCATGCATGTGCGGAGTGTTGCACTCGGGCCGGCAGGTCGGCGGGGGAGTCGGCCGTCTTCGGACGCCAGAGGTCGAGGATCGAATGCCCCGACCCACGCCAGGCCCGGGGGCAGCCCCCCGAACTCAGGCGGTCGTGAATGCCGAGACGTGGCCGCGCAATTGCTATCTCCGAGATGGCCGCGACAGCCGCTTCGGTGTCGAGCTGAATCGCCTCGACGCGACGCCCGATGTCTTCGGTCGCCTTCCCCGTTTCCTGTGCCAACTCTTTGACCTCGTTCGCGACGACGGCGAAGCCCTTGCCTGCCTCGCCGGCACGCGCAGCCTCGATGGTCGCGTTGAGCGCGAGGAGGTTGGTCTGCTCGGCGATGCTCGTGATCGTCTTGACGACATTGCCGATCTCGATGCTGGATTCGCCCAGCTTGGAGACGGTTTCGTTGGTGCGGTCGGCCACCGTCACAGCGCTGGCGGCGACACCCGCGGCGTCGTTCGCGCTCTTCGCGATCTCGCGAATCGAGGCCGTCATCTCCTCGGTACCCGCGGCGACGGTGCCGACATTGCCGGACACCTCTCCGGCGTTGTCGGAGGCCGCAGTCACGGCCTCGGACGTCTGGCGGGCACCGGCGGTGCTCTGGCGGTTCGACTCGCTCAGCGCGCTGATCGAGAAGGAGACGCGGTCCGAGGTGTGTCGCACCTCGTCGATCGTGCCGCTCAGTTCGGCCAGGGCCGAGTCGAGTGCGGAGGCTGCGCGGCCGGTCTCGTCCTGGGTGGTGACGCCGGTGCGGCCGGTGAGGTCACCGCGCGCGGCGCCTCGTGCCACACGCTCGATGGAGGCGAGGCCACCGACGATCTGACGCCCGAGCCGCATGCCCATGACCAAGGCGATCGCGATACCGAGTAGGGACAGCCCGACGATGGTGAGGACAGCGTTGCGGACGGCGGCCCGCGCGTCGGCCTCTGCCGCAGCGGCAGTGGCCTTCTTCATGTCGACCATCTTGGCCAGGCCCGCCGCGACGCGCTCAACGGTCGGGACCAGGGTCTTGAGGCGCTCACCGAAACCAGCGTGTCTGCGACCCCTCTCGAGGCCAGAGCGACCGCACCCCTTTCCGCCGATAATCCATATTATGTCATTTCACTGCTGAGTCGCGCGCGAGTCACACCGGTGTGACTCCCCTCGAGTGGCTCCCTCGCGGCTTGTCTGCGCTGTCGTCAAGGACACGGCCCTAAGACTGGACTGCACCCCGCCGCTATCAACGCCGCTCAGGCGTGCCCTGGTGGAAACGCATCTGCCAACCGGACTCGGTACGCACCCAGATCGAACTGCGCAGCGCCGGTGACGACTCGCTGCGGGAACGCCACACCAGCAGGATGACGTCGTCGGCGATATGGTCGACGTTCACGACCTCGACCTGAGTCGGATCCTCCAGTGGCGCAATGCAGTCGAGCATCTGCGCACGCGTCCAGAGACGCCCCGACGCGCCGATCTCCGTGAACTCCGGGTGCAGCAGCGCATCGACTCGTCCGCGGTCCGAACGCACTGCGTCGAGCAGCAACGCCTCTTCACGGCCCAGGACCTCGTCGACCTCGATCATCCGCGCGGGCGCCACCGTCTCGTGAGGTTCCGGCGCAGACGACTCCGCAGGCGCGTCGAAGCTGAACAGATCGAACTCCGCCTCGGGAGCGGCCTGCGACTTGGTCGCTGCAGTACGCGCGGGCGCGTCCTTGGTCGAAGCGGCGCGGGAACGCTCGGCAGGTGCCGACTCCGAGCGAGACTCACCCGGCTCCCCCACCGGACCGGCGACCGAATCGGCACCCTGAGCATGGGCGCCCCGGAATCCCGGCCCATGCGGAACGTCTGTCTTGTCGCGGAACGCACGGGCCGCGGCCTGGGCACGGGCATCGGCAGCCTCGTTGAGCTGGTGACCGGCGTGACCCTTGACCCACTCGAACGTCACCTGTCGACCGGCGATAGCGGTGTCGATGTCTTTGAGGAGTTCGACGTTCATGACCGGCTTGCCGTCGGCCTTGCGCCATCCCTTGCGCTTCCACCCGGCCATCCACTTGCTGACCGAATTGATGACGTACTGCGAGTCGCACAAGATGTGAAGCGGCTGGTCAGCGACGTGCGACGTCTGCTGCAACAGGTCGAGGACGGCCTTCAACTCCCCCATGTTGTTGGTGCCGTGAGGCCATCCCCCGGCCGCCCAACACGAGTCGTCGACGTACCACGCCCAGCCTGCCGGGCCGGGATTGGACAGGGACGAACCGTCTGCAGCTGCGATGATCACGGGCGCCAGTCTGCCGCCTCACCACGGCCGCCGTCGATCAGGCCGGGCCGCTCAGGGCAACGCAGCTCGGACGAGGCGACGCAGACGTCGGCCCAGGCACACGCGACGTCGATCCCGATGAGCTGTGTGCCCGGTGGGTGATGATGAACGCCACGAAACCGCACAGGAGGACGAGTCGCGATGTCCGAGAACGCTTTCAAAGCCTCACTGAAGCAGGGCGACAGGGCACTCATCGGGTTGTGGGTGGCGTGCGCCGACGCGTACGTCGCCTCCATCGCCGGCGGTGCCGGATTCGACTGGCTCGTCATCGACGGAGAACACGCGCCCAACGACTTACGCAGCATCGTGGCGCAACTCCTCGCACTGCAGAGCTCTCGCGCCGAGGCCGTCGTGCGGCCGCCCGTCGACGAACCGTGGATGCTCAAGCAACTCCTCGATGCCGGCGCACGGACTCTGCTCGTCCCGATGGTCGACACCCCCGATCAGGCCGAGGAGGTCGTGCGGGCCGTCCGCTATCCCCCGGCAGGCATCCGCGGGATGGGTGCCGCGCTCGGCCGTGCCTCGGACTTCAGCCGCCGCGGTGACTACGCCACCCGAGCCGACGACGACATCTGCCTCATCGTGCAGGCCGAAACACCTACGGCGATGGGCAATCTCGCGAACATCGCCGCCGTGGACGGGGTCGACGGCATCTTCATCGGCCCCGCCGATCTGTCGGCCTGCATGGGACTCCCCCTGACCTCACCGGAGGTGCAGCGCGCCATCGAGGACGGCATCGCCACGATCAGAGCCGCCGGCAAACCCGCCGGCATCCTCACCTTCGACGACGAGCTCAACCGCCGATACCTCGACCTCGGAGCCACGTTCGTCGCCGTGGGCGCCGACGTGACCGAACTGTCGCGAGCGCTCGACGCCCTCGCCGCGAGGTACACCACTAGTCAGTGATCGGTGAGACCGCCGGTGATCGCCTCGATCACCGAGCCGTCAGCCGGAACTCCTCGACGGCACTCTCGAGCTCGCTGGCAAGGTCCGACAGGGTCTGCGCCGAGGTCTTGGTCGACGACGCCGAGGCCTCGGTGCGACCCGCGGCATCGGCGACACGAGTCGCGCGGGAGGCGATGTCCTGGGAGCTGTGCGCGGCCTCGTCGACGTGCGCGGCCATGTCCTGGGACGTCGCGGCCTGCTCCTCGACGGCGGCAGCAATGCTGGTCTGGATCTCGTCGATCTCCCCGATCGTCGTGCCCACCTGGCTGATGCTCACCGAGACCCGGTCCATGTCGGTGCGCAACTCGTCGATGCGGCGCGCGATGTCGTCGGTCGCCGAGGTGGTGGCCTGCGCCAGCTCCTTGACCTCACCGGCGACGACGGCGAAGCCCTTGCCCGCCTCCCCTGCACGCGCGGCCTCGATGGTGGCGTTGAGGGCCAGCAGCTTGGTCTGCTCCGAGATGGCGGCGATCGTCTTGAGCACCTCACCGATGCGGGCGCTGGACGCGTCGAGCTCGGCCATCGTCGCCGAGGCGTGCTGCGATTGCGCCACCGCTCCCCCGACGACCGATTGGGCCCGGGAGGCGGCACGCGAGATCTCACCGATCGCGTCACGCAACTGATCGCCCGAGTGCGCGAGCGATTCGATGTCGCTCGACACCTTGACGGCAGAAGCCGACGCCTCGTTCGCCTGGCTCGAACTCTCCCCCGACGTCGCGGCCAGACCCGACGAGACGCCGGTCAGATCGTCGGCCGACGTCTGCAGTCGCAGCGCGGCCGACGCGATCCGCTGCATGGTGGATTCGAGCGATTCCATCGAGACGTTCAGCGAACTGGCCATCGCGGACAGCTCGTCGTCGCCGCGCACCTCGGCCCGTGCGTCCAGGTGCCCGGCACGCAACTCCCCCAGCGCCGACTCGACGTCGCGCACCGAGCGCAGGATCGAGCGGATCGTCCACACGGTCGCCACCACCGTGAGCAGCAACACCAGCGCCATGACCGCCAGCGTCAGCAGCAGTCGAGTGTTCACCTGGTGGTACAGCGCCTGCGCCTCGTCGCGCACCGACGTGAACCCCTGGGACTCCTGCGCGTGCAGGGCGTCGATGTACTTGGTCGACACGTCGAACCACGCGTCGGGGCTCTGGCCGAAATCGGAGTTCTTGCCCGTCGCGGCGGTGGTGATATCGGTGACCGACTTCGCCTCCGGCGACTCCTGCACCGCCGCCAACCCGGCCGCAGCCTCCGGCGGCGCGCTGACCTGGAACCCCCGCAGATAGGCTGCACGCTGAGCTGCCAGGCTGAGCACCAGATTGCGCTGTCCCTCGGCCCATTCGTCTGTGGCAAAGGCCGCGGTCAACTGAGCGCGCTGCTTACCGGCCTGCTCCTTGGCGAGCGCCAACTGGGCCAACGCGGCGATGTCACGCGCTACACCGGCATCGGAGGTGGCCCGGCCGATCGGCCCGTAGGCGTCGAGGACGCCCTCGATGACCTTGGTGTAGTCGGCCACGAACTCCTTGGGTGGCCGAGAGTACGAATCCGCCTGCGACCGAAGCTCGTTCACGCCGCCGGCGGCGTCCAGCGTGGCCCGCACGGGTGCGACTACCTCGTCCGGCAGGCCCGCCTCGGTCAGCGTCGACTGCGCCGTGGCGAGCGCCTGATCGGTGGAGCTACGCAGCGTCGGCAGCCTGTCGGCCATCTTGGCGCCCTTGGAGGCGACGTAGGTGTTGGTCGCCCCCCGCTCGGCCTGCAGTGCGTGCGCCAACCCCGCCATCGACGAGGAGACGTCGACCAACCCCAGGATGGTGGCCCGTTCGTTGCGGGTCTCCCATTGGCGGACGGCATTGGGGCCGGCGAACCCGACGGTGCCAAGCAGGGGCACAACGATCAGCAGGAGCAGACGCGTCCGAAACGACGGAGTTCGACGCACGTTGGCAGAGGCCACAGGAGGGAGCCCTTCTGGGGTGGACTGGATCTCCCTCTTATCGGCACCGCAATGTCCGATTCAAGAAGCTTGTCTAGCTCGCGGAGTTGTGTGAAGTGGGCGCCAGTCCCGACAGGATCGATTCGTCCAGGTGCGCCAGGAGGTCGGCGGGGTCCTTCCACACCTCGACCGCACCGGCGTCGCGCAGTGCAGCCTCGCCGATCCCGCCGCAGGTCACGGCGATGCACCGGATCCCGGCGCGGCTCGCGGACTGCACGTCCCACACGGTGTCGCCGATGGCCACGGTGTGTTCGGGGTCGAGCCCCGACTTGTCCATGGCTGCCTCCATGAGTTCGGGCGCCGGCTTGGCGTTCTCGACGTCGGAGGAGGTCGAGGCGTCGTCGACGATGTCGTCGTCGACACCGATCGCCGGGAGCATCCACTCCAAGTCCTTCTCCTTGCCACTGGTGGCGATGACGACCTTCAATCCGCGCTCGTGGCAGACCTTCATCAGATCCGCGGCCTGGGGAAAGGCGCGAATGTCGTCCTGAAACGCCTCGTACGCCTCCGAGTGCGCATCGGCCAACTTGTCGTCCTCCTTGCCGAGCACGTGCTCGACGAGCCCGGCGCTGGCAATGCCGATCGCGCCGTGAACCGCGTCCATCGTCACGTCCTCATACCCGTGCTCGCGCATGGCCCGCGTCCACGCGATCGTGTGCAGGTAGTTGGTGTCGAGCAGGGTGCCGTCGACATCGAACACGACTCCGGGAACGCCAGGCATGACTCCTCCATCCGGTCCGCGAGCACAGCGCGGACCACGCACTATTCCTCTTACCCTCCCCGTTGCCCGCGAACCCCGAACGTCACACGTGCCGTCGTCGCCCCGTTCGTCGCCCCATTCGGTGCCACGGGATGCCCCGACTACGCTCAAGGCCATGCATCTGGGCGTGGATCTGGGGACGACTCGCACGATCGTGGCGTACGCCGATCGGGGCAACTACCCCGTCGTCCGGTTCGTCGACCACGAGGGCGACGCCCACGAGTTCTTTCCGACGGTGGTCTCCGAGCGCGATGGGCGCCTGGTCCACGGCTTCGAGGCCCTGCAGGCCGCGTCCGAGGGCGGGCCCCTGCTCCGCTCGTTCAAGCGGTTGCTCGCCGACCCGCAGGTCTCCCCCACCACGCCCGTCAGCGTCGGCGACGTGACCGTTCCGCTGCTCGACCTCATGACGAGCTTCCTCTCCGGGCTGCGCAGCTCGCTGGCGACTCGCAGCAGCGTGGCCGACCTGTTCGGGAGCGCGGAGGGTGACACGGTGGTCGCGGTGCCGGCGCACGCGCATGGCGCTCAACGGTTCATCACGCTCGAGGCGTTCCGCAATGCCGGATTCCACGTCACGGGCATGGTCAACGAGCCCTCGGCGGCCGGGTTCGAGTACACCCACCACCGCGGCAATACGATCACCTCGCGCCGCACGCACGTCGTCGTCTACGACCTCGGCGGCGGCACGTTCGACGCCTCCCTGGTGACGGTCGACGGCACGAACCACGACGTCGTGGGCTCCCTCGGCGTCAACGACCTCGGCGGAGACGACTTCGACGACGTGCTCGTCCGCTCGGCCCTCGCGGCGGCGGACGTGACCCGCACCGACCTCACACGACGCGATTACCGGCAGCTCACCGACGAGGCCCGCGACGCCAAGGAGCGCCTGACCCCGCAGTCCAAGCGCATCGCCCTCGACGTCGGCGAGCGCGACGTCATGGTGCGCACGAACGACTACTACGAGGCCGCGGCGCCGCTGGTCCGCCGGAGCATCGACGCGATGGCCCCGCTGATCTCCGGCCTCGACGAGGGCGACCCCGACCTGACCGACATCGCCGGCATCTACCTCGTCGGCGGCGCGAGCGGGTTGCCGCTGGTCCCCCGCCTCCTCAAGGAGCAGTTCGGCCGCCGCGTCCATCGCTCGCCCTACCCCGCCGCCTCCACCGCGATCGGCCTCGCCATCGCCGCAGACCCCAACGCCGGATACAGCCTGCGCGACCGGTTGTGGCGCGGATTCGGCGTGTTCCGTGAGGCCTCCGAAGGCCGAGCGCTGGCGTTCGACGCGATCCTCGACCGCGAGGCGACGCTGCCCGACCAGGGTGAGGGCCCGGTCACGATCACGCGCACCTACCGCGCCGCACACAACATCGGTTACTTCCGGTTCGTCGAATACTCCGGCTTGGACGAGCACAGCCAGCCCCGCGGCTCGCTCGTGCCGTTCGCCGAGGCGGTCTTTCCGTTCGACCCCGAGCTGCAACAGGACTCCGACCTCACCGACGCTGCCGACTCCCCCATCTCAACAGCGCTGCAGGTCGAGAACGTGCAGCGTCGCGAGAACGGCCCGATGGTCGAGGAGACCTACGCCATCGACAGTCACGGCCTCATCGAGGTGCGCATCCGCGATCTCGACACCGGTTTCGAACGCACCTACCGTCTCGACGGCGACTGAGGGTCTCCACTCACCCGCCAGCGCGACAACAGGGAAAGCTCAGGGCACTCCCCCATGGCCCTGGGCACCGATCCGCGATTGACTTCTTGTGTACCCGGAGCCACCAGGGCCCCGCATCGAGGAGGACTCTCATGGATCAGCGTCTCGTTCGCACCACAGCCACCGACCGCGTGCTCGGCGGCGTCTGCGGCGGTCTCGGCCGCCGGTTCGGCGTCGACGCCAAGATGGTGCGCCTCGCGTTTCTTCTCTCGTGCCTGCTCCCCGGCCCCCAGCTGCTCCTCTACGGAGTGCTCTGGGTCGTCATGCCCAGCGAAGGCTGAGACCAGCAGTCGGCGAGGCGGGAGTCGCGGCGGGTCGGGCTTGCCCCGACCCGCGCGAGGCCGCAGGCTGGGCGGCATGACTGATGACTCCCTCGACCCCACCGGCCTGCCCGACGAGGCAGGGGCCCGCGCCCCGCACGAACTGACCGACGTGGACGGCACCCTCGACGAAGCCGAGCGCGACGTGCGCATCGACGCGACCGAAGGCGACGACCTGCCCGCGTCCCCGCCCGACCTGATGCCGCGCGCCTCCGAGCGTGAGATGGCCGGCTACGAGGGCGAAGAGACCATCGAGCAGCGCATCATGCAGGAGGAGCCCGACCCGACCTCCGCCTACGGCGCACCGGACGACGAGAGCGGGCTCGGCGGAAGTGATCTCACCAGCAGCGACCTCGCCGGCGGTGACGACCCCGACGCCATTCCCGAATCCCAGAACTTCGTCGGTGGCGGCCCCGGCCTCACCGAGGACGCCGACCTCACCGCCGTCGTGGACGAGGCAGCGGTCCCGGCCGAAGAGTCCGCGATGCGCGTCGAAGACCAGGGTCTCTGACCTCGGACTTTCGATCCGAGTCACTCACGCGTGTGGAGGCCTCCTCGCGCCGCCCGTCACGACTCCGGAGTCGTCGCCTCGGTCATCACCACTGGTGTTCCGAGCGCGACGGTTCGGGAGACCGTGCACAGGCGGTCGCGGGAGGCCTCGACCGCGCGCGGGGTCATGAAGCGGGCTTTGTCCCCGCCTTCCCCCGCGGGAAACCTCACCGTGAACGTGACCTCGAGGTCACTCATGTGATGCCCCTGGTCGTCAGCGACCTTGTCACCGCGCGACGTCACGGTGAACTCGGTGGGCTCCGCGTGCCGCGCCGTCAACATGTCGACGTCGATGGCGCTGCAGCCGGCGATGGCAGTCAGCAGGAGCTCGACCGGCGTGAAATCCCCGCCATCCCCCGTGCCGAGCGAGAGCCGGCCTCCCCGCACGTTGGTCGCCTCGAAGCGCCCCGCCGCGAGCCTGCGCAGCTCGATCTGCCTCGTCGCGGCACTACCGCCGTCGGCCAGTCCGTTCGTCATCCTGGGCTCCTCTCGGTCCGCACGACGTGGTCGCCTTGCGAGAATCCCAGCCTACGAGTCGGGATGCCTGTCCGATAGCCGCCCGGCAGCAGTCGTCAGAGTCGTGAGAGGAACCGCTCGACCTCGGCGCGGTCGGCCATCGTGATGCGTGAGCATTCCGCCAGCCGGGACGGGTCCCCCGGCGTCCGGCAGCGTCCGTAGAAGATCGTCAGCCTGTTGTCGTACCCCGAGGGCAGCACCTCGATCATGTGCGTCGCCCCCACGTACCGCCGAGTTCCGAGCCGCCGCCACCCCTTGGCTGCGAGCGCCGATCCCAGTCGCGTGTCCAGCCTGTCGAGGACCTCCATGTCCCTCACCCCTTGTCGAATGTCGCCCTCGCCCCCTGCGAGGTATCCCACTCATCGGCGACTGGACGACCGACCTGAGAAACATTCGGACGATCGTTCTGGGCGGGCCCCGGCGGCGCTCAATCCGTGGGCAACGCAACCTCGGTCGCATAGTCGGAGTAGGAGCGGGGGTCTTCGAGCGGCTCGATGTGGCTGCTGATGACGACCCCCTCGAAGACCTCCCGGACGGCGTCCTCGATGGTCTCGCAGAGGTCGTGGGCTCGTCGCACGTCCCACGCGCCGGGCACGAGAAGGTGAAAGTCGACGAACCGCTGATGCCCCGACTCGCGGGTCCGCAGGCCGTGGATATCGACCTCGTCGGTGGTGAACCTGCGCATGATGCGGGCCAGCTCGGCGTTCTCCGCCTTGGGCCACGAGACGTCCATGAGCCCGTCGAGGGATTCGGAGATGAGCTTCCAGCCCGTCCAGATGATGTTGGCCCCGACGAGCAGGGCGACGATCGGGTCCAGCGGCTGCCACCCGGTCAGCCACACGAGCATGACCCCGACGACGACGCCGACCGTGGTCCAGACGTCGGTCAACAGGTGGGCACCGTCTGCGGCCAGGGTGCGCGACCGGTGCTTTCGGCCGGCCCGGATCAGCACGAGGGCGACAGCCCCGTTGAGGATGGTCGCGATCACGGAGATCAGAAGACCCACGCCGACGTTCTCGACCGGGGCCGGGTGCAGCAGGCGTTCGACGGCCGCGACGATGATGACGACTGCCGCGACGAAGATCATCATTCCCTCGACGGCTGCGGAGAAGTACTCCGCCTTGCTGTGCCCGAAGTGGTGACTCTTGTCCGCAGGCTTGGCCGCCACCCGCAGCGCGATGAGCGCGACGAAGGCGGCGACGAGGTTGACCACCGACTCGGCGGCATCCGAGAGCAGACCCACCGACCCCGTGATGTACCAGGCGCCGGTCTTGAGAGTGATGGTGACGACGGCGGCCGCCACCGACAGCCAGGCGAATCGGGTGAGATCACGGGGTTGGTCCACGCGTCCGATTATGCGGGCAGGGGCCCCGGCGGTCGAAAAGCGCCGAGGCCCCTGCACCGATGGTGGCCACACGATGGTGACGTCGGATCAGCCCGGGAACACCGTCAGTCCGCGGAAGTGCGGTGAGACGCGGGTGGCCTTGAGCGTGCTGCCCGACCGGGTGAGCACGTATGCCGTGCCGTCGGAACGGACGGCCAGGACGCGCCCGGCGCCGTTCATCCCCACGAGCTGCGAGTAGCTGCCGATCTTGCCGAGGGAGGCCTGGGCCGGGGAGATGAACCGGCCGTGCCCGTTACCGCGATAGAGGTAGGCCGAGCCGTTCGCCTTGACCGCGAGCAGATCGGGGCGTCCGTCGCCGCTCAGGTCGCCGACCGCGGCGATGTGGCGGAAGCCGCCCCAGCCCTGGCCGATGAGCGTCTTGCCGGCGAACCTGCCGCCGCCGCGCCCCGTGTAGAGGTACAGCTTGCCGCTGGACCGCTCGACGGCGAGCAGGTCGGCCTTGCCGTCACCGCTCCAGTCCCCCGGCGCGAGGATGTGGCTCATGCCCTGCCAGCCCTTGCCGATGAAGCTGCGCGACGAGACACCCGAGGCGGTGCCCTTGTGCATCACGAGTCGTCCGTCGGGCAGGCGGGAGATCAGGTCAGGAAGGCGGTCGCCGGTGACGTCCGAGGTGATGAGCACCGGGTTGTAGCCGCGCCAGTTGCCCCCATCGATCTTGCGGGCCGAGGAGATCGACGTCGTGCCGTTCGGGCTCACCGCAAACATCTGACCGGTCGAGCCCATGACCATCGCATCGGCCACGTTGAGACCACCGACTGGCGGTGTCGCCACGACCGGCGGGCGGCTGACGCCCGGCTTCTGCGGCGAAGCCCCGGTGTTGCCGACCGAACCCTTGAGCGCTGCGGCGCGGGTGGCCATCGCGGGCAGGTAGTTGTAGATGAGGCCGGGGCACGTGGTCGAGCCGACGTCGCGGTGACCGCTCACGTTGCGGTACGTCTTGCCCTTCCAGGCGAAGCGCCCACGCGGGTCGAACCCGTGGACCGAGGCCTTCCAGGCGATGACGCGTGTCACCGAGTCGATGGCCGCGTTCGAGGGCGCCACGTTGCGGTAGTCACCCATGACCGAGATGCCCATGGTGACCTCGTTGAAGCCGCTGGCCTGCGCGCCCACGAGAGCCCGACTGGTGCCGCCGTAACGGCCCTCCCAGACCCGGCCCCACTTGTCGACGAGGAAGTTGTAGCCGATGTCGCTCCAGCCGCGGTCCTTCACGTGGAAGGCGTAGATGCCGCGCAGGATCGCCGGCACCTGGGCCTGGCTGTAGTTGTTCGTACCGGCCGTGTGGTGCACGATCGCACCGTCGACCCGCCCGTAGGACGGGGATCCCTTGCGGATCGACTCGTCGGCACCCCACTGTGCGCGCCAGCGAATGTTCGGGCGCGATGCCGCAGCCTGGGCCGCACCCGCCTGGCGGTCGGTGTTGGCGTCGCCGACTCCGTCACCCGGGTCGATGACCGAGAGCACCGGGTCGCGAGGCGTGTCGCCCTCGTTGCCGAGGATGCGGACCTGAACGGCCTTCGCGCCGGTCAGGACGATGGGGTCGGACCCGGCGCGACTGTCGGCGGTCTTCTCCACGTTCTCGCCGGTGTCGGTGTCGACACCCTGCCAGGCACCCCACCCCTGCGGGCCCTCCGTGCGGTACTGGACGGCGAGCGGAACCTCACCCTCCCAGGTGACGCCGATGACGGCGAGGTCCTGGTCGACCTCCTGCCGACCGGTGGCGCCGAGAACGGTGAGATCGGGCGCCTTCGCGACCTCGGGCGTGTTGGTCTTGGCCAAAGCCAGATCGCCCTGAGTGGCGATGTGACCATCACCGACAGCAGGGTTGTCCGGATCGACCAGAGGTGCGGCCTCCTGGGTGGTCTCCACCGGCTTCTGCGCAGGTTCTCCCTGTGCAGGCATCGGTAGGACGGCAAAGGCAGGTGCCAGGAGAGTGGCCGCAGCCACCGTGGACAGGCGTCGAAAACGCACGGGCAAGACTTCTTCCTGTTCGACATCGGTGCACTCGCCGCGCAGGTTGCGGCGTGTGTGGGGCCCCCGTGGAGCGAGCACGCCTGTGTCAGCGGGCGTTTACTCCGCTGGCCACATCGTCACGACCGATACCGAACTGAGACATTCCTGACCTTGAAACCACGCACCGACATGAGAACGGGGCCGGGAGCATGTCGATTCGACATGCTCCCGGCCCCGTCACGCAGCGCGTCCGGCGCCTGCGGAGTCCGATCACTGACCGCCGGGGTGCTGCCCCTCGGGCCAACCCTGACCGATGTCGGTGAGCATCTGCACGAACCAGTCCTGCCGGTAGTCGAAGGCCTTGTGACCGGCGATGCGGTCGAACTCGATGGCCCGCAACTCGTCACCGCGGTCCTCGTCGTGCCCGATGACACCGGCGACGCCCTCGAGCGCGCGGTCGACGGCCATCGTCGTCATCTGCTTGATGAGGTCGAGGTCGTACGCGTTGGCGGGAGCAGAACGGGAGAAGTAACCCGACTTCTGCACGAGCACCTTCTCGGCACCGAGCTTCTCGGCAAACTGCTTGCCGAACCAGGCGCCGGGGTTGATCTCGTTGAGGCGCACGTGACCGAACGCGTCACGCGGCACCTCCTCGCCGTTCTTCTCCATGAGGTCGACGATGTCGGAGACGCCGGCGCCCTCGGAGAGGAAGATCGTGACGTTGCCGGTCGTGTCCATGATCGCCTTGAGGCGCTCGGCCTCGCCGTCGATGTGGATCTCGATCTCGGGCACGTACACGCCGTGGACATCCCACGCCTCACGCGAGAGACCGATCTCGGGCAGCCACTGCTGCTCGTCGAGCCAGGTGCGGTACTCCCGCGCGGCGGCGGCCGTCAGCCAGCCACAGTTACGGCCCATGACCTCGTGGATGATGAGCATGCGCGAGCCGGAGTTGTGCTCGGCGACGACGTTCTGGGCGAACTCCGAGGCCTGCACGGCTGCGGTCTGCGCACCGAGCGACTGACGGATCGGCACGATGTCGTTGTCGATCGTCTTGGGCAGACCCACGACAGTGAGGTGGTGGCCCGTCTCCTCGAGGTGAGCGGCCAGATCGGCGGCGGTGGTGTTCGTGTCGTCGCCACCGATGGTGTGCAGCACGTCGACGCCGTCCTCGGTGAGGCGCTTGGCGGCGAAGTCCAGCGGGTCGACACCCTCGGACACCAGGCCACGCTTGACCAGGTCGTCACGGTTGGTGAGCTTGACGCGCGAGTTGCCGATCGGCGAGCCGCCATAGCGGTGCAGCAGGTGCGCGTTCTTGCGGACGGTGTCGTCCACCGTCAGGTAGTCACCCTGGAGCAGGCCCTGGTAGCCGTGCTTGTAGGCGATGATCTCGACGTCGGGGGCGATCTCGGAGTAACGCTCGATGAGACCTCCCACGGCCGAGGACAAGCAGGGGGCGAACCCTCCGGCAGTCAACAGGGCAACGCGACGGACAGCCATGACACCAACTTTCACCAGTACGCGAGCAGATTCGCGCCCAGCCTATCGGCCCGTTAGCCCCGCGGGACCTCCCAGGTGTGAACAGGCTCGTTGGTCCCGCTGTTCTCCAGGTACAGGGCCAGCATCTCGCGCAGGGCGGCCATGCGATCCAGGCCGCGACGTTCGAAGGCGTGGACGACGTCGCACTGCCACGAGGCACCGTTCTGACGGGAGATCGCGCGTCCCTCGATGACCCTCAGGTAGGACTCGCGCACCTCGGTGGCCACACCCCACGCCGCCAGCCCCTGGTCGGCCAACGGGATGAGGTGACGCAGGGCGAGCTCGTCGGGCGAGATGGAGCTGTACCCGGGCCAGTAGAGGCGGGCGTTCATACCGTCACGAGCGCCGTGCCGAAAGTTCGTGCTGGCCGCGGAGAAACTCATCTGAGTCCAGACGGGGCGGTCCTCCGTGGCGAGGTAGGCGAGAACGCCGTAGTAGAAGGCCGCGTTGGCGATGACATCGACCACGGACGGGCCGGCGGGCAGAACCCGGTTCTCCACCCGCAGGTGCGGGCGACCACCGGCGGTGTCGTAGATCGGCCGGTTCCAGCGGTAGACCGTGCCGTTGTGCAGACGCATCTCGGCCAACTCCGGGGGCTCCCCCGCGTCGAGCTTGGCCACGGGATCCTCGTCGCTGATCTCGGGCAGCAGCGCAGGAAAGTACCGCACGTTGTCCTCGAACAGGTCGAAGATCGACGTGATCCACCGGTCGCCGAACTCCACCCGCGGGCGCACGCCCTGGTTGGCCAGCTCGATGGACCGCGTGTCCGTGGCCTGCGTGAACAACGGGATGCGGGTCTCCTGCCACAGCATCTTGCCGCCGAAGAACGGCGAGTTGGCGGCCAACGCCAACTGCGGCCCGGCCAGCGCCTGCGCAGCGTTCCAGTAGGCGGCGAACTCCGAAGGCGCGACCTGGACGTGCAACTGCACCGAGGTGCACGCCGACTCGGGCCCGATCGAGTCCGAGTACATCGTCAGCCGTTCCCCGGTCTCCCCCTGGATGTCGATGAACGTGTCCTCGCCGCGCGCACGCATGATCGCGTCGTTCAACGCCGCGTACCGGGTCGGGCGGCTCATCCACCCGTCCTCGGTGACATGCTCGGGCAAGATCGTCGGGAGGATGCCCAGCATGCCGAGACGCGCGCCCTGGGTGCGAGCAGCCGCATCGGCCTTGTTCAGCGCGTCGCGCACGTCCTGCTCGAGGACGCGCAGCGCATCGCCCTCGAGACCACGCGGGTCCACGTTGAGTTCGATGTTGAAGCGCGCCAGCTCATGGACGAAGCTCTCGTCGGCGATCGCCTCGAGGACCTCCTCGTTGCGGAACGCCGGAGCCATGTCGCCGCCGATCAGCGCGAACTCCATCTCCATCCCCGTCAGGACCCGACCGGAATCGAAGCTGGACACGGCCAACATGCGCTCGAACACGTCCAGGTTCTGACGCACCTTCTCGCGGTACTGCTGGCGCTCGGAGTTGCTCCACTCGCCACCACTGACGTCCTGGCCCATGTCGGTGTTTCCGTTCGTCGAGGGGATCGGCCTCGCAACTGTAAAGCCCCGGATGCCATTGCGGCACCCGGGGCTTCACATATCGGTCACCCGATCAGGAGTCTCACTCCTCGAACGCTTCCGGCGGCGGGCAGGAGCAGATGAGGTTGCGGTCGCCGTAGGCGCCGTCGATGCGCCGCACCGGGGGCCAGTACTTGGCGCGCGGCTCGACCCCGGCCGGGTAGGCCGCGGTCATGCGGTCGAACTCGTGGTCCCACTCCCCCGCCAGGCAGTGCGCCGTATGCGGGGCCGAGCGCAGGACGCTCTTCTCGACGTCGACCTGGCCGTCGATGACCTGCTGGATCTCGGCGCGGATGGCGATCATCGCGTCGCAGAACCGGTCGATCTCGCCCAGGTCCTCGCTCTCGGTGGGCTCCACCATGAGCGTGCCGGCGACGGGGAAGCTCATCGTCGGTGAGTGGAATCCGTAGTCGATGAGGCGCTTGGCCACGTCGTCGACGGTGACACCGCTGATCTTGGTGAGCTCACGCAGGTCGAGGATGCACTCGTGCGCCACGAGGCCACCCTCACCGGAGTAGAGCACCGGGTAGCTCTCGCGCAGGCGAGCCGCGATGTAGTTGGCGCCCAGCACCGCCATCTTGGTTGCAGCCGCAAGACCCTCCCCGCCCATGAGACGGATGTAGGCCCAGCTGATCGGCAGGATGCTGGCCGAGCCGAACGGCGCCGCCGAGATCGGACCGACGCCCGTCTCCGGGCCCGCCTCGGGGGCGAGCGGGTGGTTGGGCAGGTGCGGTGCGAGGTGCGCACGCACACCGACCGGACCGACACCGGGGCCACCGCCGCCGTGAGGGATGCAGAACGTCTTGTGCAGGTTGAGGTGGCTGACGTCGGCGCCGAACTTGCCGGGACGAGCCACACCCACCAGGGCGTTCATGTTGGCTCCGTCGACGTAGACCTGGCCACCGGCAGCGTGCACCAGCTCGCACAGCTCGACGATCGTGTCCTCGTACACCCCGTGCGTCGAGGGGTAGGTCACCATGATCGCGGCCAGGCGGGCGCCGTGCTGCTCGATCTTGGCGCGCAGGTCGTCCATGTCGATCGACCCGTCGGCCGCGGACTTGACGACGACGACCTTGAGACCGGCCATCGCGGCACTGGCGGCGTTGGTGCCGTGCGCGCTGCTCGGGATGATGCAGACGTCACGCTCGTGGTGGCCGTTGGCCTGGTGGTAGGCCCGGATGGCCATGAGACCGGCGAGCTCACCCTGCGAGCCCGCGTTGGGCTGCAGCGAGACCTTGTCGTAGCCGGTGATCTCGACCAGCCACTGCGACAACTCCTCGGCGAGGTCCCGGATGCCTTGGGTCTGCTCGGCCGGGGCGAAGGGGTGCAGCGAGGCGAACTCGGGCCAGGTGATGG
>DAMDJY010000009.1:0-38099 GCA_032100225.1 Mobilicoccus sp.
CGCCGCAGGAGTTCATCGACACCGACGAACGCCTGGCCGACCTCGTGCTCACGGCCGACCCCGAGGCCCATGCCGACCTGCGTCGGCGTGCTCTCGCGCCCCTCGACGATGTGCGGGAGTCGACCCGCACCGTACTCATCGCGACGCTGCGCTCATGGCTCCTGCATCAGGGCCGCCGCGCCGATGTCGCCGACGACCTGCACGTCCACCCCCAGACCGTCCGGTACCGCATGGGCCTGATCCGCGACCGGTTCGGCGACGCGCTCGACGATCCGGCCGTCGTCCTCGCCCTCGTTCTCGCCCTGGGGATCGGGGAGACGCCGGATGTCCGTGAACGGTGATCCGTGCGCTCTGAGCCGTGACCCGGATCTTCGACCTGCGCGCCGGACCCGAGCCGACCGCACTTCAAGCCGACCGCGATCCGGAGTCGAGTCGTACAGTGTGGCGATCGCAAAGGAATTGCGACGGGTCGGGCGGGAGCCGTGATGCGTCGGTGAGGAGGCGTCATGGCGCGCTACGAGGACGTGCATCCGGTCGATCCCCAGCCGCGGATCGTCTCGCGCACGGTCGAGAAAATGCGTGAGGAGAAGGCGCTCATCGCCTACCCCACCAGCTCGGGCTATGCCCTGGGGTGCTCGATGGGCAACCTCGAGGGGCGCGATCGCATGCAGCGCATCAGGGCGTTGCGCGAGGGGCACCACTTCACCCTGTTGTGCCGGGATTTCGCGCAACTCGGGCAGGTCGTCGACGTGTCGAACACGGTGTTCCGGGCGGTCAAGGCTGCAACCCCGGGGCCGTACACGTTCATCCTGCGGGCCACGCCCGAGGTGCCGCGCCGCCTGTCGCACCCCAAGAAGCACACGGTCGGGGTGCGCATCACCGCCGATCCCCTCGCGCAGGCGCTCCTTGCCGAACTCGGCGAGCCGATGCTGACGACCACGCTGATCCTCCCCGGCGAAGAGACCCCGATGACCGAGGGGTGGCTCGTCAAGGACGAGTTGGATCACGTCGTCGACATCGTCCTCGACACCGGGGAGTGCGGCCTGGAGCCCACCACCGTCGTCGACCTCTCCACGGGAACCGCCGAGATCCTTCGCTACGGCGCAGGTGATCCCTCCCCGTTCGAGATCGACTGACCCCTGTCCCCCGGCGGCGCACCGAGCGGGTGCGAAACCGCTGGCAGGAGTGCCGTGTTCGTCGTATACAACGGCGGGCGTCTGCATGCCGGGCTCCACGCTGCGCGCCCCTAGCCTGGTCAGGTGCCACGCCGACAAGTACGACACGGGATTAGGCGACAGGACCTGAGCGTGTTCGTCGCGTCACTGCCGCTGGCCCTTCTCAGTGCCCTGGCGGTGTGGGACACGGCCGACCCGACCTGGCGGATTCCCGGGATCGTCGCGATCGTCGTCATCCATCTCTCGTTGTTGCTGCGCGGGTGGGTGCCGTGGATGCCGATGCTGTTCACTGCGCTCGGCACGCTCGCCCTGCTGGGGAGCCCTGCGGTGTCGCCCACCGTCTCCGGCCTGCCCGGGTATCTTCCGGCGATCCTGCTGCCCAGCACCGCGATGTTCGGGGTCGCCATCTACTCGGTCGCGGCGCATGCGCGCACGAACCGGTGGCTCGCGCTCGTCTTCGGCGGTGCGGGTGCGGCCGAGCTCGTCGCCGCTTTGTGGCACGGCATTCCCTGGCTCCTCACCCCCGCGACCATGGACGGATGGCGCCTCGGCGTCGGACTGGTCGCCACACTTCTCGCCCTGCTGGCCTACGCCTGCGGACGCTGGCGTGCGCTCGCTGCCGGCCCGAGACCGGTCGCGACACGCTGGGACGACACCACAGACCACGTCTCGGACCACCTCGAGGTGGCCGTCACTCGTCAACAGACCCGCATGGCCCGCGAAGTGCAGCGTGCCGTCGCCGACAATCTCGACGAGATCCTCTCCCGAGCCCGCGAAGGCCGCGTCGCCTACCGGCGGGCGCCGGCGCTGGCCGACGATGCCTTGGCGGAGATCACCGCACAAGGTGAGGAGGCTCTCGGCCGGGTGCAGTCGCTGCTGTCGCTGCTCGAAGCGCCCGACGCAGAAGGGGCCCTCGCGGAGCTCGACGAGTCACGACCGGTGCTCGCCGCCGAACATGCCCTCTCGCCCATGCCGCAGTTGCACGACTTCCCGCGGCTCATCGACGCTGCCCGAGGCGAGGGCCTCGCGGTCACCCTTGCCGTCGAGGGGGAGCGCGGCGATCTGCCGGTGGCCTCCCAGTTGGCGCTGTACCGCACGGCCCAGGAGGCGCTGACCAACACGGTGCGGCACGCCGGACCGGGCGCCGTCGCTCAGGTCGAGATCTTCTGGGAGGCGGACGAAGTCGCCGTCACCGTCGAGGACGAGGCGCCGGGGCGCGACCTCGAGAAGGATCTCGAAGCTGAGATGTTCGACGCGGCGGAGTACATCGAGGGGCGGGGCCTGCGTGTCGTGCGCGAGCGCCTCGAATCGGCCGGGGGCTACCTCGAGGTCGACCAGCTCGACGGGGGCTATCGGGTGCGAGGTGCGGTGCCGCGCGCTCAGCCTTCGGAGATGGGGTAACGCATCACGAGCACGACCTCGGCCGTGCCTTTCACCGGAGCGAACACGTGGGGCTGGTCAGCAGCGAAGGCGAGCTGCCCGCCGGCCGTGAGCGTGCGTGGCGTCGCGGCAGATCCGGCGGCGAGTGATCCGGTGATCACCGTCAGATACCCGCGTGAGCCGACCCGCGAGCGACCCCGGTGGATCGGCGTGGAGACACGCAGTCGGTAGACCTCGATCTGCTCGTCGCCCTCCCTCCAGATGGAGAGGGGTTTGGCCTCGGTGCCGTCGGATTCACCCAGGGGCGCCTCGACAGGACTCCGTGTGACCTCGGCATCGAGCAGGTGTGGCATGGGCACACCCAGGCCGTGGGCGATCTTGGCGAGCGTGTCGAGCGTCGGGGTGCGGGCCGACTGTTCGAGGTCGGCCAGCGTGCTGCGTCCGACGCCGCTGCGCGAGGAGAGGTCAGAGACGGAAAGTCCCTGCTCCTCTCGTTCTGCGCGGATCTTCGGACCCAGTCGGCCGACGACATCCTGTGATTCGGTCATCGCGTGCCCCCTGTCGCCGGAATTGCTTCGACCCTACGGCATTCGGCTCCGGGGGCCTTGCCCGTCCGTCGTGGGAGAGACGTCCTGTCCATCCGGATGTCGGAGGTCATCGAGGTGGAGTCCGCCGAGGAACGGGGATGGCGTCGGCGACCGGTGACGCCCGACTGCCCCGGTTGTGCCCCTGTTGTTCGAGCCGAGTGCCCACTACGGTGGGGCGCGTGACTGACGAAACGCTCCGTGCTCGCCTGCCCCTGGCCGCTCTCGCCGGGAGCACCGTCGCCGTCTGGACAGCCCTGCCCGAGGTCGTGAGCGGCCGCTGGGCTCGATTGGCGGCGCGTGGCGCGCTGCTCACCGCATCGTCGGTCGGCGTGATCCTCCTCGACGATGACGAGCCCACCCCGCGGCCGGACCGCGACGAGAAGATGGCTGTCCTCAGCCGTGCCATGGACGACCCGGCGCAGCGGGCCGCGATCCTCATGATCGTGCTGGTCGGACTCTCGACTGCCGCCAACCTCGAGGACCGCCTGCTGGAGAGCGGCGCCGCTCGCCTCCGTCGACGTGGCTTCGCCCTTCCCCGCACGGCCTTGGGTCTGGGGCTCGGAGCCCTCACGGCCGGAACGCAACTCGCGCCCTCGAAGGAGCCGGCCGCTTTGGCCTGACCCCTCCCGCCGAACCGCAGGGGCGCCCGAACCGGAGGCCTGAACTCCAGGGGCGTCGACGCGGGACCACGGATCAGGGGCGGCTCGTGAACTCGGGGTGCCGCTTGTCGAAGAACGCCGAGAACCCTTCCTGCGCGTCGAGTGTGGTGGCGCCCGCAGCCATCGACTCGATCGCGATGTCGTAGGCCTGGCGCTGGTCCAGCCCGATCTGGGAGTAGAAGGCACGCTTGCCCATGCTGCGCCCGTACGCGGAGCCGCGCGTGACCCGGGCGACGAGGTCGGCGACGGCCTCGTCGAGTTCGCCGTCGGGGACGGCGCTGTTGATGAGACCCCAGTCGGCGGCGGTTGCGGCGTCGATGACATCGCCGGTCAACGCGAGTTCGAGAGCGCGCTTGCGGCTGATGTTGCGGGAGACGGCCACGAGCGGCGTCGTGCAGAACAAGCCGCCCTTGCCGCCGGGGAGAGCGAACCCGGCCGAGTCCGCAGCGATCGCAAGGTCGCAGGACGCCACCAGCTGGCAGCCGGCCGCCGTGGCCAGGGCGTGAACTTTGGCGACGACGGGCTGCGGGATGGTCTGGATCGCGTCCATCATCTCGGTGCAGAGCAGGAACAGTGCGCGCGTCGCCGTCAGGTCGGCTCCGGCCATGTCGCCGAAGTTGTGCCCGGCGGAGAACACCGGTCCCTCGGCGGCCATGACGACGGCCAGCGCGTCGGATCGCCCGGCCTCGCAGATCGCATCTCGCAGCGCCGACATCATCTCGATCGACAGGGCGTTGCGCTTCTTCGGTCGCGCCAGGGTGATCGTGATCGTCGCGCCCTCACGCTCCACGCGGATCGGGGAGTCGTCGGCTGCGGTCGATGTCGCCGGCGCTGCAGGGCTGGTGCTCGCTGTCGTGTCACTGGTCGTCATGGAGGCAGCATCCGACGGAGACGCCGGTGATGTCGAGGGTTTCGGCGCGACCGGATGGATCGCGTGTGTCGGGCGACATCGGACATCTCGGAAACGGTGCAGGTCAGCGCGTTGGCGTATCGCGCTCCGTCCGTGGCAATCTCACGCGTCGGACGCCCTCGTGAATACAAAACACTCGTGTTGGCTAAGGTGTTAGGTGAGGCGCCGGAGCGAAATCTGGCCGGCGCGACCGATCGCATCGACGAGAGGAAACGTCATGGACGTCTACACCCTTCCCGAGCTTCCGTACGACTACGCGGCTCTCGAGCCGCACATCAGCGCCAAGATCATGGAGCTGCACCACGACAAGCACCACGCCGCGTACGTCAAGGCCGCCAACACGGCCCTGGAGAAGATGGAAGAGGCCCGCAACGACGGGTCCATCGCCGACAAGGCGCTCCTGCTCTCGCGCAACCTCGCGTTCAACCTGGGTGGTCACACCAACCACTCGATCTTCTGGAAGAACATGAGCCCTGACGGTGGCGACAAGCCCACCGGTGAGCTCGCCGCCGCGATCGACGAGTTCTTCGGCAGCTTCGACAAGTTCCAGGCGCATTTCACCGGTGTCGCCACGACGATCCAGGGTTCCGGCTGGGCCATCCTCGGCTACGACCAGATCGGTCAGCGTCTCGTCATCGAGCAGATGACCGACCAGCACGGCAACATCACCGCCGGCATCGTCCCGGTCGTCATGCTCGACATGTGGGAGCACGCCTTCTACCTCGACTACGCCAACGTCAAGCCGGACTACGTCAAGGCCTGGTGGAACGTCGTCAATTGGGCCGACGCTCAGCAGCGTTTCGACAACGCGCGCTCGGCCACTCCGCTCGTCGGCTGACGCACGCAGAACAGACGAAGGCCGCCCCACCCGATCCGGGTGGGGCGGCCTCGTCGTCCTCATGGCGTTATGAAAAAATCAAGAAATTTCGGCGGTGGTCCCACGTGTGATGGGATGTTCACGTGCCGGGAGCTGCGCCGAAAGAGGCCGGACTTGACCCCGTGCGATGGCGGCGCGGAGGGGTGCAGGACCATCCGTATCTTCGTGGCTTTTCCTGTAGTGATCCGGAATCCGAGGGAGGGGAACCTTGGGCGGAGGAGGTGGAGGAGTGGCTCAACCACGAGAGAAACTTGCCGGGGATCTGGCGGAACAGAGCACACGTTTTCCATTGCGGTTACCTGGACGAGCGCTTGGCAGCAGTGGGAGTTTGGTTTCTCGATGAGGAAGGGGACGGGGAGGTCTGGTACTTCATTTCCGCCCTGGCGGTGGCATGGGGGCATCGTCACCGTGGTGGACGGTTGGCTGACCAACTCCTTGAGATCGTTCTGGGAGCCATCGACGCTGATGCGCTGAGTCGAGGCGTGTCCGAGGTCGTAGTGGCAGCCCGTGTTCATGCTGACAACGTGCCGGGAGGTCTGCTCCTCGAGGCCAACGGGTTCCGACGGCGGGCCCTCCATGATGAAGGCTTGTACCGCGGCTGGCAGAAGTCCTGGCCTGCAGTTCCAACGGAAGTGGTGGCGGCCCCGGAGGTGCCGGGGGACGACTAGGCCAGAGAGGCGTCAACGTTGCTTTTGGCTGATCAGATCCTCCAGTGCACCGCATCAGGGGCTACGTTGTCATCTGTTGGGCCGCAAGGAAGGGGAGTCGATGGCGCCGCAGGGGTTTGCTGACAAGGTCGCGTTTGTGTGGCGGGTGGCCGACACGCTGCGGGGGACGTTCAAGCAGCACGAGTACGGGTCCGTGATGTTGCCGTTGCTCGTGTTGCGGCGGATGGATGCGGCGTTGGCACCGACCAAGGACGAGGCGCTGGCCCTCGCGAAGGATCAGACCAACCTCGGTGAGGCGATGTCGCGGCGGCTCAAGCGCATCACGGGGCAGCAGTTCTTCAACACGTCGGCGTACACGTTCAGGAGCCTCCTCAGCGACGCCGACAATCTGGCCGACAACCTGGCCCGGTACATCCGATATCTCTCGCCGGAGGCGTATCGGGTGATGGAGGCGTACAACGTCGACGACAAGATCGCCAAGATGGACCGCGCCGGAATTCTCTACCAGGTGATGGCCGATTTCGCGGACCTCGACCTGCGCCCGTCCGTCGTGAGCAACGAGGCAATGGGGTACGTGTTCGAGGAGTTGCTGCGCAAGTTCTCGGAAATGAGCAACGAGACCGCCGGTGAGCATTACACGCCGCGGGAGGTGATCGCGCTCATGGTGGAGTTGCTCGTGTCGGGGCAGGTGGCGCGTGAGGTGACCGAGTCCCAGATCCCGGTGCGCACGGTGTACGACCCGGCGGCGGGCACGGGCGGGATGCTCATGACGGCGATGGAGCACATCAAGAACCTCAACCCGGCCGCGCAGGTGCAGGTGTACGGGCAGGAACTCAACGACGAGACGTGGGCCATCGCCCAGTCCGACCTGATGATGCAGAACATCGACCCCAAGCAGATGGAGAACGGCAACTCCCTGACCCAGGACGCGTTCGGCACCGTCAAGTTCGACCTCATCCTCGCCAATCCGCCGTACGGCGTGGACTGGAAGGGGTACGCCGGGCCGATCAAGAAGGAGCACGAGAGCCTCGGGTTCGCGGGTCGATTCGGTGCGGGTCTGCCGCGTGTCTCGGACGGGTCGCTGCTGTTCTTGCAGCACATGTTGAGCAAGATGAAGCCGGGCGGCTCGCGGGTGGGGATCGTGCTGTCGGGGTCGCCGTTGTTCTCCGGGCAGGCGGGCTCGGGCGAGTCGAACATCCGGCAGTGGATCCTCGAGAACGACTGGTTGGAGGGCATCGTCGCCCTGCCGGATCAGATGTTCTACAACACCGGCATCTCCACGTACGTGTGGATTCTCACCAATGACAAGGCTCCCGAGGATCGCGGCCTCGTGCGGCTGATCGACGCCCGCGAGTTCGGCACCAAGATGCGCAAGTCTCTCGGGGACAAGCGCAAGGAGTTGACGCCGGACGCCATCGGGGAGATCGCTCGCCTGTACCTCGGCGCGCAGGGCGAGTTCGCGGGCGACGCGCGGGTCAAGGTGTTGCCGCGGGAGGCGTTCGGGTTCCAACGCGTCACGGTGGAACGGCCGATGCGTCGCCGGTGGGAGGTGGCGCCCGAGGCCGTGGCGCAGGCCCCGTTCGACGCGTTCGCCCACCTCGTGGGTAACCGGTACGAGACGGAGAAGGCCCTGCTCGGTGAGGTGTCGGGGCTGACCGCGCCGCAAAAGAAGAAGTTCGCCGGTATGAGCGCGGTGGCCGACCCGGAGGCCCCCGTCATCCTGAAGAAGGGCAACCCCGAGCCCGACGCCGACCTCCGCGACCAGGAGAACATCCCCCTCCCGGCGGGCTGGTTCGACCTCGACGATGCCGCCCGTGCCGAGGCCCTCACCGCCGCTGCGGAGCAGCACCTCGTCAACGAGATTCACCCCTACGTCCCCGACGCCTGGATCGACCACACCAAGACCAAACTCGGCGTCGAAATCCCCTTCACCCGTCAGTTCTACGTCTACACCCCACCCCGCCCCGTCGAAGACATCGCTGCCGAGATCAAGGACCTCGAAACCCAAATCCAAGGCTGGATGAAGGAGCTGGGGCTGTGAACCGTATAATCGCGGCCCGGTACTGTATGAGAAATATCGTCGTGCCTTCCAGTGCTGATCGCCTGACTGTTCAGTTGGAAGATATCCACTCTGGGGGAGGGCGCACCTCGCGCCCGCTCTCCGTAGGTCCCCCCGCTGGTCAGAACGCGTTCGAGCCGGGAGATGTCCTCTTCGGTAAGCTGCGCCCGTACCTGGCGAAGTCGCTCCGGGTGACAGAGCCTATGCATGGGTCGGGAGAGTTTCTGTGCCTTCGTCCGGAACCGGGAATCGACTCGCGCTTCCTTAGTTATGTGACTATGAGTCGCGGCTGGTTGGAGCATTCAATGCTCGGTGCGTACGGGGCAAAGATGCCTCGCACCTCGTGGGAGCACATGGCGTCCTTCGGCTTCCCGGCCGCCAATCTGGGGGAGCAGTGGCGGATCGCGGACTTCCTCGACGAGCGCGTCGCCCTCATCGACCAGATCATCGCCGCCCGCCGGGCGGAGCTGGAAGTCGCCGCCTCGGGTCGACTTTCGAGGGTTGCGGAAGACCTCTCAGAGATCCCGGCCGGGGCTCCACTCAGGCGGTTCCTCGCGGCGGTGCAGACAGGAGGGACGCCCGGTCCTGATGCAGACGATCCGGAGGGTCTCGATTGGTACTCGCCAGGGTCGTTCACATCCGACTTGCGCGTGGTGAGTGCTCCCCGCCACGTCCAACGAGGCGCTTGCCCTATGTTCCCGAGGGGTTCTGTCCTTCTGGTGGGCATCGGAGCAACGGCCGGGAAGGTGGCGTGGCTACCGGCTGACGCGACGGGAAATCAGCAGCTCACCGCCCTTACGCCGTCGCCGGGAATCCTCGACGGACGGTTTCTTCTCCATGTCTTGGATGCCCGTCGCGCGCAGCTCCTAGCGGGTGCTCCCTCAGCAACATTACCAATCTTGAACAACGAGACTATCCGGGCGCTGAAGGTGCCGGTGCCGCCGTTTAGGGAACAGGTCGCGCTGGCCCAGAGGTGGGACGCGGTGCTCGATCGGGCCCACGGCTTGGGGGAGGCGGTTTCGCTGCTGACCGCCAAACTGGGCGAGTACAAGCAGTCCCTCATCACAGCGGCGGTGACGGGACAGTTGGATGTGACGACGGCATCGACGAGGATTCCGGAGAATCTGGCATGACGATCACGCAGGAGAAGGCGTTCGAGTCGGCGATCGAGGCCCACCTGTTGGGGAACGGGTGGGGGAAGGTCGCGCCGGGTGGGTACGACCGCAAGCTCGGCCTGTTCCCCGACGAGCTGGTCGCGTTCGTCAAGGATTCGCAGCCGAAGGCGTGGCAGCAGCTCGAACAGCGCCACGGCGGGACCGAGATGGCGAGGGAGAAGTTCCTCGCGGTCGTCGTCAAGAACCTGGAGCAGCGGGGCACGCTCGACGTGCTGCGGAACCCGGTCAAGGATTCCGGCGTCACGGTGCGGCTGTGCTACTTCAAGCCCGCGTCGGGGCTCAACGACGACATGGTTCGCAAGTACGCCGCCAACCGGTGCGGCGTGGTCCGGCAACTCCACCACTCGGAGAGCAACCCGCGGGACTCCCTCGACCTCGTGCTCGTTGCCAACGGCATCCCCGTCGCCACGGCCGAGTTGAAGAACACGATCTCGGGGCAGTCCATCGAGCACGCGATGGCGCAGTACCGCACCGACCGCAACCCCGCCGACCTCATCTTCGCCCAGCGCACCCTCGTCCACTTCGCCGTCGACCCCCACCAGGTCGCGATGACCACGCGCCTCGACCGGGAGAAGACCCGCTTCCTCCCCTTCAACCAGGGCAGCGCCGGACCGGGCAACCCCGGCGGTGCCGGAAACCCGGCGACGAAATCCGGCTACCAGACTGCCTACCTGTGGGAGCAGGTGTGGCAGCGCGACACGTGGCTCGACCTGCTCGGCTCGTTCCTCCACGTCAGCACGACCGACGCGGGCGACACGAACACCGCACCGAGTGAGCGGCGGATCCTGTTCCCGCGGTTCCACCAGTGGCACGCCGTCCGCACCCTCCTCGACGCAACCCGCGAATTCGGGGCGGGCGTCGACCGGCTCGTGCAGCACTCGGCCGGGTCGGGCAAGTCGAACACCATCGCGTGGAGCGCGCACGCCCTCTCGAAGTTGCACGGCGCCGACGACGTGCCGATCTTCGACAAGGTCGTCGTCATCACCGACCGCAAGGTGCTCGACCGGCAACTCCAGGAGACCGTCGCCGGCCTCGAACACGTGCCCGGCACGATCGTCCGCATCGACAAGAACACCGACCAGCTCCGCGACGCTCTCGAAGGCAACGCGGCCCGCGTCATCATCACCACGCTGCAGAAGTTCCCCGTCGTCGTCGCCAAAGCGAAAGAAGAAGCGCTCAACCCCGATGGCACCCCGCGCGACGTCGCCGGAAAGCGGTTCGCCGTCATCATCGACGAGGCCCACTCCTCCACCAGCGGCAACGCGATGAAAGACCTCAAATCCGTCCTCGATGCCGAGGATCCCCTCGCCGCCGCCGAAGCCGAGCAGGACGCCGCCGAGGAGGCCGACGACGCCAGCGACCTCCTCCTCGCCTCCGCCCGTCAACGCGGCAAGTCGAGCAACCTGTCGTTCTTCGCCTTCACTGCCACACCGAAGCCCAAGACGCTCGAACTGTTCGGGCAGGTCGGTCCCGACGGCCAGGTGACGCCGTTCCACACGTACTCGATGCGGCAGGCGATCGACGAGGGATTCATCCTCGACGTGCTCGCCAACTACACCACCTACGGCGTGTACTACCGCCTCGCCAACACCGACCCCCGCGCCGACATCGAAGTGGAGAAATCCAAGGGCAAGGCCGCCCTCGCCCGGTTCGCGTCCCTGCACTCGTACGGGCTCGACGCCAAGGCCGAGGTCATCGTCGAACACTTCCGGCAGAAGACGATGGCCAAGATCAACGGCCACGCCAAGGCGATGATCGTCACCCGATCCCGCCTGCACGCCCTGCGCACCCACGCCGCGATCCAGCGGTACATCGACCGCATGGGCTACAACACCGGCCCCGACGCGATGAAGATCCTCATCGCGTTCTCCGGGCCCGTCACCGACCCCGCCATCCCCGAGGCGACCTTCACCGAGGGCGGCGTCAACGGCTTCCCCGAATCGCAGCTCCCCAAGCGGTTCAAGGACGACGAGTACCGGCTGCTCATCGTCGCCGAGAAATACCAGACCGGGTTCGACGAGCCCCTGCTGCACACCATGTACGTCGACAAGAAACTCTCCGGCGTCAAAGCGGTGCAGACCCTGTCCCGGCTCAACCGCACCACCCCCGGCAAGGAGGACACCTTCGTCCTCGACTTCGCCAACACCGCCGACGAGATCCAGGCCGCGTTCCAGCCGTTCTACGAGCAGTCGTTCGCGACCCCCACCGACCCGAACATCCTCTACACGGCGTACAGCAAGCTGACCAGCGCGGGCATCCTCTCCCCGCCCGAGATGGAACTGGCCGTCGACCTCCTCCTCGAAGGCGATAGCTCCCGCCAGGCCCACATCTACGCCAACGTCGGCACCGCCGAGGGCAGGTTCATCACCCTGGCCGAGCAGGACTCCGACGCTGCGGAGGACTTCCGCGCCACGCTCGACCACTTCTGCCGCGCCTACGGCTTCCTAGCGCAGACCATGCCGTGGACCGACACCGACCTCGAACGCCTCTACCTCTACGGCCGCCTGCTCCTCACCCAGCTCCCGGCGCGCGAGGGTGACCCCATGCCGCAGATCAGCGACTCCGTGCACCTCACGCACCTGCGGCTCGCCACCAACCACCAGGGCGGCATCGACCTCACCGCGTCCGACGAGCCCGGCGTCGCCCTCCCCGGCGAAGGCAAGGGCAAGCAGGCCGAGCCGGTGCTCGACAAGCTGTCCGCCCTGATCGCCTCCATGAACGACACCTTCGGCGCCGACCTCGGCGACGCCGACAAGATCTGGGTCGACCAGCAGAAGACCGACCTCAAGACCAGCGACACCATGCGCGCCGTCGCCCTCGACAACGACCGCTCTGGCTACGAACTCGCTCTCGAGCAGTACATCGGCGACGCCCTCATCGACCGCCACGAAGCCAACGGCCACCTCGTCGACATGTTCTTCGAGAAACCCGGTTTCAAGAAGCTCCTCCTCTCCTACCTCTCCGACTCCTACGACGAGTTCCGAACCGAAGCCAGGGCTTGACATGTGGTCGCCCTGGGAGCGCATCGACGTCACGAGTTGGCGTCTGACGCGAACGGAGACTCTCGGTGGGGAGGGCGCCCAATGGCTGGCTGAACCGTCTGAGAGCGAAGGCGCCCCGAGCCGCCGGTGGTTGCACAAGTTCGTCCGCGTTCATGACGCTCATGTCGACGGAGAGGACTGGGCGGAGGTAGCCACCACCGAGATCGGTAACCGCCTCGGCATCCCCTGTACGCCCAGTCGCCTCTGCGTCCGGGTTGCGGAGCGGAAAGACGACCTGCGCAACGGATCGCTCTCGCTGAGAATCCATAATCCAGATGCTCATGATTTTCGTGAAGGCGGGCTCTTTCTCGCTGACCAGGACATCGTTGTGGTGGACGACGTATCCGACTGGCCGAAACCAGGGCAACGGACGCTCAAGCGCAACCACACCCTGGCCGACATTCGCACGGCCCTTAGCGAGGTCGATCCACCCCGGGGCTTCGCTGGTCCCCCCGGGTTGGAGGCGTTCGATGTGTTCGCGGGGTATCTCTGCCTCGATGCGCTCGTTGCCAACCGTGACCGACACGAACAGAACTGGGCCGTGTTGGAACCCGCGGTGGGGGATGGCCCGTTCGAACTTGCGCCTTCCTTCGACCACGGCAGTGCTCTCGGCTACAACCTGCTCCCCGGGCAGCGCACCCAGATGGCGGAACACCGGGATCAGCTGGCGCGGTGGGCTGCCAGGGGTACGGCTCACCGGTTGCAGCACACCAAACCTCCGCCGCTGAAGGTCACGTTGGTTGACGCCGCTGTCGACGCGCTGATCATGTGCACCGAGCGGGGTAGGCGACACTGGCAGCAGGTGTTCATCGAGGGCTGCGAGGGTCAGGACTTGGTGGAGGTGCTCGAACCCGGTATCGGCGCCATCGCCGAGGCATCGTTCGAAGGGTTGTCGGACCCGGCGGCTACCTTTTTGTCATCGCTCTTGGAGATCAACCTGAGGAGGCTGCGCGATGCGATCCGCGACCTGTGAACCCGTGCTGCGCCAGGCTGCCCAGACGTCTCGTGACCTGCTGGTTCTTTGGCAGCAGCCTCAGACGCGCGAGATCCTTGTCGTTGGACTTCTGCGCTTCGACGGCGAGGAGTACACGTTCGCCTACACGCGCGGCTCTGCCCGCGCGTTCCAGTCCGGATTTCGGGGGCTGCCTGGGCTGCGCCGACCCGGGAATTTGTACCGGAGTGACTCGCTCTTTCCAGTCTTCGCGCAGCGCACTCTCGACCCCACTCGCGCCGACTACGACGGTTTCCTCCGTGAACTGGGGCTGGGCGAGAGGGCGACGCCCCTGGAACAGATCATCTACTCGGGGGGCCACCGAGAAGCTGATACGGTCCAGCTCCTGGAGAAGCCGCACGTGAGCAACGGTGTGATCGACGCTGTCTTCCTGGTTCACGGCGTCAGACATGTCCCCTACCGGCCGTTCCGTTTTCCCGGAGGGATCGTCGAGGTTGAAGGGATCGAACTGGAGAGCGCCCTGGCGCGACTGCACCCAGGTGACACGCTCGGACTGCGCGAGGAGCCGGGGAATGAGGCCAATCCGCGAGCGATCGTGGTGACGGCGTCGGACAGTCTTCCCCTTGGGTACGTACCCAACGCACTCCTGGCCGGGGTTCACGCCCTGCGCCTCTCAGGTGCCGCCGTCACCGTGTCTGTCAAGCATGTCAATGGGCCCGACGCCCCTGCCCACCTCCGGCTTCTCGCTGCCCTCCATGCGGAGGGCGTGAGCGAGGATCCGTTCGACGTGGAAGCCTGGCAGCCGGATGTGCATGATGGATGAGGCTGCTTCGCCTGTCGTCCTCCACGGTGACCTTGACCTTGAATGGCTGAGGCGACTGCAGGGCACTGATGCCGTCGCCGTCGACACGGAAACGGGTGGCTTGGACTGGAGGATGGACCGGCTCGAGCTGGTGCAACTTCATGCGCGGGACTGCGGAACCGTGCTGGTGCGACGCACAGGCGCCCCGATGCCGCACCTCGGTGCTGTGTTGCAGGACGAGGCAACGGTCAAGGTGTTTCATTTCGCACCGTTCGATCTCCGGTTTCTCGCCCAGGTGCACGAGGGGCCTGTGCGCGCAGTCCGTTGCACCAAGGCCGCGTCAAAACTGCTGACCCCCGAGGTGAGTCCCGGTGAACACAGTCTGGCCCCGCTGTTGCAACGGCATCTCGGGGTCGCTCTGGAAAAGGGTGCGGTGCGCGTGAGCGACTGGGGTGCTTCGGAACTGTCCAAGGCGCAGGTGGCCTACGCAGTTCGTGACGTCGAGTTTCTACTGGACCTCTTCGATGTGATGAACGGTCTCATCGATCGGGGGTGTCTGCGTGACCTATACGACGAGGTGTGCGCGTACCTTCCGGTTGATGCTGCTCTTGACGTGCGAGGTTTCCCAAACCCGCTTCAGTACTGAGGCGGGGGGCCATGCATGACCCCGGAACCACCTTCAGGTCAAAGCTCGCCTGCTGCAGCCGCGATGAGGGTGGCGCCGGGGCCGGACCCATCGTCGCGGATCCGGCCCCATTGCTCCTCCCTACGGCAGCGATGCCCTGCAAGAAGTAAGTGCGGTGAGCGGTCAGGCGTCACCGTGGGGTTTGAGCACCACCTTGAGGCAGTCGTCGTGCTTCTTCTGGAACATGTCGTAGGCGCCGGGGGCGTCGTCCAGGGGGAGGCGGTGGGTGGCGAGGTCGGCGAGGCCGAAGACGTCGCCCTCGGACTGGATGATGTTCATCAGCTCGTCGGTCCAGCGGCGCACGTTGGCCTGGCCCATGCGCAGGGTGAGCTGGCGGTCGAACATGGACATGAGCGGCATCGGGTCGGCCGCACCGCCGTACACGCCGGAGATCGACACGATGCCGCCGCGTCGCGTCGACAGGATCGCCGTGTGTAGGGCGTCGAGCCGGTCGATCCCGGCCTTGTCGATCGCCTTGCGCTGCAACGGATCCGGGAGCAGGTTGGTGAGGCCGATGACCTTCTCCGCCACCGGGTTACCGTGGGCCTCCATCCCGACGGCCTCGACGACACCGTCCGCGCCGCGCCCGTTCGTCATGTCACGGATCGCGTCCGAGACCGACCCGTCGACCTCACGCAGGTCCAGCGTCTCGACACCGAACCGGCGTGCCGTTGCGAGGCGCTCGTCGACGAGGTCGACCCCGATGACCCGATCCGCCCCGAGGTGCAGGGCGGCACGGGCCGCAAGCTGACCGACCGGGCCGAGCCCGATGACGGCGATCGTCGTGCCCGGGCCGGCCTCGGCGTACTTCACGCCCTGCCACGCGGTCGGGAGGATGTCCGAGAGGTAGAGGTACAACTCGTCCGGGCCCTCGGCCGGCACGACAACCGGCCCGTAGTGCGCCTGCGGAACCCGCAGGTACTCGGCCTGACCACCGGGAACGGCGCCGTACATGCTCGTATACCCGAGCAGCGCGGCACCCTTGTCCTGGGAGTGGTCCGCGGTCGTCTCGCACTGCGACTGGAGGCCGTGGGTGCACATGAAGCAGTGACCACAGGAGATGTTGAACGGCACGACCACGCGGTCGCCGACCTTGAGGCGCCCGGCGGCCTCGGGCCCGACCTCCTCGACGATGCCCATCGGCTCGTGCCCGAGGATGTCGCCCTTGGTGAGGAACGGCCCGAGCACCTTGTACAGGTGCAGGTCGGAGCCGCAGATCGCGGTCGACGTGACGCGGATGATCGCGTCCGTCGGCTCCTGGATCACCGGATCCGGAACCTGCTCGACCGACACCTTCTCGGTGCCCTGCCAGGTCAACGCCTTCATGGGAACTCCTCACTCAGGGGATGCGATGCGCGTCGCGCACCGAGCGCGTCACGGGCCCACCCCATACCCATATGCCCGAATTGCCATACGTCGCGGGGTCGGCGGGTTCACCGCGGCCGTGAGCGGGTACTGACCGAGGTATGGAGACTTCGCGTACCGATGTCCGATCCACCGCCCCCGTGGCCCTCGTGGCCGGGGCCTCCCGTGGCCTGGGGCTGCTCGTGGCCCGTGAGCTGGCCGAACGCGGTCACCGCGTCGTCGGGTTGAGCCGCGACCCCGACGCCCTGGCCGGTGCTCGCGACACCATGCGCGGCTGGGGGCACGACCTCGTCACCCACGTCGCCGACGTCCGCGATGTCGACCGCCTGAGGGAGGTCGTCGCCCAGGTCGAACGCGAGCTCGGGCCGATCGAGGTCGCCATCCACGTCGCCGGGGTCATCCAGGTTGGGCCGGTCGAGTGCTTCGACCACAGCCACTACGAGCAGGCGATCGACACGATGCTCTGGGGTCCGATCAACGTCACCCAGGCCGTCCTCCCCGGCATGCGCGAGCGCCGCCGCGGGCGCCTCGGCGTCGTGACCTCCATCGGCGGCATGATCTCCGTGCCGCACCTCGTGCCGTACTCGACGGCCAAGTTCGGTGCCGTCGGATACACCCGCGGTCTGTCGGCCGACCTGGCCGGGACCGGAATCACGGCGACGACCATCGTTCCCGGTCTCATGCGCACCGGCTCCCACGTGCAGGCCACGTTCGTCGGCAACGCGGCTGCCGAGTACGCCTGGTTCGCGCCCGGAGCCTCGCTGCCGCTCGTGTCGATGGACGCCCGCCGCGCCGCCACACTGATGGTCGACGGGGTTCTCAAGGGCAAGAACATCGTGCTCCTCTCGCCGCTGACCAAGATCGGCGTCCGCGCGCACGCCCTCGCGCCCCGCGCGGCCGGTGCTGCTCTCGGGCTGATGTCGCGGCTTCTCCCCTCGGGTGACGGTTCGTCCGTCACGCCGGGCGAGACGGTCCTCGGCCACGACGCCCGCGCCCGTCTCAAGGGCCCCGCGTCCGCCGTCGTCGAGGGTCTGACCGTCCTCGGCAACCGCGCCTCCACGCACTTCAACGAGAAGCGCCGCCCCAACCCGCAGGGCTGACCCTGCCTCGCCTTCAGGACGACGCCAAGAATGTGGGGATCCGGCTGCTCGGGTGGCCTCCCCGTCACATCCTCGGCGTCGATCTGGGGCGCGTTCGCGAGCGCTCACGCTCGCGGATGTCTGCAGGTCAACGGTGTGTCGGCGCTGGGCGGCTCGTAGCCTGGAGCGATGAGCGCATTGTTCGAGGTCACGGGGTGGGGGACGATCGTTCTCGCCTGGCTGCTGGCAGTCGTGGTGATGACGCTCGTGGTGCGGAGTTGGGCGCGCCTGGCGCAACCGGGCCTGCGGTCGGTGCTGTTGCGGGTCGTGGCGCTCCTGCTCGTGACGTTCAGCCTCGCGCTCGCGATCGGGACGGCCGCCAATCGGGCCGGGCTGTGGTTCGTGTCGTGGCGTGATCTGGGGTCCGTCCTCGGCGGGCCCGACCCGGCCGCCGTGAGGGCGCTCGGCGCAGATCCCCGCGTGGCGGCGACGACGGATCTGGGCCCGTGGGGCCCGGCGTCCGCACCGGTGGTGGCGTCGGCCGCACCGACGCCCGACGCGACGACCGTGTTGCAGGCGTACACGGTCACCGGCCCGACCAGCGGACATACGGGGATGGTGTACGCGTGGACCGCCCCGGGTGAGCCGCGCGAGGGTCGTCCGGCGGTGCAGGTGTTCCACGGGTACCCGGTTTCGGCGCAGAGCGCGTTCGCCAACCTGGCGTTGGCGGAATACGTGGGCCGTGCGCTGCCGGGCGCCGTCGTGATCGTGCCGGACTGGTCGCCGGGGGAAGTCGACACGGAGTGTGTCGACGGTACGGCGGCGCAGATGGAGACATGGCTGACGACGGATGTTCCCGCCTGGGCCGTGGCGACGTTCGGCGTGGAGCCGGAGCGTGAGTCGTGGGCGGCGTTGGGGTACAGCGCGGGTGGGTGGTGTGCGTCGATGGCGGCGGTGCGTCATCCGCAGACGTATGCGGCGGCCATCAGCCTCGGCGGGTACACGCGCCCCTTGTTCTCGAGTCACTACGAGCCGACGCCGCCGGTCGGTGGCGCGTACGACCTGCCGCGCCTGGTCGCAGCCACACCGCCGGCCGTCGCGCTTCTGACCCAGTTCTCGGAGAAGGACCACTACGCGGGCCCGACCACGGCCGACTTTCTCGCGGCGGTCAAACCCCCACTCTCCGTCACGGAATGGGCCACGCCTGATGCGGGCCACCGCGTCGGCGCCTGGAAACCGATGATCCCCGACGCCCTGACGTGGCTGAGGCAGACCTCCCCGGGATTCGCCTGATCAGCGCCGGGGACGGCAGTGTGGTCCACGTCGGCGGGACGGTTTTCCCTATGAGATGCGAGCGAATCAGCACACCTGCGCGGCCCGGTCGAGGGCAGCGCGGAGGTCGGCCAGGAGGTCGTCGGCGGAGTCGATGCCGACGGAGAAGCGCAGCAGACCGTCGGTGATTCCGGCGACAGCGCGGGCCTCCTCGGTCATCGACGCGTGGGTCATCGACGTCGGGTGGGCGACCAGAGACTCGACGCCGCCGAGGGATTCGGCCAGGTTGAACACCTGCAGCCCGTCGACGAAACGACCCACGGCCTCGTATCCACCGGCCAGTTCGCAGCTCACCATGCCGCCGAAGCCACTCTGCTGACGCGCCGCGATCTCGTGACCCGGGTGCTCGGGCAGACCCGGGTAGTAGACGCGGCTCACCGCATCGTGGCTCACGAACAACTCCGCGACGGCCGCGGCATTGCGCTGGTGCGCCTCCATCCGCACGGCCAGCGTCCGCAGACCACGCAACGCCTGCGCCGAATCGGCAGGACTCGCAGGCAGACCCAACACATTGGCCCACCAGGCGACCTCTTCGGCCATCTCCTCCGTGCTCGAGACGACCGCGCCACCCACGACGTCGCTGTGACCGTTGATGTACTTCGTCGTCGAGTGGATGACCGCATCGACGCCGAACTCGAGTGGGCGCTGCACCAGCGGCGAACAGAACGTGTTGTCGACGACGACCTTCGCGCCGGCCGCATGCGCAGCCGTGGTCACCGCGTCGATGTCGGTGATCCGTAGCAACGGGTTGCTCGGCGTCTCCACCCACACCAACGACGGCGACTGAGCCAACGCCGCATCGAGCTGCGCGGCATCGTTGAAGTCGACCGTGATCATGCGGATGTCGCCACGCTTGTCGAGCGAATCGAACAGGCGCCAGCTGCCGCCGTACGCGTCGTGGGGAATGACGACGGTGCCGCCGCGCTCGACGAAGACGTAGATCAGGTTGGTGATGGCGGCCATGCCCGACGCAGTGATCGTCGCGACCCCGGCGCCGCCCTCCAGCGTGGTGATCGCCTGCCCGAGCTGATCACGCGTCGGGTTGCCGCACCGCGAATAGTCGTAGGGACGCTTGTCGCCCAACCCCGCGAACGTGTACGTGCTAGAGGTATAGATCGGCGGCACGACGGCGCCGTGAGTGGGGTCGGTGTCGATCCCGGTTCGCAGGCCTCGGGTGGTGCGCGAGATCTCGCTCATCGATCGCTCCTTATGCGTCGGTCGACAACCACGACGCCGCTCATGCGGGGAAGGAGCAAAGGGAGCATGAATGCCGCCTCGACCCATCTTCCGGCGAGCCGAAGCCCTCCGCAGGAGTTGGCACCGCGCTCCGCGCAAGGCGGGCTGGTTGCCCCGGCATCATCGGGCCTGTCCCTCAACCGGTCTGGATGGATGCCATCCACGGTAGGACCGTGACCAGCGCCGACGCAGCCCCGGTTCATCATGTGGGACCGTGATCTCACCCTGGGTCGAGCGCGCCGTCGCCTCAGCGAGCCCCTTCCTCAGTGAGTCGCGCAGGCGCGCTCGGCGAGAACCGCGAGAGCCAGGTCGGGGCGGTCGGTGACGATGCCGTCGACGCCGAGGTCGAGCAGCTCGTGCATCGTGGCCGGGTCGTCGATCGTCCACACGTGGACCTGTTTGCCCAGCGCATGGGCGCGGCGGATGAATTCGGGCGTCACGATGCGCACCCGCAACGGGCCGACCTGCCGATGGATCGGCACCTGGAACACGACACCGGGCGTGTGCAGCCACGGCCAGAACACGGGGAGAAACCGCAGCGCCGCGACCCCGCCCGGCCCGGCCGAGGTCGTCACTCTCCCCAGAGTCAGGAGCCGGAACGTCCAGAGCCGTGCCTCAGAGAACGATCCGACACACACGCGGCGGCGCCGACTACGCCGCCACAATGCCCGCACCAGAGGCAGGACCGCAGCGGGCGCCTTGATGTCGATGGTGAACGATGCGGCAGGCAAGGCATCCACCAGCTCGGTGAGACGGGGGATGCGCTCCCCGCCGATGTCGGCGGCGAGGACCTCGGTGGCGGTGAGCTGGGCGATCGCGCCGCTCCGGTCGGAGACCCGGTCGAGTTCGGCGTCGTGGGCAGCGACGAGAACACCGTCGGAGGTGGCGTGGACGTCGGTCTCCAGATGGTGAACACCCAGGTCGGCAGCGGTACGGAAGGCCACCAGCGTGTTCTCACGGCGGATGTTGCCGGACATGAGAGCGCCGCCCCGATGTGCGATGACATGGGGCGGCGATTCGAAGAAGGTGCTCACGCCTCCAGCATGGCCGATGGCCTGGGGTGGAGACGTGTCAGCGATCGTGAGATCGCAGGCAGCAGCGAGATGAGTGAGGTCAGCGCAGCGGCTGAGCGGCGGCGAATCCCTGACGGCTCATCTCGAGGGAGCCGATGCCACGGCCGGCGTGGTGGAACGTGTCGGACACGTTCTCTGCCGTCGTCGAACGGTGGGCGCTCAGTGCGCTCAGGGTGACAACAGCAAGGGCGAGAACAAGAAGAATGGCGTACAGCATGACGAGACCCCCTCGATCGGTGTGTGTTGTCGGCGCAGATTGCGCACGTCACGGGTGGGACATCGTTGTCGACCAGTCGTGGCGGCAGGGAACTCCCAGCGGCGACAGAACAAGTATGTGGCACATCAATTGGTAAGCACAAACGACTTTTTCTGATCTCTCAATGTAGTGTTGTTACATGTTCGATGCTCGTCGGCTTCAATGCCTCCATGCCGTCCATGTGCACGGCTCGGTGCTCGACGCCGCTCTCGAGCTCGGACTCACCTCGTCTGCGGTGAGTCAGCAGATCGGCAAGCTCGAACGTGAGGTCGGCGCCACCCTCCTTCAGCGGGCCGGCCGAGGAGTCGTCCTCACCGATGCGGCGCGTGTTCTGGTCGAGGCGGCCGAGGAGATCACCGAGGTCACCGAGCGCGCCACCGCCCGCCTGGAGGATCTGCGCGGTGACCTGAGCGGCACGTTGCGCATCGCGTCCTTTCCGAGCGCGATCGGCCCGGTCGTCGCACCCGTTCTCGCGCAATTGCGCGCCGAGGCTCCAGATCTGCACGTGCAGCTGCACGAGATGTTTCCCGACCGCGCCAGCGACGCCGTCATTGGTGGGCACGTCGATGTCGCCGTCATCCACCTGTGGGGCACGAGCGTGCCGCCGACCACCCACGATCTCGCGTCCACGGTCGTCGGCGACGACGTCTTCGACGTCCTCGTTCCCGCGACCCACGCGCTAGCCGGTGAATCCGCCATCTCGTTGCGGCAACTGATGGACGACGTGTGGGTCACCGACGACCTCGAGGGGTTCTGCCGCAAGTGGCTGATCCGGCGTATGACCGAGATGGGGCGCCGGCCGCGTATCGACTACCGCGTCGACGAGATCGCCGGCCAACTGGCACTCGTCTCGGCAGGACTGTGCGACGCCCTACTGCCGCGGCTGGCGTTCGGAACGCTGCCCGACACCATCGCCCGACTCCCGCTGACGGGGTCTGCGCCGTTCCGGAGATTGCACGCCCTCTACCGCCAGAACGCGGCGTCACGCCCTGCTGTCAGGCGTTTCGTCGACCTCATCGACGCCCGTCTGCCGGGTGCCCACATCGTGGACTGAGCCGGTCGTCCGAACATCGACACAGCCGAACGCTTTACCCGCGCCACGCACACAACTGCCGGTGAGCGGCCCCCCCCACACCGATACGGTGTGCAACGTGGATCCCCTCAGCGCCTTCCTCGACCGCGGTGAGAAGACCGCCGAGATCCGGGTTCGCGGATCCTGGTCGGTGGATCTCGGCGTCGGGTCGGGTCTGGACCTGGTGGCCGTCGCCCACGGCACCGCCTGGTGTCACCGCAGCGACGGAGACCCGCTGGCCCTGGAGTCGGGCGACATCCTCGTTCTGAGCCACACCGATACGTCCCGTGTCCTCAGCGCTAGCCCCGAGCCGCCGGCCGTCGCCTTCCGCTCGCCACAGGCGCCGGCCGACCTCCGCATCGTGGGAGAGCAGGGCCCCGGGGGCACCCGTCTCTTCGTCCGTTCCTTCGCGCCGACGGAGGCCACGTCGGTGGGGTTCGTCGGGTCGCTCGCCCCCGAGCAGGTTCTCGGCACGCCCCGTGACAGCGCTCTGTGGGCGATGCTCGTGGAGGAGGCAGACCATCTGTCGGTGGCCACGGACAGCGCCGTCACACGACTCGTCGACCTCATCTTCATCGACGCTCTGCGGCGCTGGGTCGCCGACGGGGAGGCCCAGGGATGGATGCGGGCGGTGCTCGACCCCGTGGTCGGCGCCGCGCTGCGCCTGTTCCACGGCTCGCCCGAACACCCGTGGACCCTCGAAGAAGTGGCCGACCGTGTGGGGACGACACGTTCCTCGCTGTCCCGCCGCTTTCAGCTCCTCGTGGGGGAGCCCCCGATGATCTATCTGCGCCGCTGGCGGTTGTCACGTGCCGCGACGTTGATCGACGAAGAGGGCGCCACCGTTGCGGCTGCGGCCCGACTCAGCGGATTCTCGGACCCGTTCGAGTTCAGCGCCGCGTTCTCCAAGGAATTCGGCGTCGCGCCCGGCCGCTACCGCTCTGAGAGGTCGGCCGGCAGCGCCTGAGTCGCGAGATCGCTCGACTCGTGGCAGTGCACCGAGCAGGCTCGCCAAGGAACCGGAGACGGGAGTCCGCGCCTGACGCGTCAGTGCCGACGCGTCAGCCCCGATTCGTCAGTGGGTCGGCTGCGCGGACCTGGCCTGGTAGTTCTTGGCGAGGTAAGCCTCGATGCCCTCGCAACGCACCGACCGCGGCACCGAGGTCTCGTGGAGGATCAACGTGTCGTCGCCACAGCCGGTGCGCATCGCGCCCTCGGCCGCCTGCTTGGTCGCGTACCAACACCAGTTCGCCACCCGACGGCGATTGCCCTCCCCCGAGGGAGTGAGGCGCACGACGACCCACGTCGAGCGGGTGGGTCCGACGAGCCCCGGAGGCTCCCGGTGCATCAGATCGGCAGCGCGCATCACCGATTCGTCGGGCTCGTTGACCTCGTGAAGCACAGCCGCTTCGAGCGGGTGCGGCAGCTGAGACCACTGCGCGATGTGCTCGGCCGCCTCGTCGTCGACCGGGGTCGACTGCGTCTTCGGCATTCGGCGTCATCTCCTGGGTGTGTGCCGCGGGATCGTGAAAGGTCGTGTTCAGTGAACCAGCCACCCGCCTAGAGGCGAGTGAGTCGGGGTCATCTTGGCACGCGTGGGTCGGTCGGTGGGCCGGGGCCCCGGTCAGGTTGTCGACGGGCGCATCATCCAGACCCGCTGACCGTCATCGGTGGTAGCGCGGACCAGCACGCCCTCACCGGCCGTGGCCTCGACCAATGCAGTGCGCGTGTGGACGGGCTCAGGCGCGCCGCCCGGACGCACGACGTGCAGGGACTCCCCGATGAGGCCGTACGCGCGGTCGTCCGTGACGAGTACCGTGCGCCACTCGCCGAGGTCGGTCACGTCACCGGAGCGCATGTCGATCAGGCTGCGACCGAGGATGCCCCACATGTCGGAGGGAGACGGCGCCCAGACGGCACGCGGTGCCGCGACGGAGTCACCTTGGAAGCTCGCCCGAACAGCGGCGCCGTCTTCGTGGACGAGGACACGTTGTCCCGCCGCGTCCGCGTCGATCAGGACCACGGCAGAGCCGAGCGCCCCCACCACCTGGAGAGGTCTGGTCGAGCCGTCTGCCCCCGAGGACATCTGTTCCCACGGAGTGACGGCGCTTGCACCCGCCGGGAGGTCAGGATCCAGGTGCCACCAGCCGCGGGCGTCGGCGGCGAGGACAGTGCCGTCCTCCCTCGCGCTGAGAGCTCTGGCGCCCGTCGGCACGGTCACGCTTCGAAGTCCGGAGCCGTCGAGCAGGCCGGCCTCCGTGGGACCGATGAGAACCAGCGGGCACACCCCGTCGAGGGAGAGCCGTGCGCCCTCGGGGAGCGTGACGTCGGCCAGAGGAGTGCCGTCACCGGCGTCGCGGACGAGAACATGCGTCCCCACTTGCAGAGCCACGGCCGGCCGGCCGCCGAGCCGGGTCGCTCCCGGGCCCCTGTCGATGTCTCCCTCGGGCAGAGGGGTCGTCCACCGTGCTCGACCGGTCGAGGCATCGAGCGCGACGAGGTGCCGTTCGGCGGTGATGAGGGCCACGACCTGGTCTTTGCCCCTCGCGGCCGCAGGGGCCACCGCGACCCGTGAGTCGGGCAGCAAGACAGGGCCGGTCCATGTCACGTCACCCGGGACGCCGTCAGGTGGCGTGCCGGGAAAGGGCTCCCTACTCGAGGCCGCCTGCGCGACCGTCTGCCCGGGTTGAGCGGCGGGTGTGATTTCGTCCAACATCGTGGTTGCGCCGACAAGCCCGGCGCTCGCTACCGCGACGAGGAGCGCAGCCACAGCTGCACGTCGTGATGCGAGTGGTGAACGCAGGCGTCGGCGGCGCACGCTCGGTCGCGGGGGACGCACCAGCGCGGAGGTCGCATGTCGACGGGTGCTCGGGACAGCAGGCGACGCCGCTGCGTGTGACGCGAGAGCTGTGTCGCCTCCGGTGCGGGGAGCGCTCTCGTGGCGATTCCGCCAGGGAGTTCCGCGGTGCCTTGTGACCGGTGATGTCGGGCCTGCCTCGGCCGCGGCATCGGGCACCGGGGCGACGGGCACAGGCCAGGGCAGATCCCGCTCGGGCCAGTCGTCGACGGCCGACGTGAGAACCTCGTCGAGTTTCTGAGGGTCTGAAACGTGCGGTTCATCGGGCCGGCCGAGGGCGCCGGATGCATGTTCAGGCCTTCGTGACGGAGCCTGCGGTGCCGTCGGGGTCGGTGCCGGCGTGACTGTGGTGGGCACAGTCGACTGCCCGAGCACCTGCAGGTGACCACCAGGTTCGGCGGACACGTGCAGGACCACTCCGGCAGGAGTGAGGATGTCGACGCGTCGCGGCGACGTCGTCTCGTCGATCACCGTTCGCAGCGCGGCCTCGCGGGCCGTCTCGTCGCTTCGCACGGTCACGGGGCGGCCGTCGATGCTGGCCGATTCCCCGTCTGCGGTCTCGACGATGCGGACGAGGACGGGCTCGGCGACGCTCGCGGGGAGCGGGGCCGACTCAGAAGAGAGCGCGGTACGCAGCGGCGATCTCCTTCGGAACGTCGGAGGGCTCGGAGTACGCCTCGTAGGCCAGCGCCTTCTTGGCGGCGACCCGAGCCACCCAATCGTGCATGTTGCGCACGTAGGCAGGGTTGGCGGCCGAGTCTGCGGCCGCCTCGGCGTGAACGCCCCAGCGGGCGACGGCGATGCGTTTGCCGTGGCGGTCCGCGAAGGATGCCCAGTAGTTGAGGCCATACGCGCCGTTGACCTGCTCCGACCAGGGCCGGCCATCGGCCGTGGCATCGACACCGACGACATCGACCACGCCGGCACCGGGCCAGGCCGCGAGCACCGAGTCGCCCGGCATGCCGGGACGGGAGCCGATCGCGGGCGTCCACTGGAACACGGCCTGCGGTGCGACCGACTTGACGGTGCGGGCGACCTCGGCGAAGCAGGAGGCGTAGCCCTGAGGGTCGCCGCCCCACGGGAGGTCGGAGTCGTTCATTGCCGGGCCGAGGTCGACGATGGGCTGGTTCTTCAGGCCGGCGAGGCTCTTGCCGAAGCTCGTCCACTGCGTCGTGTAGGCGCCCGCCGAGCACTCACGCAGAGTGAAGCCCCGCGTCGGCAGCATCGGGGTGCGCACGACGACCTGAGCGTCGGACGACCGCACGGCGTCCAGCGCGTCGAGCGAGGTCAACGTGGCCCAGGATCGGCCGTCGGCCTCGACGACGAGCACGTCTGCGGCCCGTCCCCGCTGTGCGGCGATGCCCTTGTCGTCGAGGAACAGCCCACTGGGCCATTCCCGTGCGGCGGGCGTCATGCGCGGCGCCGGTCGCGTGGCCGTGCTCGACGGGGACGAACTCGGTTCGGCCGCCGGAACGGGTGTGTACTCCCGCACCGGCAACGGGGCCGGGACGAGCCGCGACTCGTCCGCATCGGGGGTATGCAGCCCGGGCACGTCGTAGCTGCCGGTGGTGCGCTGCTGCGGTGTCGGTCTCGACGGGGAAGTGGGGGTCGACCCGATCCACGGGGTGGGGTGGGAGGTCGTGGGGTGACCGGGTTCCGATGCCTTGGGGGACGCGGGGGCAGGGCGGGCGGGTGCGGTCTGCGCCGGCGATGCCGGGGTGTCCCGCTCGGCAGGTGTCTCGCTTTCGTTCGCGGGCCCGCGATCACGCGGCTCCGCAGGTGATTCGGCCGGGTTCGGCTCGGGCGCCTCCGACTCCTCGGCAGAGGCGGTCGATGTCCGGGCCTTGGCCGGTTTACGGACAACCGCGGCGGGTGCGTCAGAGGCGTCTCGCACATCCGGGCCGTCGTCGGTGCGCGAGGTCGAGGTCTCCTCGGAGTCGGTGCTGCGCTCCGTGTTCTTGGTCCGCGACAGGGTGATGACGCGAGCGGCGGGGCCTCCTCGGTCGTCGTCCCGCGTGGTGTTCGCCGACCTGCGCGACGGTGCGCCGTCCTTCTCGTCCTTCTTCGACGACCCGGACTTCTCAGCCTTCGACGGCTTGTCCGACCGGTCGCTCTTGTCGTCCTTCGACGATGTGCTGGCCTTGTCGGATTTCACTGCCCCCGGGGACACGATCTCCTCCAGCCAGGCCCTGACCGTCTCGGCCGTCACCCGTTCAGGGGCGTCGTCCTGATGTTCCGGTGCGGCAGCAGAGCCCTTGCCCTCGCCCTTCTCCTTGTTCTTGCCCTTGTCGTTCTTGGCCTTGTCTTCGGCCTTGCCCGTGTCGTTCTTCGCCGGACCCTCGACGGCTGCGGCCTCGTTGTCTGTGTGCTCCTCCGAGTGCGAGTTGCCCTTTGCGGCCTCGTCGCGCCCCCGCGCATCTTTGCCGTCCCTCAGTTCGGCGGAGTCCTGATCACTGTGACCGTCGCTCTCGTGCCCTGCGCCTTCGTGGCCGACATCGTCATGCGAACGAGCGGGCCGAGCCTCTTTGTGCTGGTCGGCGGGCCTGTCGTCGCGCGGGGTGAACAGCATCGTCCACCAGTCGGGCGTCTGGGGCACGGTCGGCACGTGGGCGACCGTGGGCAGTGCGGGGGTGGCGTCGCCGGTGGGTGTGCCGACGCTCGGGGCTGTCTCTTCCGGGCAGTCGCCGGGTGTAGTTGGGGTCTCCGACGCCCGGCCGGCCGGTGTCGTGCCCGGCTTACGAGCCTTGATGCCGCTCTCGACGGAACAGTCGGCGGGAACGGACTGCGCCGGTGCTGCCTGCTGCGTCACAGTCTCGACCTGCACTGCAACCGGCGCCAGTCCCTGAGGCCCATCCGGGTTGCGCTCCTGCGCGGCGGTGACAACGACTGCGGTCATGTCGACGGTCGGAGGTTGGTCGTCGGGGGTCGTCTGCGTCTCGGTCGTGACGGGCGCGCTGCCGGGCATCGACACGGCCTGCGCATCCGACACCGGCCGCGCTTCGGGCGCAGAGGTGACGGGGGTGGACTCGACCGGTGTGGCCTCCGCGCGCGGCGCCTGTGCCGTGACCACGTCTGCCGGGGGTGTCTCGACCCGGGACGCCTCGGTGGTGTGCTGGTCCTCGGACGCAGCCTCGACGACGGGAGCCTCGACGACGGGAGCCTCGGCCTGAGGGATCTCCGCCGCACGGTTCGGGTCGGTCACGTCGCCGGCCGGTCGCTCGGCGGAGGTGGGGGCCTCGTCGGAGTGCGTGTCGTCACGAGGAGCATCGGCGGGTGCCTCGTCGCGGTGGTAGTCCTCTGTTGGCGCCTGTTCCGCAGGAGTCTCTTCGTGGTGTGGCTCTTCGGCGGGTGCCTGCTCTGCGGGCGTTTCCTCGTGAGCGTGATCGTCCGGCGCAGGTGCCTGCTCGACGGGAGCTTCTTCGTGGTGCGACTGCGACTCGTCGGCGGGCGCTTCCTCGTGACGCGTCTCCTCCGCCGGTGCCTCCTCGGTAGGGGGCTCGTCGACATGGGACTGCTCGGCAGGCTCGGCCTGCTGATCGGCGCCGGGCACGTCGGTGGGAGCAGGGGTCGTGTAACCGTCGGTGGGTTCGGCGGGGGGCTCGCCACCCTCGGTGGCCTGGGCGGTCGCGGCTGACGCAGCGATGAGCGCGATCGACGTCCCCACGGTGCGGACGGCGATCTTGCCGGCGCGGTGCAGGGAGAACCGAGGATTGGGAGTCGGCACGGGTCGTCCTCCAGGGGAGAGACAGGGACAGGACAATCGCACCGTAGTGACGCCTTGGATGCATGTGTGCCGTGCTCCGGCTGCGGGTGGCCTTTAGCGGTCCGAGCGATCAGGTGTCACACCGCGTCTCAAGAAATGAGACGGAATGGTGGGTGGGTATGACCTTCCCGTTGCGGGGAGTCCCTCTCGCGGTCGGCGGTGTCAGAGGTAACGCTGGAACCGGGTGCGGACGGCCTCGCGGGTGGGGTGGTGGTCGCCGTTCTTGGCCTTGATGGCGTCGGCGATCTGCTGGTAGGAGAGCCCGCGGCGATGGGCGTCGCGCACGCCCTCCTTGAGGCGCACATCGTTGCCGGTGCTGCGAGCATGTTCGTCGAGTTCGGTGAGTTGACGCTGAATCTGCCTCACCGTCGGCTCCGAGATGTGCCGTGCCTCCCGCTCGCGCAGCCAGGTGTTGATCTGCGCGGCATCCCAGAGCGTGCGTCGGCCCCATTTGAGGGTCGTCGGCGCCGGCATCTGCTCCCGGCTCGCCATTCCGCGGATCGTCGACGCCCGAACCGAGGGCTTTCCCGTCACGCGCGCCAACTGCTCGGCGATCATCTCGGCGGTCATGAATCCCGACGGGGGAGTCTCGGATCCGCCCTGCCCGTCGACCGCCGGGGTGACGGCCTGGGCCGGGAGGTTCTTGAGGACACGGGCGACGGCGGCCTGGTGGGCGGCCATGGGGGTCGTCGGCACGATCTGCCCCTCCTGGGTCGTCATCCTCACCTCATCGCCGACGTCGAAACTGCGGGTCAGCCTAGGACATGAGAGGGCCCACACGAATCGGCGTCCGGGGGCTCCGGCTGCGGCCGCGCGGGGCGCACCCGAGTGGGCCCGAGTGTCTGTTCGGTGGGCGCGGCTGCCCCCGCTGACCCTGTGACGTCCGTCTCTCCGTGGATGAACAGATGGTGAATGCGGTGTGCCATGCAGTCCCGCAGGTGGGCGCCGCGGCCGTCCTGCCCCTCGCCGAACCGCTGCCGATGTCAAGGAGATTGGTGCCCTGCAGCGGCGTCGAGGGGCCTGCGCGCTCGTCTCGGACGATCGTTCAAGTATCAAGTAAAAGCCCAGGTGAAAGCGTACTTAGTCTTGACAGAAGCAGCGCACGAAAGGAGACTCCGGGCATCCCCTCCATCGACCTAGGAGTGTCGTCGTGAGCGTCACGACCCTTCGGCCCATCGGCCGCCGCATCCACGTTCGGGCAGAGCTCTTGGCCCGCATCGATGCCGTTCTCACCGACGAATCGGCCGACCACGGCGACATCGCGGGCTTTGCCGAGTGCGCCTCCGCGCGATCCCTCGGCATCCCCGCAGGAGCCTGGACACCGGAGATCGAAGGAGATGCGGTGCCCCGCACCCTTGCTGAGGTCTGCGAGCGCTGTCCCGTCTGGGGGGCCTGTCTGCGCGACGCCATCCGGATGAACGACATCGGGTACCGTGCGTCGACCACGACGGCACAGCGTCGCCTGCTCTTTCCGGAACTCGCGGCCTCGGGGCGTTCCCTGGCCGCCGTCAACCGCGTCGCCGATTTCGGCGACGACACCGAACGCCGTCCGCGTCACCCTCGTGGGGAGGGGAGCCTGTCGCGGTACCGCCGCGGCTGCCGCTGCGACGAATGTCGGGGGCACAATGCCGCCGCCCGTCGTCGCGAACGCGCCCGCGCATCGTGAGCGAGGAGAACACCATGACGACCCGAGACACACCCGGGCAGATCCCGCAGAAGCCGAGCAACCCGCAGCCGCGCCCGGACGCGGCCAGGTACACGGCCGCAGACCGCCCGTGGCGACGTGACGCGTCCGCTCCCGGGGCCGATGTGGAGGCTCAGCCTGCCGGCACGCACTCCGGCCCCGAGCGCGTTCCCGGCCCTGCCGCCGAGGCACGGACTGTCGAGGATCTCTCGACGTCGACGCCTCGGATCGTCGAACGACGCTCACCCCGGGCCGATGCCTCGATGCCGATGGTGCGTGCTCGCGCGCCGAAGCCACGGTCGGGGTGGCAGTCGGTGGCCTACCGCGTCACTGCCGCACGGTGGAATCCCGGTTTGAGCGCCAAGGAGGAGCGCGAACGTGCGCGCGAGCTGCAGATCTCGACGCAGCTCAAGGGCAAGCACGTCACGGCGTTCTTCTGCCTCAAGGGCGGTATCAGCAAGACCTCGACGACGGCGGCGACCTCGATCGCGCTGTCCGATCTGCGCCCCGACCCGGTGTTCGCCATCGATGCCAACCCCGACGCGGGTGACCTCGCGGAGCGGCTCGTGGGCGCCAAGCTCTCGGGCATCGCGGCGCTGGCCCACGACATCGACACCATCGACAGCCTCGACGCACTCTCGCGCTACACCGCCACCCGTGGCCGCCTCACGGTGCTGCCGGGCGAGCCCAACCCGATCCTCGGCGACTCGCTCAGTGCCGACGACTTCGAGGCCGTCATGCGCACGGTCCAGCGGTACTACTCGTTCGTGCAGGTCGACTGCGGAACGGGCGTGACCCACCCCCTCATGGAGGGCGTCCTGCGGTTCGCCGACACCGTCGTCATCCCCGCAGCCTGGTCGGTCACCGGCGCCAAGCGTGCCGCCGAGACCATCGACTGGCTCGACGACCACGGATTCGAGCACCTCGCGCGAACCTGCATCGTCGTCCTCACCGCCAAGGACATCGTGTCCAACTCGGTCGACAAGGATGCGGTTCTCGACTTCCTCTCCCGCGCCGCCGACGTCATCGTCGTCCCGGCCGACCCACACGTCGCCGACGGGGCACTGCTCGAGTGGGAGGCGCTCCAGCCGGCCACGCGTGAGGCCTACCTCGACATTGCGGCCGGCATCACCAAGCGTTTCGACGCCGCCACGCGCTGATCTCTCGCGCCGAACACGGCGACATGCGAACGCGCGCCCACCCTTGAGGGGTGAGCGCGCGTTTCGCATGGCTGGGCTGGTCTGGGTCGGTTCCGCAGCCGTCGATCGTCGGCCGGGCGGGTCTACTTCTCCCAGGTCTGGATCTGCCGCAGGTACTCGTCCTTGGCCTTGGGGTTCTGGTTGAGGGAGCACGTGCAGTACTCGGCCGGTTCGTCGAAGTAGGTGTCGAAGACCATGATGTCGGCGTTCTCGTTCATCCAGCCCATGACCTTCTGCATGTAGAGGGGGTTGTCGCCGCCGGAGTTGGGGGAGCCGGTGATGACGCCCCACTCGGGCACGGCGAACTGCTTGCCGTGACTGCGGGCGAAGTCGCGCCAGAAGTTCCAGCCGCCCGGCTGGTCGCGGTGGCGTTCCCAGCGACGTTCGTCGTTGTAGGGGGGGCTCCAGTCGTAGGCATCGATTCCGACGATGTCGACGACGTCGTCGCCGGGGTAGGCGAGCGTCGCGTCGGCGAGGGCGTTGCCCTTGCCCTCGTTGGGGTTGAACACGATGCGCAGCTCAGGCCCGCCCTTCTTGAGCGAGGTCGACGCGTGGCGGAAGGCCTGCTTGTACTGCTCGACGTTCTCCGGGGTGGCGTGCCACTTCCAGTTGACGATGTTCATTTCCCAGCCCGGACGCACGTAGGCGTCGGGGTAATCCTTGGCGATGAGTCGTCCCATCTCCTCCCAGCGGGCATTGTCCTCGCCGCTGGCCGCACGCTCCATCGACCCGTCGTCGGGGAAGAGAGGAAGAGCGACGTTGAGGGTGCCCTCGAAGTCCTGGGGGATGGCCATATCGCTCAGCCACCAGTCGTTGAGGAGGGCGTCCCAGGAGTCACGGGTGGGCGCGACGCCGATGACGTCGAGTTTCTTGCCGCGGAGCTGTTCGAACTGCGTGCTCAGCTCGGCCTTGTTGTGCATGACACCGCTGTCCCACTTGAGGCCGCTGTGCTCGCCGAGCCCGTTGTCCGGGACGCCGTTCTGGGTGACCTCGTTGACCGGAGTGGTCTGTGGTGGTTCAGGATTCGGCTGTGCGTCGGTGCAGGCAGCGAGCAGCATGAGTGCCGCGGCGGCCGTCGCGATCCCCCGGACGGTCGTGTGACCCATCGATGTTTCCTCCCCTGTGGATATCGCCATGGTAGAGGGTCGATCAGGGTCCTTCGACTGACCAGAGATGCCCACAGGCGGGCCTGGAGTAGCGGCTCAGGACGGCGGGCGGACGTCTGGGTCTGTGCCGGTGTCGAATTCGAGGGTGGTGTCCGCCGCCGTCCTGCCGGCGGAGGATTCGAGTCCGGCGCTGTCCGGATTCGGATCGGCCGTCCCTGTCCCTGTCGGTGCCTCCTTGCCGATGTCCGTCCTCTGTGGCGCTTCAGGGGTGCTGGTGATGAGGAAGGAGACCCACCCGGCCTGCCGGTCGCCGTCGATGAGGATGGCCTTGACGAGCAGCGTGGCGGGCAGTGCCAGGAGCGCACCGAGCGGGCCGAGGATCCAGGTCCAGAAGAGCAGGGAGACGATCGAGACGGTCGGTGTCACCCCGATCGCATCACCTGCGACCTTGGGCTGCACGAGGGTCTGGATGACGAAGTTGAGCAGGCAGTAGGCGGCAACGACGGCCAGGGCCGTCTGTGGGCCGCGGTCGAGCAGTGCCAGCAGTGCGGGCGGGATGAGGCCGATGACGAAGCCGATGTTGGGCACGTAGTTGGTGAGGAACGAGAAGACGCCCCACACCAGGGCCAGCGGCACCCCGAGATAGAAGAGGACCCATGTGTCCAGCACGGCGACGATGAGGCCGAACGCCGTCGTGACGATCCAGTAGCGCCGCACGCCGCGGGCGAAGTCCTGCATGACGGCGGCCGCGTGCGGGTTGGCCTCACGGATCAGGTCGAAGCGGCGGGTGATGCCGATGGTGTCCATCGTCAGAAAGAACAGGACGGTGACGAGCACCAGCAGCAATGACAGCAGACCGGTCAGGTTGGACAGGATGCCCTGCAGCAGCGAGAGACCCTGTTGGGCGAAGTTCTGCCACTGCGTCGAGACGGTCTCCTGCAACGAATCCAGGAGGATTTGCTGGGTGATGCCCTGAGTCTCCAACATGGCCAGCAGGTCGAGGTAGAGCTGCTCCATCTTGGGGATGTACCGCGGCATCTCGAGGACGAGGGCTGCGATCGACCAGCCGAGCAATCCGACGAATGCGACGAGCAGGACGACGACGAGCGATCCGCTGATCGCGGCGGCGAGGACATCGGGAACCCCCCGCCGGCGGAGCATCCGGTGCAGGGGAAAGCTCGCGATGACGAGGTTGAGCGCGAGAAAGATCGGGGCGATGGTCTCGTTCGCCGCGCGGATTCCGGCCATCGCGATGACGAAGGCGGCCAGACCCACGGAGATCGTGAGGAAGTGCGGCCACTGCATCCGGACGACGGGCTCGGGTGCGCCCGGCAGAACCAGCGGGGTTTCCGGCGGTGGCGGGGGCACGACCGGACCCTCGGGGATCTTGCGCCGCAACGTCTCCCAGGTGGACACGACCTGGGTCGGTGCCGTGCGCAGCCGTGTCGCACCGCGTCGCAGGGACACGGGAAGGGAGGGGCGGCGACGGGTGGGCACAGCACCACGATACGGGGGACAGGAGGGGGCCGGACGATCATCACCGCCTGGGCTGCCGGCCCGTCCTTTCGCCGGTCTGCTGTGGACGGTCATGCATACAAGGTCACCGTTGGGTCTCGAACCGGCCAACTCCTCGATCTCGTGTAACGCGGCCTCCGGCCGGCACGATCACACCAGTGAAAACACCCGGGGTGGAGAGCCGCACCGGTGATCGGCCTGCCGATCGCTGTCGTTGCGAAGCGCGCGGAGAAGCGCGAGCGGCCCGGCGTCCATGAGGACGCCGGGCCGATCCGTTTTTCAGGGGACTGTGTGATTGGCCTGGTCGGGCCCTGTGCTCACAGGCGGGTGCTGCCCCCGGTGGTGCTTCCGTCGGTCGGGTCGTAGCCGTCGTGGGCCCGGACGTCGGGCGAGTCGAGCTGCGTGTTCTCCCCGGTGGGGCGCGAGGTCGACGGACGGTCGAGGTGCTCGTCGCCCTCCCCGGTTTCGGACTTCTGCATCGCCTCGGCGGACGGGCGCGGGATGTCGCGGCGGGAAACGCCGGAGGCGGCCAGGTTGTTGTCGATCCCCTGGGTGTGCTCGGCGATGCGCGCCTCGGCGTCCGCGCGCAGCTCCGGGTTCTCGGCGAGGTAGCCGTCGTGCTGACGGTGGGCCTCGTCCAGCTTGCGGTGCAGACCGATCTCGTCGCGCACCAGCGTGCGGAACTCGGGCTCGATCGTGGCGAGCTGAGCCTCTTCGGTGAGCAGGCGCAGGTAGTTGCGCTCGCGCTCGGCCGGGTCCGCCTCGTAGTCGAGGTCGAGGTACTGGTCGACGTGGCGACGCGTGTTGTTGATGAGGGTCTGCGCCTTGCCCTTCTTGCTCACCAGAGACGCGACGACCGTGACGATCAGGACGCCGATGATGACCGTGAGGGAGAGACTCGTCGGGATCTCGATCACCGGCACGTGCTGGCCGTCGTTGATGAACGGCAGGTTGTTCTCGTGCAGGGCGTGCAGGATCAGCTTGACGCCGATGAACGCGAGGATCGCCGAGAGGCCGTACGAGAGGTAGACGAGCCGGTCGAGCAGCCCGTCGATCAAGAAGTAGAGCTGACGCAGACCCATGAGCGAGAACGCCGTGGCGGTGAACACGATGAAGGTGTTCTGCGTGAGGCCGAAGATCGCCGGGATCGAGTCGAGCGCGAACAGGATGTCCGTTCCACCGATGGCGACCATGACGAGCAGCATCGGCGTCATGACCTTCTTGCCGTCGACGTGCGTGAACAGCTTGTCGCCGTCGTAGTGCTCGGTCGTGTGGAACAGCTTGCGTGCGATGCGAATGACGATGTTGTCGGCGCCGTGGTCCTCTTCATCGCTGCTCTGCTCCTTGAGCATGTTGCCGGCGGTGAGGATGAGGATGAGGCCGAAGAGGTAGAAGATCCAGGCGAACTGGTTGATGAGCGCGGCGCCGATGAAGATGAATCCGGTGCGGGCGATCAGCGCGAACACGATGCCGAACAGCAAGACCTTCTGCTGGTCGGCGCGAGGAACGCGAAAGCTGCTCATGATGATGAGGAAGACGAACAGGTTGTCGACCGAGAGGGCCTTCTCGGTGATGTACCCGGCGAAGTACTCGGTGCCCATCGTGGTGCCACCGAAGACCCAGACGCCGATGCCGAAGAGTACGGCGATTCCGACATAGATGGCCGACCAGAAGGCGGCCTCACGAAGAGTGGGAACGTGGGCCTTGCGGACGTGGAAGAAGTAGTCGAAGGCCAGCAGGGCGAGAATGCCGGCGGCGGTTGCCCACCAGACCGTGGTCGAGACGTCGGTCATCGGAAAGCGAGGCTCCTGTCGAGGAAAGAAATGGGCCGGCCACCTGCCACCAGACATGCCGGCGAACATCACTCGGCATGGCAGCGCGTCAGGGCGGCGCGAACGCACGCGTCGAGGGATCAACGCGTGCAGCGGCGCCTAAGGTTCCGGCGCCGGGTCCACTTTTTCACAGACGCGTTCGGGCAACGCGTCGAGAACCTCGAAGGCTCAGGGGCAGACGGCGATCTCCAGCCCGCCGGAGGCGGGGGTGCGGGCCACGGTGGCGGCCACGGCATCGCGCACGGCCTCGTCGGCGACGAGGAGCACGGTGCTGGTCTGAGGGTGGCTGCTGCGGATGAGGGCGAGCGTGAACACGTCCTGCGCCGCGCATGCCAGGTCGAGGTGGGTCAGCGGCGCGGAGGCGGTACAGGCCTCGACGACGACGCGCTGGTCGGCTGCGGCCCCGTCGACGACGACGCGGGCTCCACTGCCGAGCTGGACCGACGACGGCTGCAAGGCGATCCCGATGTTCTCGGCGTAGCGCGCCACCATGTCACCCGCAGCGTTCCGCCGGGCCGATCGGGGGAGTGTCCCCGGGGAGCTGGCGGGTCGGTCGAGGGTGGTCATGCGGGTGGGCACAGGTCGTCCTTTTCGGGGCGCAGGGGTCTCTACGGGTCCGGGTCCTATCGGCCGTCGTGGCCGGGATCGGAGGAAGCCGCCCGAGGCGGCCGGGGGATCAGCGCGCGATGTGGAAGCGCTGGGGGCGTCCCGTGCGGTCCGTCCGCCGGAATCCGCGAGGCAGCAGCGTCGCTGTTCGCGTGGTGAGGTCGGCCGCGATCTGAAGGATGCCCTGCTCAGGTGCGGGAACCCCAGCGGTGCGGAGATCCTCGGCCAGTTCGGGCAGCATGACGCTCGCGTAGCGGTGGATCGTCGGGCTGATGTCGGCGGCGACGCGCAGCGCGGCCAGATCATCGACATAGGCGCCGAGGTCGTGCCGGGCGACGAGCGTGCCGAGGAAGCGGATCGACGGGTCGGGCCCCGGATCCAGCAGGACCCCGCCGCAGGCCGCGGGCATGAAGGGCGCGGGAACCCGATCCGAGAGCAGCAGGATCGAATAGGCCACGCCCGCCGCCGGAGACAGGTCGAGGACGCTGCGCAGCGACTCGGCGACGGCGCGGGTGGTCGACGGGCCGATCTCCACCGGGGGCAGAGCGTGACGGGCGATGTCGAGGCGGCGCGCGAGGCGACGCAGATCGCCGGCGTCGTAGCCGATGCAGGCGGCGGCCTCGGCGAGGAGATCGACGGGGGTGCGTGACCAGGCGAGCCCGGGGCAGGGGGTGGTGGGCGTCGCGACGAGGACCTCGAGCAGCACCAGAGAACGGCGCTCGCCGGTGAGCAGCGAACCGGCGTCGCGGATTTCGTTGCGGATGCGGCTCATCTGCGCGACGACACTGACACGGCCACCGAGGCCACCGGTGGGGGCCCTGTCGCCGGGGGCGGCCTCCCACGCGTGGAGGTCCAGCAGGTCGAGCTTCTCGTTGATGACGCCGGCCGGGGCCAGGCACGCGTCGCGCAGGAGCATGTGGCGCAGCAGTGCGTCGGCCAGAGCGATCTCACGGGGGTCGAACGTCGCGGGGCCGACTCGACGGATTGAGCCGCACAGCTCCGCCCGTTCGGGTCTTTCGATCGACATGCCACCCTCTCCGCAGGACCCGCAGGGGTGACGGGTCCGCATGTTCATGATCGGCGGGGGCACTGCCTTCGTGAGTTCATTTTTAGTCAAGACCTGTGCAGGACAACGGAAGTGATCGGTATCAGGT
>DAMDJY010000009.1:38138-38371 GCA_032100225.1 Mobilicoccus sp.
GCGGAAGACGCACCACGACGCCGCGTCCGAGGTTCGGCGGGGTGTGCCACGGGGAAGTGATGGCGCCAGCGAGGCGCAGGGCTTCGGGCTCGTGCCGGCCGCCGAGGATGCCGAGGGTGACGGCGACGGCGAACCCGGCATCGGGCAGCGATCGGGTGAGGGTGCCGACGACCGCGTCGTCGGTGAGGGCATCGCGGAGCAGGGAGGCCGGTCTGTTGGGGAGCCCCGCGGCT
>DAMDJY010000010.1:0-37649 GCA_032100225.1 Mobilicoccus sp.
TGGTCAACCCCATCTGCAGCACGGCGGTGCCGACGCAGAAGTTCATCGAGCTCGTATAGCTGGTGCCGGGATTGCAGTTGCTCGCGATGGCCACGGTTGCGCCCGCATCGAGCAGGCGGCGTGCCGGGGCGAGCGGTGCACGGGTCGACAGGTCACAGGCCGGGAGCACGGTGGCGACGACGTCGGAGCCCGCGAGCGCGTCGACGTCGGCGTCGGAGAGGAAGTTGCAGTGATCGACGCTGGCGGCGCCCATCTCGACCGCGAGCGCCACGCCACCGGACTCGCCGAGCTGGTTGCCGTGGACGCGCAGGCCGAGCCCGGCGTCGCGACAAGCGGTCAGCACTCGCCGGGACTGCTCCGAGGTGAACGCCCCCTCCTCACAGAACACATCGGCCCAGCGCACGTACGGCCGTACCGCGTCGAGCATCGGGCCGCAAACGAGGTCGACGTACGCATCGGCGTCCATCGGCTCGCCGTCGGGTCCCCGCGGGACGAGATGCGCACCGAGGTAGGTCACCTCGTCGACGACGGCAGACCCGATGCGGGCCGAGCGCTCCTCGTCCGCGACGGTGAGCCCGTAGCCGGTCTTGGTCTCGAGATAGGTCGTGCCTCCGGCGGTGGCGTCGTGCACCCGATCGCCGACGAGGGCGGCCAGTGTCCCGTCATCGGCAGCACGCGTGGCCGAGGTGGTCACGCCGATACCGCCCGCGGCGTAGGACTCCCCCGCCATCCGCGCCTCGAACTCGGCCGAGCGGTCACCCGCGAACACGAGGTGGCTGTGCGAGTCGACCCAGCCGGGCAGCATGGCGCGCCCCTGCAGCATCGAACGACGATCGGCGGCCGGAGCGTTCGCAGCTTCTCCGACCCACGCGATCGTCTCGCCCTCGATCACGACGGCGGCGTCGGTGATCTTGGGGCGCTCCGGGTCGTTGGTCAGCAGTTCGCCGATGCCGGTGAGGAGTTCACTCATGCGCGCGGCTCCGATTCACGCATGGGGATACGGACGCCACGCTCGTCCGCGACCTCGATGGCCCGCTCGTAACCGGCGTCGGCGTGGCGAATGACGCCCATGCCGGGGTCGTTGGTCAGCAGGCGTTCGAGCTTCTGCGCCGCGAGATCGGTGCCGTCGGCGACGCCCACCTGACCGGCGTGGATCGAGCGGCCGATGCCGACTCCGCCGCCGTGGTGAATCGAGACCCAGGTCGCGCCCGAGCTCGTCGCCGTGAGGGCGTTGAGCAGCGGCCAGTCGGCGATGGCGTCCGAGCCGTCCTTCATCCCCTCGGTCTCGCGGTACGGCGAGGCGACCGAGCCGGAGTCGAGGTGGTCACGCCCGATGACGATGGGGGCCTTGACCTTGCCGTCACGCACGAGCTCGTTGAACAGCAGGCCGGCCGCCTGGCGTTCGCCGTACCCGAGCCAGCAGATGCGCGCGGGCAGGCCCTCGAACTCGACCCGCTCCTGCGCGGCGTCGAGCCACCGGTGCAGGTGCTCGTTCTCCGGGAAGAGGTTCTTGATGGCCTCGTCGGTGACGCGAATGTCTTCGGGGTCCCCCGAGAGCGCCACCCAGCGGAACGGGCCCATGCCCTCGCAGAACAGCGGGCGGATGTAGGCGGGCACGAACCCGGGGAACTCGAAGGCGCGGGTGTACCCGGCCTGGCGGGCCTCGTCGCGGATGGAGTTGCCGTAGTCGAACACCTCGGCGCCCTCGTCGAGGAACTCGACCATGGCCTGCACCTGCGCGGCCATGGACTCGCGCGCCTTCTTGGTGAAGCCTTCGGCGTCGGCCTCGGCCTCCTGCGCCCAGTCCTCCACCGTGATCTCGACGGGCAGGTACGACAGCGGGTCGTGGGCACTGGTCTGGTCGGTGACGACGTCGACCGTGACCTCTCCGGCGCGGTGACGCCGCAGCATCTCCGGGAACACCTCGGCCGCATTGCCGACGAGCCCGACCGACCAGCCGCGCTTCTCCGCCTTGGCTGCCTTGACCTTGGCGATCGCCTCGTCGAGGTCGTCGACCACCTCGTCGAGGTAACGCTTGGAGACGCGGCGCTCGAGGCGGGCGCGATCGACGTCGACGACCAGGCACGCACCGTCGTTGAGCGTGACGGCGAGCGGCTGCGCGCCGCCCATGCCCCCGCATCCGCCGGTGAGGGTGAGGGTGCCGGCCAGGGTGGGCGTCTCGATCCGGCCCTGCTCGTGCATCTTCTTGGCCACGGCGGCGAACGTCTCGAACGTGCCCTGCAGGATGCCCTGCGTCGCGATGTAGATCCACGATCCGGCCGTCATCTGGCCGTACATCATCAGACCCTCGGCCTCGAGCTTGCGAAACTCGGGCCAGGTGGCCCAGTCGCCGACGAGGTTGGAGTTGGCGATGAGTACCCGCGGCGCCCACACGTTGGTGCGGAACACCCCGACGGGCTTGCCCGACTGCACGAGCAGCGTCTCGTCGTCCTCCAGGGTCTTGAGCGTCGCGATGATCGCGTCGAACGCCTCCCACGAGCGCGCCGCGCGCCCGGTGCCGCCGTAGACGACGAGGTCGTCGGGCCGCTCCGCGACCTCGGGGTCGAGGTTGTTGCACAGCATGCGCAGCGGCGCTTCGGTCTGCCAGCTCTTGGCGTTGAGCTGCGTACCGCGCGGTGCGTGAACTTCGCGGGCTCGGGGCAGTGCCATGGCACGACTCCTTCGGACGGGGAATGGTCTCTGCCCACCATGACACTCCCGCCGGGCTCACTCTGTCAGCCGAACCCGCCCGACTGGTCAGACACATCGACCCACGAGCACGGCGCGCCACTCATCGCGCCCACTGCCGTCACGGCCCTTCCCGCCGTAGGGTCCCCGCATGAGACATCGATTCAGTCAGGTGGACGTGTTCTCCGCCGAGCCCTTTCGCGGCAACCCGGTCGCCGTCGTGCACGGCGCCGACGACATCGACGAGGCCGACATGGCGTCGTTCGCCCGCTGGACCAACCTGTCGGAGACCACGTTCCTGCTCTCCCCCACCACCGACGAGGCCGACTACCGGCTGCGCATCTTCACCCCCGGCGGTGAGCTGCCCTTCGCCGGCCACCCCACCCTCGGCTCGGCGCGCGCCTGGCTCGAGGCGGGCGGCATGCCGCGCTCGTCCACGGGCCTCGTGCAGGAGTGCGCCGCGGGACTGATCCAGCTTCGCTCCACCGACGGTGAACTCTCCTTCGCCGCACCACCTCTCGTCCGGTCAGGCTCTGTGGACCCGGCCGACATCCGGCAGATCCAGCAGGCCCTGGACCTCCCCGACGAGGCCGTCCTCGATGCCGCGTGGGTCGACAACGGACCCGGCTGGATCGGGCTCCTCCTCGACAGCCCCGACACTGTCCTGGCCCTGCGGCCGGATCTGCCCGCACTCGGCGACCTCAAGGTCGGTGTCCTCGCCCGGTACCCCGACGGGGGACCCGCCGATGTCGAGGTCAGGGCATTCGTGCCGTCGCTCGGCGTCGGTGAGGACCCGGTCACCGGCAGCCTTAACGCCGGCCTCGCCCTGTGGCTTATCGGCAACGGCACCCTGCCCCCGTCCTACACGGCGGCACAGGGTGCCGCGCTCGGCCGGCGAGGGCGGCTGTCGATCACCTCCGCCGACGGCCAGGTGTGGATCGGCGGCGATGCGGTCTGCACCATCACCGGTGAAGTGACCTTTGCCGGATGAGCGCGCCCCTAGAGTCGAGGCCATGAGCAGGCGAGAAGCAGATCCGTCCCGTTGGCAAGGACGCAACGACGGCCCAGGTCCGGAGCATCGGCGCTGGCACCAGCAGATCGCGTCGCCGGAACAGGCTTCGGCGCAGGGCCGGCCAGGGCACGGCGGGGTGGCGCTTGTCGGCTTCGCCAGCGATGAAGGTGTGCGGCGCAACGGCGGACGTGTCGGTGCGGCCGAGGGACCGGAAGCCCTGCGCACCGCTCTGGCTCCACTCGCCCTGCACGTCGACGTCCCGCTGCACGACGCGGGCACGGTCGTCGTCGACGGTGAGGACCTCGAAGGCGGGCACGACGAACTCGCCGCGGTGATGGCGCCACTCGTCGATGCCCACGATCTCGTGGTGGTCCTCGGTGGGGGTCATGAAACGGCGTACGGGAGCTACCTCGGCCGCACCCGCGCAGTGCGTCTGCAGGGCAAGCGGATCGGCGTCGTCAACCTCGACGCCCACTTCGATCTGCGGCAGGCCGACCGCCCGAGCTCTGGCACGCCGTTCCTCCAGATGGCCGAGGCCGACGAGCAGGCCGGGCGCGACTTCGACTACACCGTCGTCGGCATCGCCCGCCCCTTGAACACCCCAGTGCTGTTCGAGACCGCCGACCGCCTCGGCGTCCGCTACGTCCTGGACGTCGACGCCACCCCCACGCACCTCCCCGATGTGCTCGGGGTGATCGACGACGTCCTCACTCGCGTCGACGCCGTGCATCTGTCCATCGACCTCGACGTTCTTCCCGCCGCCGCCGCGCCCGGAGTCAGTGCCCCGGCCGCGTTCGGAGTCCCCATCGAGGTCCTCGACGCGATCTGCGACCGCATCGCTGCCAGCGGCAAACTCGTCGTCCTCGACGTCGTCGAACTCTGTCCCCGGCTCGACATCGACGGGCACACCGCCCGTGCCGCCGCCCGGCTCGTCACGACCTGCGTGCACGCACTGCCGGCGCACTAACCCCCACGGACACACGCGAAGGCCCCGAGGTCCGCGACAGAATCGCAGCTCTCGGGGCCTTCGTGAACTACACGAGGATGACGTGCCACTGCCCGCAGGGAGTGGAGGTGGCGGGAATCGAACCCGCGTCCGCCGACGCAAAACCAGGACTTCTCCGGGCGCAGTGCGCTATGGATTTTCTCGGCCCCAGGACTCGCACGCACACGTTCCCTGACAGGCCCAGTCGAGAAAGAGTCCCACGCAGCGTCCCGACACCGCTGCGCAGCAAGATCTCTAGCTGATGCCAGACACTAGGCCGAGATCACACCTAGGCTGACAGACTTCGGGCTCGCTCAGGCGGCGAGGGCGAAGTCGGTGCGCTTGGAATCGGCACCTATTGGTTTGCTGAGGGCGTTTACGAGATAACTCAGCATCCTCGGCCCGCTTCCCCTGATAACACGATCGACGTCGAAACCGATCACCCCCGCGATGGCGGAGGGCACGTCACCCTGTGCAGTTGTCAGCGCCGGTGCCTGCCGGCTCATGTTCCGCTCGTGGGCGGAGGTTCATTCTACGGCGTCAACGACGGCCCGGTCGACCGCATTCCCACCGGGGTGGGAGACGCGACCGCAGCAGACGTCGTCAACGGCGACGGTCAGTCGCAGGGCTCGGACTCCATGTGGAACTCGCGGCCGGTCATCTCTTCGATCTCGATCTCCACGTAGTTGAACTTGTCCGTGGCGATCCAGGGGCGCAGCGGGAGGGTCTCGACGTACTCGATGTCCTCCGCCGATTCCAACTGACGCGCGACACCCTTGACGATGACGCTACGAGCCGTCTCGTCACGCATGTCGTCGACCTCGAAGGCGACGTTGTGGTTGATCGTTACACCGAACAACTTGCTGCCGCCGGAGGTGCGGAAGTAGATCTTGCCGCCGCGCGCGCAGTAGTTGATGGGGACGATCTCGGGGTGGGACCCGATGGCGTAGGCGAGTCGACCGAACGACTTCGACTCGAGGAACGCCTCGGCGTCTGCGTTGTCCAGGACCTGCGGGTTTTCGCTGCCGCTCTGCATCTCGCTGCTCCTCTCGACCGGGGAAACCCCGGAGACGGTCGCCCTGTCGTCCACCCTAGTCCCCGAGACCGCTCCTGGGGACAGGGCCGCAGAGGTGGAATGTCCGACCGGCCGGTCGCCCACGGTGCCCGCTCACGGGCACAGGTGTCAGCGGTTGGCCCGCAGCGAGATCGCACGCTCGGCTTCGCGCCTGTCCTGACGCTCGCGCAGCGCGTGCCGCTTGTCGTACTCCTTCTTGCCCTTGGCCAGCGCGATCTCGACCTTGGCGCGGCCGTCCTTGAAGTACAGGGACAACGGGACGATGGTGTGGCCGCTCTCGCGGCTCTTGATCGCGAGCTTGTCGATCTCGAAGCGGTTGAGCAGCATCTTGCGCTTGCGGCGAGCGGCGTGGTTGGTCCACGTGCCCTGGTGGTACTCCGGGATGTGCACGCCCTCGAGCCAGGCCTCGCCTCCGTCGATCGAACCGAAACCGTCGACGAGGCTCGCGCGGCCCTGCCGCAGCGACTTGACCTCGGTGCCGGTGAGGACGAGCCCCGCCTCGAAGGTGTCTTCGATGATGTAGTCGTGCCGCGCCTTGCGATTGCGGGCGACGACGTTCGTGCCCTTCTCCTTGGCCATTGCTCTCCTCACCTCCTCCGGTCCGTGCAGGTGTGATTCACCGTCTGTTCTGTCGACCGACGCATCAGGATAGGCGACGCCGGCCGGGCACGACCAGCCGATTCGGCGCGTGCACCCGAGCAACGGTCGATGCGTCGCAGTCGATCAGGCGCGGACGTGGCGAGACAGAGAGAACCAGGAGACGAGGATCGCGAGCACTGCTGCGACCAGGACGAGCCACCCGGAGACGGCCCACGCGTCGGCGTCGGTGATCCAGGCGAAGTCGCGGAACCGTTCGGCCAGGGTCGAGACACCGAACCGGACCACTCCCCAGAGGGCCAGAACTGCGAGGCCGGAGCCGATGAGCGCGGCCAGCAGGATCTCGATCACGAACGGGAGCCGGATCGACAGCTTGGACGCGCCCACCATCCGCTTGATGGCAATCTCTCGGCGCCGTGTCCAGGCGACCTGGCGAATCGTCGTCGAGGTGAGCAGCACGGCCGCGACGAGCATGACAGCGGCCAGCCCGAGCGCGACCGTGCGCAGCACCGAGAGCACCCGGATCAGCGGGTCGAGCACCTCACGGATGTCGTTGACCGCAGCGACACCCGGCATCTCGGAGAACGTCTGGTGGATCAGGGGGTACTGCGCCGGGTCCGACAACTTGACGCGGAACGCCGGCGGGATCGCCTCCTTGGGCGTATCCGCGAACGTGGGGTTGTCGCGGAACTGCTCCTGGAACCGGGCGTACGCCTCGGCCTGAGACTCGTAGTAGACGACGTCGACCGTCGGTTTCATCGAGTCGAGCATGAGGCGGATCGCATCCTGTTGCGCAGGCGTGGCGGGCCCCTTGGCGCATGCCTCCTCGTTCGACCGCTCGGGGCAGAGAAAGATCGAGACCTCGACCCGGTCGTACCAGTAACCCTTGGCCGCCTCGACCTGACGGTCGGCGAGCAACCCCATGCCGAGGAAGAACAGGGACGTGGTGGTCACGATGACGACCGCGATCGCCATCGACAGGCTGCGCCGCAGACCGGTCCAGACCTCACCGGCGAGGAATCCCGGCCGGATCATCGCCCCTCCTCCGCGGCGTCGGCGTCGACGTCGGCGTCGGCGTCGTGCGCGCCGGAGGTGGCAGGACCGCCTCCGGGGCCATTGCCCGTGTCGGATACGGGTGGCGGGTCGATCGAGTTCACAGAGGCCTTCGGGATGGTGGGGGCGGGGCTCACTCCTGCGCCAGGACTCGTGCCGGACCCCGTGAGCGTTGCCGAGTTCGCAGATGCGCCGGCACCGACTGCGCCGTCGCGGCTCACCGGAGGGCCGGACGTCTTGTCGGTGGGGAGGTCGGGGGCGCGCAGGTAGAGGCCGCCTGCCTCGTCACGCACGATGCGGCCCTCGTCGAGCTGGACGACACGGCGGCGCAGGGTGTCGACGATGCGGTCGTCGTGCGTGGCCATGACCACGGTGGTGCCGCGGGCGTTGATCTCCTCGAGGAGCCGCACGAGCTCGAGGCTGGCCCGCGGGTCGAGGTTGCCGGTGGGCTCGTCGGCGAGCAGCAGGGTGGGCTTGCGCACGAGAGCTCGCGCCACGGCCACCCGCTGCTGTTCACCGCCGGAGAGCTGGTGCGGCAGTCGCTTCTCGAACCCGCCGAGTCCGACGGTCTCCAGTGCCTCGGGGACGGCCTGGTCGATCACGGACGGCTTCTCCCCGAGGACGTGCAGCACGTACGCGACGTTCTGGTGCACGGTCTTGTCGGGCAGCAGGCGAAAGTCCTGGAACACGGTGCCGACCTGTCGGCGCAGGCGCGGAACGGCGCCGCCGCGGATCTTGGTCAGGTCGACCCCGGCCACGGTCAGCCCACCCGAGGTGACCTTCTCCTCCCGCACGGCCAGCCGGACGATCGTCGACTTGCCCGAGCCCGAGGGCCCGACGAGGAAGACGAAGTCCCCCGCGTCGACGGTCAGGTCGATGCCGTCCAGGGCAGGCCTCGTCGAGCGGGGATAGGTCTTGACCACAGAAGCGAATCGGAGCATGTGCGGGTGTGTTCCTCGCGAACTTCGGATGGGGTGACGAGCAGACGGGCAGCGCTGCCCCCCGGCAGCGAGTCGCAGTGGGACAGTGGCAGGTCCGTCCCGCCTGGTCAGCCTACGACCTCCTCCTGAGTACCAGGTGGAAGCAGAACCGGCCCCACCTGCTCTCGACAAGCTCCAGACCGGCAGCAGACCACGGGCAGACCCCCGCGTGACCCTGGGCACGGCCGCCGGCGAATTGTCGGCCTCTCTAGTCCACGAGGTGACGACGATGAGTGACCAAGGTCCCCGAATCCGGCTGACGGGCTGTGCTGAGCGCGGCCGTCTGACAGCATGGGGTCATGACCTCAGAGCGTGAGATTGGTGTCACTGAACTCGCCCTCCGCGACGCCCACCAAAGCCTTATGGCCACTCGTATGGCTATGGAGGACATGGTCGGGGCTTGCGAGGATATCGACAAGGCGGGCTTCTGGAGCGTCGAATGCTGGGGAGGTGCCACCTTCGACGCCTGCATCCGGTTCCTCAACGAGGACCCGTGGGAGCGGCTGCGTACCTTCCGCAAGCTGATGCCCAACAGCCGACTGCAGATGCTGCTTCGCGGGCAGAACCTGCTCGGCTACCGCCACTATGCGGATGACGTGGTCGACCGGTTCGTCGACAAGGCGGCCGAGAACGGCATGGACGTCTTCCGCGTGTTCGACGCACTCAACGACCCCCGCAACCTCGAGCACGCCATGGCGGCCGTCAAGAAGTCGGGCAAGCACGCCCAGGGCACGGTCTGCTACACCACGTCCCCGCTGCACACGGTCGAGGGCTACGTGAAGCTCGCCTCGCAGCTCAAGGACATGGGCGCCGACTCCATCGCGCTCAAGGACATGGCGGCCCTGCTCAAGCCCCAGCCGGCCTTCGACATCGTCAAGGCCATCAAGGAAGAGACGGGCATGCAGGTCAACGTGCACTGCCACGCGACCACCGGTGTCACGCTCGTCTCCCTGATGAAGGCCATCGAGGGCGGCGCCGACGTCGTCGACACCGCGATCAGCTCGATGTCGCTCGGCCCGGGCCACAACCCCACCGAGTCCCTGCAGGAGATGCTCGAGGGCACCGGCTTCGTCGCCGACCTCGACAAGGAACTCCTCAAGAACGTCAAGCGTCACTTCGCCGAGGTCAAGCCTCGCTACTCGAAGTTCATGTCCTCCTACATGGTCGACACCGACATCTTCGACAGCCAGATCCCCGGCGGCATGATCTCCAACATGGAGTCCCAGCTCTCCCAGCAGGGCGCGGGCGACAAGTTGCAGGAGGTCCTCGACGAGGTGCCCCGCGTGCGCAAGGACGCCGGTTACCCCCCGCTGGTCACCCCCTCCAGCCAGATCGTCGGCACCCAGGCCGTGTTCAACGTGATGATGGGCCGCTACAAGGTCCTCACCGCCGAGTTCGCCGACCTGATGCTCGGCTACTACGGCTCGACGCTCGGTGAGTTCAACCCCGAGATCATCGAGAAGGCCAAGGCCCAGACGGGCAAGGAGCCCATCACCGACCGCCCTGCGGACCACATCGAGAACGAATGGGACGCGCTGCGCACCGAGGCCGAAGGCGTCGAGGGCATGGACGGATCCGACGAGGACGTTCTCACCTACGCGATGTTCCCCAAGGTCGCCCCGGGCTTCTTCAAGAACCGCCCCGAAGGCCCCAAGAACGTCGGTCAGGACCCCGCCGAGCTCGAGGCCGAAAAGGCTGCGGCGAAGGGTGACACGGGTACCGGTCCGGTTCGCACCGCGATCAAGTACAACGTCACGCTGAACGGCCACACCCACTCCGTCGCGGTCAAGCCCGCCTGAGACGCGAAAGAGGACTCTTCATGACCGACAAGCAGAAGACCATGAAGGACCGCATCGCGGAACTTCGAGAGAAGCGGGCCGAGGTCGAGGCCGGTGGCGGCGAAGCCCGTCACGCCAAGCAGCACGAGCAGGGCAAGCTGACGGCGCGTGAGCGTGTCGCCGGCCTGGTGGACGAGGACTCCTTCGAGGAGATCGGCCTGTTCGCCCAGCACCGCACCACCCTGTTCGGGATGGACAAGGCCGTCATGCCGGCCGACGGCGTCATCACGGGTAACGGCACCGTCCTAGGTCGCCCCGTTCACGTCGCCAGCCAGGACTTCAGCGTCGCCGGCGGCTCCGCCGGTGAGACGCACTCCATCAAGGTGGCCAATGCGCTGCACGCCTCGCTGCAGACGGGCACGCCGTTCGTCTTCATCAACGACTCCGGTGGCGCCCGCGTCCAGGAGGGCATCGACAGCCTCTCCGGCTACGGCAAGGTGTTCTACCAGAACGTCGCGCTCTCGGGTGTCGTGCCGCAGATCTCGATCATCGCCGGCCCGTGTGCCGGTGGCGCCGTGTACTCCCCTGCGCTGACCGACTTCATCATTCAGACCGAGAAGTCCCGGATGTTCATCACCGGCCCCGACGTCATCAAGCAGGTCACCGGTGAGCAGGTCACGGCCGAGCAGCTCGGTGGCCCCGCCGCCCACATGGGCCGTTCCGGTGTCACGCACTTCGTGGCCGCCGATGACGAGCAGGCGTTGTTCATCGCCAAGAAGCTCCTGAGCTTCTTGCCCAACAACAACACCGAAGAGCCGCCGTACATCGAGGGATTCGACGACGTCTCGGACAACGAGAAGCTCAACGAGATCATCCCGGACGAGGGCAAGAAGGGCTACGACGTCCGCGACATCATCGCGCAGATCGTCGACTCGGCCGACTTCCTCGAGGTCCAGGCCGGATACGCGATGAACATCGTGGTCGGCTTCGGTCGCGTCACCGGTCGCACGGTCGGCTTCATCGCCAACCAGAGCCAGCACATGTCCGGTGTCCTCGACATCGACGCCTCCAGCAAGGGCGCCCGGTTCATCCGGTTCTGCAACGCGTTCAACATCCCGGTCGTCAACCTGGTCGACGTCCCCGGCTTCCTTCCGGGCACCGCCCAGGAGTACGGCGGCATCATCCGCCACGGCGCCAAGATGCTGTACGCCTACAGCTCGGCCACCGTTCCCAAGATCACGATCGTGCTGCGCAAGGCCTACGGCGGGTCCTACCTGGCCATGTGCAACAAGGACCTCGGAGCCGACCGCGTGTACGCGTGGCCGACCGCGGAGATCGCGGTCATGGGTGCCGAGGGTGCGGCCGGAGTCGTGTTCCGCAAGGAGATCGCCGCAGCCGAGGACCCCGACGCCAAGCGCGCCGAGCTCGTCCAGCTCTACCGCGACGCGTTCTCGACGCCGTACGTCGCTGCCGCTCGCGGTCAGGTCGACGCCATCATCGAGCCCGCCGAGACTCGCCGCTACATCGCGCGCGCCCTCGAGCAGCTCGCCGGCAAGCGCGAGCTGCGTCCGGCCAAGAAGCACGGCCTGATCCCGCTGTGATCGACCGGGCTGCGGACAACAGGAGGCACACATGAGCGAGACGGCACAGAACAAGCAGCTCGCCGACCTCATCTCGCAGTTGTCGGAGCAGGTCTCCGATCTCAGCGCGCAGGTCGACACCCTGACCAAGGAATTGCGTCGCCACCACCCGGCCGACGAAGTTCCCGAAGAGGTGGCTCTCGCCATCTCTGCCGCGGTCGCGGCCTATCTGGGCACGCGCGCCAAGGTCAAGAGCGTCAAGGTCCGGCGCGGTACCGGCTGGGCCACCCAGGCACGATCCGACATCCACCACTCGCACGCCGCGTTCGGTTCGCGGTGACGACAACCGAACTCGACGCAGAGGAATGACATGAAGCTGAAGGTCACGGTCGACGGTCAGGTCTATGACGTCGACGTCGAAGTCGAAGAGAAGCCCGCTCCTACGCTCGGCGCGGTTCTGCTGGGCAGCATGAGCGCACACGGCGTCGCGCCGACCGCCTCCAAGGCGCCGGCGAGCTCGTCCAACGCGCTCACCGCCAACCTCGCCGGCACCGTCGTCAAGGTGCTCGTCGAGGCCGGCCAGGAGGTCGCCTCAGGCGACACCCTGCTGGTCCTCGAGGCCATGAAGATGGAGACCGAGGTCACCGCCCCCAAGGACGGCACCATCGGCGCCGTCGAGGTGGCCGTGGGCGACGCAGTCCAAGGCGGCCAGGTCCTTATCGAGTGGGCCGACGAAGCAGAAGCAGACCAGGGCGACCAGGCAAAGGCCTGATCCACCCCTGCACGTCGCGTCACTGACTCGACACGAGTGCAACACGCGTAGGAGGTCCGCACCCGATCGGGTGCGGACCTCCTACAGTCTCTGCCGCGCTGTGCCCATCCAAAGGATCTCGGCGCAGGCGGCGAGACTCGGCCTCGTCGACGTCCCGCTGGGCTCGCTGCGGCGTTGACTCAATGGGACGCAGCCACCGGTGCTTCCGCTGAGTCGCGGCGACCCCGTGGCCCGTAATAGAAGAGGCCTACGGCAGTCGCTATCGCCAGCACCACGGCCATCACGATCAGGAGCGGCATAGGGCCGAAGGCATAGATGAGCGGGATGGCCGCAGCAGTGACGAACCCCCCTCCGAAGAACGGTTCGAACAGCAGCTGCTTGTACCCGAAGGCTTCATAGGCCGGAGACTCGTTGTCCGGGTCGGCGATACGCATCAGGATCAGACCCGTCGCGGTGACTCCCATGGACTGGCCGAAGTCTCCGATCGCACGCTCGAACCAATAGCGGCCGATGATGCGGGGGGCCAGGATGAGGAGGACGAAGACGTTGAAGGCGAGTCCCGCCAGGCAGAGAATGACGAACGGCTGCCAGTTCTCGGCGATCGCGGTGAGGGATAGCGTCGCCAGAGCGCTGACGATGAGGACGTCGAGCGCGAACCCTTGAATCCGCAGCATCATCTGATGGTCGACGATGCCCGTGTGCCCCGTGCGTTGGAGCACCAGCTGGATGATGACGCCACCGAGCATGGCGATGGGAAACAAGGGGACATGCGCGAGGATCTCGACGTCGTAGCCGGGGATGGTCTCTATCCCCCACGGCTCGAACGCCTGCAGACCTTCGAGGATGCCGACGCCGACGAGTACTGCAGCCGCGATGAACGCGAAGTGGAGAGAGAGCGGCTCGATCGACGCTGGGCGGGACGTCATGGTGGCGGCGGGGAAGTTTTCGTCGTCACGGAACAAGCCGCGCTGCTCGGACAAGGACTGTTCGACGGCCCCGTCGAGGCATTCGGTCCGTCCGGTCCGTACCGCCCAGTTGATGAATGCGACGCCGAGGACGATGCCGGCAACAACACCCGCAGTGGCGATACCAAGCGCCAGGTCACCACCTTCGGGAAAGCCCAGTTGACTCATGGAGTCACGCATGCCCGCTGCGGTGCCGTGTCCACCTTCGAACCCCATTTCGATCAGTGCCCCCGTCATGGGGTTCGCCGCGAAGAAGGGAACGAGGACGACAACGGCCAGAGCCAGACCCACGACGTACTGGCCGGACGCGAAGATGACCCCGAGCGACATCTGGGGTCCTACCAGCTGCGCCACTCGACGCGGCTGCGGTAGATCCTCGCCGAGAAAGAGGGTCGCGAACACGATGCTGATGAGCAATCCCGGCAGCGCGCGCCAGACCCCGAGGATCTCGGGGGTGAAGACTCCAGCCTCGGCGAAGGTGCCGTCGCCGAAGGCGGACGCGGCGGCTCCCAGGATTTCGGGACCGAGCACGAGCGCAAGAAAACCGGCGATGATCGAGCTGGGTAGAAACAGGCGTTGCACGAACGGCGTGGTGATCCTGATCCCCTTGCCCACCAGGAGCAGGAGCCCGAGGAGCAGAAGGGCGAACCCAATGCTGTTTGCCGTCATGATGTCTCCGCTCACGTCGACTTCGCTGGTGAATTCTTCGCAGCCTAGGTGACACCGTCTTGCTGAGGCGCGAACCGGAGTCACCGAATGCGGCTGGACGCCCATCGGGTACGGGTCGAACTCGCTTGTTGGCACGAGTCGATCTCGGGCATCTTCTACGACGGCCCCGGCGACTACTTCGACCGCTTCCGTCGCGACCGTTGTTCGTCGGCCGCGGTGATTCGCTGTCCGACGTGTCAGCGCAGACGGCGAGCCTTGGCCTCGTCGATGTCCTGTTTGGCCTCGGCGAGTCCGAGTCCGGTCTCCTCGCGATGCGCCTTGATCGCAGCAATGTCCTTGCCCTGCGCGAGAAGAGCGATGACAGCCTTGGACACCGGCAGCGGCGGCTGCACACGGCCGAGGTCGACCTGCTGGGCCCGCGCGAGCATCTCGACCTGCTGCTTCAGCAGGTCGACCTCGCGCCTCAGCCTGCGCACCTCACTCTGGGCGTCGAATCCTCCGGTCAGACCCAAGTAGCTGGAAAGTCCCATAGCCGAACGCTATCGGGCATCCGGCAGATCAGGCCAGGAGCTGCTCGAGGGCGGTGACGACGCCGTGCTCGGTGTTGGCCGGGGCGATGTAGGCGGCGACGGCGAGGATGTCGGGGTGGGCATTGGCCATGGCGTAGGAGTGGTCGACGGCCTCGAGCATCTGGAGGTCGTTGAGGTAGTCCCCGAACGCGACGCACTGATCGCGCCCCAGGCCGAGGCGCTCACGCAGCAGGTCGATGCCACTGCCCTTGTGCACTCCTGCGTTCATCAGATCGACCCAGTGCTGCCCGGAGACGACGACCTGGTGGGTGTCACGGTACGGCTCGAAGAACGTCGCCGCGCCCTGCTCGGAGCCGTCGAAGTCGTACACGGCGATCTTGAGCACGTCGTCGTCCACCGCCCCGAGGTCCTCGACCTCGGCGAGCTCGTGGTAGTAGATGTCGACCTCGGAGCGGAACGCGGCATCGGTGCGCTCGATGTACGCCGAACGGACGCCGCACAGCACGACGCCGAGGTTGCGCGACTCCCCCGCTACCCGGGCGGTGGCGAGCATGTCGGCGACGATCTCCGGCGCCATCGTGTCGGTCGCCAACACCTCGTCCTCGAGCACGACGAGGGTGCCGTTCTCAGCGATGAATCCCATCTGCGAGGCCTGGTCGCCGAACAGGTGGTGCAGGGTGGCGTACTGCCGTCCACTCGCCGCGACGATCACGGCGCCCTGCTCGCGGAACCGCGTGACCAGCGGCCAGAACGCCTCGGGGATGAGTCCGTCCCCGTCGACGAGGGTCCCATCCATGTCGAGGGCGATGAGAGCTGCGTCGATCGGCTCGTCGGGCAGTCGGGGTTGCAGAAAGTCGCTCACCTGCCCATTGCACCAGCAACCCCGCAGATATCGCCTGCGGGGTTGCCGAGAATCGTGAATTCGCCTGTGACGCGTGTCAGTTCTCGTCGCGCTGCTGCGCGAGCTTCCAGCGGATGCCGGCCTCCATGAAGCCGTCGATGTCGCCGTCGAACACCGCGGAGGTGTTGCCGACCTCGAACTCGGTGCGCAGGTCCTTCACCATCTGGTAGGGGTGCAGCACGTAGGAGCGCATCTGGTCGCCCCAGCTCGCCTTGACGTCGCCGGCCATCTCCTTCTTGGTGGCGGCCTCCTCTGCGCGCTTGATGAGCAGCAGTCGGGACTGCATGACGCGCAGGGCGGCGGCGCGGTTCTGGATCTGGCTCTTCTCGTTCTGCATCGACACGACGGTGCCGGTCGGGATGTGCGTCATGCGCACCGCCGAGTCGGTCGTGTTGACGCTCTGACCACCGGGGCCCGACGAGCGGAACACATCGACCTTGAGGTCGTTCTCGGGGATCTCGATGCTGTCGGTGCCCTCGATCAGCGGGATGACCTCGACGGCGGCGAACGACGTCTGACGACGGCCCTGGTTGTCGAAGGGGCTGATGCGCACGAGGCGGTGGGTGCCGGCCTCGACCGACAGCGTGCCGTAGGCGTACGGCACGTTGACCTCGAACGTCGCGGACTTGAGCCCCGCCTCTTCGGCGTAGGAGGTGTCCATGACCTTGGTCGGGTACTCGTGGCGCTCGGCCCAGCGCAGGTACATGCGCATGAGCATCTCGGCGAAGTCGGCGGCATCGACGCCACCAGCGCCGGCGCGGATGGTGACGACGGCCTCACGCTGGTCGTACTCCCCCGACAGCAGCGTGCGCACCTCGAGCTCACCCACGGCCTTGCGCACCTTGATCAGTTCGGCCTCGGCCTCGGCGAGGGTCTCGGCGTCGCCGCCGTCCTCCGTCGCCATCTCGATGAGGGCCTCGAGGTCCTCGATGCGGGTGTCCATGCCCTCGACACGCTCGAGCTCGGAGTTGGCGCGGGAGAGGAGGCTCGTGACCCGCTGCGCATTCTCCTGGTCGTCCCACAGGTCGGGCGCGACCGACTGCTGTTCGAGGTCGGCGATCTGGGCGCGGAGCCCGTCGAGGTCGGTGACCTCACGGACGGACGTCATCGTCGCCTTGAGGTCCTTGAGTTCCTGCGCGAAGTCGGTAGCCACGAGGACCGAGTCTACCCGGCGAGCGGGCGGGAGTTCTCGGGGCGAGCGCCTTCACCCCCGCCGAGTGATCTGCCGACGACCCGCTATCGCCACAGCGGCGGTCACAGCAGCGGCTGCAACGGACGCAACACCCGCTCCACGACGCGGCGGAATCGGCTGCGGCGCGTCCAGTCCTCCGCTGTGAGCTCGCGGCAATGGGCCTGATCCATCTCGAAGATGCGTTCCATCTCGGCGGCCTGCTCGTCGCTGTAGATCTCGAGGTTGACCTCGTAGTTGCCCGTCAGCGACAGGCGGTCGATGTTCGCGGTGCCGACTGTGCTCCACCGGCCGTCGATCGTGGCGGTCTTGGCGTGCACCATCACGTCTCTGTACAGCCAGATGCGTACCCCACCGGCCAGGAGCCGCTCGAAGAAGCTCCGCGCGACCCAGTCGGCGACGACGTGATTGCTGTACTCGGGCACGATGATCCGCACGTCGACACCCCGCCTCGCGGCGGCGAGCAGGCTGTCGAGGATCTCCTCGTCGGGGATGAAATACGCCTGGGTGATGTAGATGCGCCTGCTGGCCCGGTCGATGGCCTTGAGGTAGATGCCCCGCACCGGAAAGAGCAGGCGACTGGGGGCATTCCGTGCCGCTTCGATGCGGGCGTCCCACGCCAGAGCGCCTTGGTCTGGCAGGGCGGGCAGGTGCTTGCCGCGGTACTCGTTCCAGAAGTCCGCGAACGCGTTGTCCAACTCCCACACGGCCGGGCCGGTCACGCAGATGTGCGTGTCGCGCCATTCGTCGGCGTAGAGGCGACCGATGTTGTAGCCGCCGACGAACCCCACCCGGGAGTCGACGACGAGGATCTTGCGGTGGTCACGGCCCAAGCTGCGGATGCCCGGCTTGGTGATCATCGCCGAACGGAACACCGGAAAGCGCAGCACGTGGATGGGGTCGGGCAAGTGGTAGAACGACGGCGGCACCACCATGTTGGCCAGGGCGTCGTAGATGACGTACACGTCGACCCCGCGCTTGGAGGCCGCGATCAGCGCGTCCTTGAACCGGCGACCGACGTCGTCGCTCTTCCAGATGTAGGACTCGAAGTAGACGGTGTGCTGCGCACCCTCGATGGCCTCGATCATCGCGTCGTACACGTCGTTGCCGGAGGTGAACGTCGTGATGCGGGCGTCCGCGATCTCGACCGACGTGGGCTCGACCGAGGGATACCCCGACGGCGGCGGGTTGCGACGCTTACGGATCTCGTCGACCGTGATGACGCCTGCCGCTGTGACGACCTGCGCCGCGAACGATCCGGCCACGTACCAGCCGTACGCACGCGCGAGGCTGCGCGGGCGCAGCTGTTGCGGCAGCTCCTTCTTCTTCGGTCGCACCATGCATTCAAGATATCCGACCCCCGCTCCGCGCGACAGGACCGGCTCAGACCACAGGGAGGTGCGCGCCGCTGACTCGAGGTGTACGCGCCACCTGCCCGAAACTCTGCGATATCGCAGCGCCGTGCCGTATGGAGCGTCCTGAAGGCGACGGACGCGGGGAGGACACGCCATGGGGGTGCGGGTGACGCGACGCGACGGCACGGTCGAGACGTTCGGCATCAAGGGCGACGGCCTGTGGACGGCGCAGCGTGACGACTACAGCGGCACCCTCAAGGTGTCGTTCCTGCGCGCCGGGTACTGGGAAGAGGTGCGCCGCTTCTACCGCAACGAGGAATGGGCCCGCGTCGAGATCCGCTGAGCCTCCATCGGCACTCGGGTTCACCCGCCCCACGGACAGGTGTACGGCCTCACACCTCGGCAGGCACCGGCACGTTGCGGCACAGCCAGCTCACGGCATCCCGTGCGGTCCACCCCTGCGGGTGTTCGGCGAGCAGCATGCGCGCCCCGGCGAGGTCCTGCCCGAGCGTGACGGCCGGCCGTTCGACGTAGCCGTCCTTGCGCTCCTGCCCCCGGCCGATGTTGGCCATGAGCCCGTTGCACAGGCACATCCGGCCGACCGTGTCCTCGAGCGAGCCACCCTTCTTGAGGTAGGCGTCCACCGGCTCGGAGGCGCAGCGGTAGCCGAGCGTGCCGTCGGCCCGCTCGTAGGGACTACGCAGATAGGAGAGGTCGCAGAGGCGCGGTCGGGCCTCGTACGTCTCCTCCTCGCTCATCGTGCCGTCGATGTTCGCGATCTTGAACGGGAACCCCGTCGGGGAGGCGCGCGGATCGTTGCGCACCTCGAGGCGGTCCTGCGTCAGCTCCGCGAGGAGCGAACTGCGCACCTCCTCGGACAGTCCCGAGTCCTGCGACAAGGCGAACACCGTTCCCGCCTGGACCCCGGCGGCGCCCTGCTCCAGCGCCGCCGCGACGCCCTCGGGAGTGCCGTGTGCGCCCGCGAGCCAGAACGGCAGACCGAGTTTGGCGATGGCGGACAGGTCGGGCAGATCCCGCGCGCCGTAGACGGGCTCACCGCGCTCGTCGAGCACCATACGGCCCCGTGGCGGAGCGGAGTGGCCACCGGCGGGCGGGCCCTCGACGACGAATCCGTCGGGGCGGATGTCGGGGTCGCGGAACAGGTACGTGGCCAGCGAGTGCAGCGAGACGATGGCGAAGAACTGCGGCCGACGCAGGGTGGGCAGGTGAGCGCCCAGGAGCGCCACCGGGTCCACCGTGCTCACGTGGCGGGTGGTCGCGCCGGCCACGTCGATCGTCACGCCACCTGGGCGTCCGGCTTCCAGATCGCGCAGCAGCCGCGGGATCTCACGCGGGATACCTGCACCCATGAGCACGTGATCGACGTCGGCGATCATCGCGCCGAGCGCCGCCGTGGGCGTGCCCATCTGGATCTTTTCGAGAAAGTTGATGCCGATCGGGCCGTCGTGACCCTCCTTGGCGAGCCACACCTCGGTGAAGTTGCCGAGGATGCTCATCTCGGCGGCGGCTGCGCTCGGGGTGACCGTCAGCGTGGGATTGGGGCGGTACGGGCGTCCCTGGCGTCCCTCCGGCCGGAAGTACCGGTCGAGGCAACGCTGCGCCATCTCCGCATCCGGAAAGGCCGCCAGCGCGCGGCGTCGATGCCCCTCGACATCGCCGTCCTGCAGTTCGCGCGCGAGGACGGCGTCGAGGGCGGTACCCGAGACGACGCCGAGACCACCGGCACGAGACACCTCTTTGGCCAGGAGCCAGGAGGACACGGCGACGCCCATCCCACCTTGGATGATCATCGGTGCTTCGGCAGTGACCACGATTAACCTCCGCGAGCGTAACTTACGTGAACGTAGGTAAACGTAGGGGCAAGTTGCCGGCCGCGCACCACCTGGACCGCGATACGGACGAGTCACCTCGAGGCAGTGGATTCGCCGAGCGGGAATGTCAATGCGTGACAGGATCTCTTTGAGGCACAGCAGAAGTGAACATCCCCCCGATCGACCACCGTTCACACCGCCGACCTGGACGAACATCCAGCACATTCGAGAGCCGCCCCGCCGCGACCAGGACAGGCAACCCCCGCTCGACGCCCTGTGGGTGGTCTCGCACAGTGAATGCCATGGAGTAGGATGGCTGTGCGCCCCGCTGCGTGACAAAGGTCACTTTTGCGCTTGTGCGCAAAATCCCCGATTCCTCTTGTGCGGCTTGCTCAAGTCTGTGACGCTTGTTGGAACAAACCACGAACGGCTTCGCGTTGTTCGTGTGTGCCCGACGGGGGGTCGAGCGGCTTTCATCGAGCCATCGGCTCCCCGCGTCTGTGTCACCACAACGTCAGATGTCGGCCTCCTGCGAGGTATCGACGTCACCGCGTTCCTGCCATCCGGCTGGAACACCTGAGCGATCCGGATTCACCGGCTCGCCGCTAGGCAAGGAGCATCCGCATGGACTGGCGCAATCGCGCTGCGTGCTTGGACGAGGACCCTGAACTCTTCTTCCCCATCGGCAACACCGGCCCCGCTCTCATGCAGATCGAAGAGGCCAAGGCCGTCTGCCGGCGCTGCGAGGTTCAGGACACCTGCCTCAAGTGGGCGCTGGAGTCGGGCCAGGACGCCGGCGTGTGGGGCGGCCTCTCCGAGGACGAGCGCCGCGCGCTCAAGCGTCGTAACGCCCGCGCCCGCCGCGCAGGCTGACCGAAGCTTCACGTACGTCGATGACCGGTTCCCCGCTGGGGGCCGGTCACTCGTCGTCCCAGGGCCGTTGCCCCAAGCCGCGCTGACGATCCAAGGCGATGGGTCGCAGCCGCGCGTCGAACGTGACACGGGTGCCGCCCCCCTCGCGGGGGTGCCAGGTGATGGTGCCCCGCAGGTCCGAGACCAGAGCGGTGACGATCTGCGTCCCCAACCCCGATCGACCGGGGCGGAATCCTTCGGGTAGACCCTCCCCGTTGTCTTCGAGGTCGACGACCAGTCGTTGTCCCTCCCCGTCCCGCCGCCGGGTGGCCCGCAACCGGACCAGCCCACCCTCCGTCGCCGGGAGTCCGTGCTCGACGGCGTTGTGCACCAGCTCGGTGACGACCATCGCCAGCGCGTTGGCGTCCTCGGCTGCGACCATGCCGAAACTTCCCTCCAACTGCCATTCGGCCGCCTTGCCCTGGCCTGCGACCTCCACGAGCGAGGTGAAGGCGCGCGAGACGATCTCGTCGAAGTCGACGGCCTCGTCGATGGTGCGGCTCAACGTCTCGTGGACGAGGGCGATGGTGCCGATGCGCCGCTCGGCCTCCTTGAGCGCGTCCCGAGCCAGGTCGTCGGTGACGCGCCGCGACTGAAGCCGCAGCAGAGCCGCGACGGTCTGCAGGTTGTTCTTGACGCGGTGGTGGATCTCGCGGATCGTCGCCTCTTTGGTGAGCAGCTCACGCTCGCGCCTGCGGATCTCGCTGACGTCGCGGACGATGATCAGCGCACCGATGCGCGAACCGCCTTCCGAGAGGGGGATCGAGCGCAAGGTGAGGCTCGCGTCGGCGCCTTCGACCTCGGTACTCATCGTGGCCTTGCCCATGAGCACGAGCGGCAGCGACTCCTCGACCACCGAGTGGTCGTCGAGGTACTCGGTGACGACCTCGCTGAGGTACTCCCCCACGACCCGCCCCCGTTGCCCGAGCCGGTGCAACGCCGAGGTCGCGTTGGGGCTGGCGTAGGTGATGATGCCGTCGACGTCGATGCGGACGATGCCGTCCCCGACGCGCGGTGTCCCCGACCGGTGGCCGAGGCGCGAGCCCAGGCGTGGAAAGTGGCCCGAGGCGACCATGCCGAGAAGGACGTCGGCCGTCGCACGGTAGGTGATCTCCAGCCGGCTGGGGGTGCGCATCGAGGCCAGGCTGCTGTGGCGGGTCATCACCGCGAGCACCCGCCCGTCGCGCATCACGGGCACCGCCTCCTCCCGTAGGGGAAGGTCGTCCTGCCAGTGAGCCCGCTCGGAGGTGACGATGCGCTGCCCGACCAGACACGTGACGAGCAACTGCTTACGGGCTGCGTCGGCGACGGCTCCCACCATGTCGTCGTAGAACACCAGGGGGCCGGTGTTGGGCCGCACGTGGGTCACACACGTCCAGGTGGACACGTCCTCGACGTCCGCGCGGACCCAGAGGACGAGGTCGGCGAACGACAGATCGGAGATCAACTGCCAATCGGCGACCAACAGGTGCAACCACTCGGCATCCGGCCCGGGCATCCCGATCCGCTCGAGGGCGCTGCTCAACGACGGCATGCCACTCAGGGTAGCGACCAGAACGGCAGCGACCCGACCCTGCTTGTCGGCAGGGGCGGGTCGCTGCGTTCGACCGAACGGTCGGCACTACCGGCTCAGTTGCTGGCGCTTCCTGCCCGTACGAGGCCACGCAGAGTGCGCAGTGCCACCGAGAGAGGCGCGACACCGGGCTTCTCCAGTACGGCGATGTCGGCGAGGGAGGCAGCGCCCCGCTCGAGCGCCATCGCGTTGGCTGCGCACCACTGGTCGAGACGCGTCATCGGGTCGGCCTCGGGATCGGTCGACTCGTGCACGACCCGGGTCAGTCCCTCGAGGACGGCGTACAGGTCGTCCCGCATCGCGCTGCGAGCCAAGGCGTCCCAGCGGTCCTCGTGCGGGAGCTGACCGACGCGGTAGAGCATGACGTCGATGTCGAGGCGCTCGGACGTCGCGAAGTACAGCGGCGCGATCTGCTCGACAGGGGTCGACTGCTCGGCTGCCAGCTCGACGATGTCGAGCAGGCTGAACCGGTCGAGGAGTGACGCCGTCGTGGCCGCGAGATCCTCGGGCACGCCCTGCTCGACGTACCGCTGGGCCTCCCGAGCCATCCGCTCACGTTCGGTGCCGCGAAGGAGATCCTGCATCGACCCACCGAGCTGCTCGATCGCTCCCCGGAAGCGGGAGATCTCGCTGCCGACGTCCAGCGGGGAGGGACGGTTCTGCAGGAACCAGCGCACTGACCGGTCCATCAGGCGACGGAACTCGAGGTACAGAGCCGTCTGGGCGTCCGTGGAGACCACGTTGTCCAACGCTTCGACCTGCTCCACGAACCCACGCAGGTCGAAGACTTCGCGAGCGATGACGAACGCCCGTGCAATCTCGTCGATCGTCGCGCTGGTCTCCTCCATCGCCCGGTAGACGAATGTGATCCCGCCCCGGTTGACGATGGAGTTGGCCACGGAGTTGACGATGATCTCGCGGTGCAGCGGGTGCGCCGCGAGCTTGTCGCCGAAGCGCTCCTGGATGGGCTCCGGGAAGTACTCGGCCAGGGTGCGGGCAAACCACGGCTCGTCGGGCAGGTTGCTGTCCATCAGGTCGGCCTTGAGCGCCAACTTGGCGTAGGCCACCAGCACCGAGAACTCCGGCGACGTCAGGCCACGTCCCTCCGCCACGCGCCCTTCGATGCGGGCATCGCTGGGGAGGAACTCCAGGTCACGGTCCAGCTCGCCCCGCTCGGTGAGCCAGTTCATGAAACGCTGGTGCACGCCGACCATCTGGTACTCCTGGCGGCGGGCGTTGCCGAGCAGGACGTTCTGCTCGTAGTTGTCGCGCAGCACCTTGACGGCGACGTCGTCGGTCATCGAGCTCAGCAGTTCGTTGCGCTGCTTGAGCGTCAGGTCGTCGTCCCGCATGAGACCGGTGAGGAGGATCTTGATGTTGACCTCGTGGTCGGAGGTGTCGACACCCGCGGAGTTGTCGATGGCGTCCGTGTTGATCCGGATGCCCCGCAGCGCGGCCTCGATGCGTCCGAGCTGGCTGGCGCCGAGGTTGCCGCCCTCGCCGACGACCTTGACCCGGAGGTCGCCGCCGTTGACGCGGATGGCGTCGTTGGCGCGGTCACCGATCTGGGAGTTGTTCTCGATCTCCGACTTGATGTAGGTGCCGATGCCACCGTTCCACAGCAGGTCGACCTCGGACAGGAGGATCGCCTGCATGAGCTCGTTCGGCGTCATCCGCTCCGCGTCGGCCGGGAGGCTGAGGGCGGTGCGCATCTCGGCGCTGACGGGGATCGACTTGGCCGAACGCGGGAACACGCCGCCACCGGCGCTGATCAGCGACTCGTCGTAGTCGGCCCACGAGGAACGCGGGAGGTCGAACAGGCGACGCCGCTCGGCGTAACCGGTCGCCGCGTCGGGAGTGGGGTCGACGAAGATGTGCCGGTGGTCGAACGCGGCCACGAGCCGGATGTGCTCGGAGAGCAGCATGCCGTTGCCGAACACGTCGCCGCTCATGTCGCCGACGCCGACGACGGTGAAGTCCTCCGTCTGCGTGTCGTGGCCCAGCTCACGGAAGTGGCGCTTGACCGACTCCCAGGCGCCGCGGGCCGTGATGCCCATGCCCTTGTGGTCGTAGCCGGCGCTGCCGCCGGAGGCGAAGGCGTCGTCGAGCCAGAACCCGTACGACTGCGCCACGCCGTTGGCGATGTCGGAGAACTTGGCCGTGCCCTTGTCGGCCGCGACCACCAGGTAGGTGTCGTCGGGGTCGTGGCGCACCACGCGCTCCGGCGGGACGACCTCACCCTTGACGAGGTTGTCGGTCGCGTCGAGCAGGCTGCTGATGAACAGCTTGTACGCCTCGATGCCCTCGGCGAGCCAGGCGTCGCGGTCGCTCGGGTCGGGCAGCTGCTTGGCGACGAAGCCGCCCTTGCTGCCGGTGGGCACGATGACGGCGTTCTTGACCATCTGCGCCTTGACCAGGCCGAGCACCTCGGTGCGGAAGTCCTCACGACGGTCGCTCCAGCGCAGACCACCACGGGCCACCTTGCCGAACCGCAGGTGCACGCCCTCGACGCGGGGCCCGTAGACCCAGATCTCGAACATCGGGCGGGGTTCGGGCAGCCACGGGATGGAGCGGGGGTCGAGCTTGAGACAGACGGTCTGCTTGAACGTCATGCCGCCGTTCGTGCCCGGAAGGCGCTGGTAGAAGTTCGTGCGCAGAGCACCGCGGAGCACGTCGAGGAAGGAACGCACGATGCGGTCCTCGTCGAGGCTGGCGACATCTTCGAGGGCCTCGTTGATCGCGGCCTCGATCTCGCGCTGAGCCGCCTCGCGTGCGGAGTCACCGTCGGCCGCCTCGCCTCCCTGGGAGAGTTCCGGATCGAACCGGGCCTCGAAGAACTGCACCAACAGGCACGCAATGTGCGCGTTGGTGCGCATCGTGTCCTCGATGTACTTGTGGCTGAACGTCGTGCCCGCCTGGCGCAGGTACTTGGCCACCGTGCGCAGGATGACGACCTGACGCCACGTGAGCCCGGCGCTGAGCACGAGGGCGTTGAACCCGTCGCTCTCGGCCAGCCCGGTCCACACGGCCTCGAACGCCTCCTGGAACGCGGTGCGCACACCATCGGTGCCCTGGGTCCAGGCCGCCTCGGAGGAGGCACGCAGACCGAAGTCGTAGATGTGGAAGACGGCGCCCGTGGAGTCGCGCACCTCGTAGGGGCGCTCGTCGGTGACCTCCAGACCCATGTCGGCGAAGACCGGCAGCACGTTGCTCAGGGTGAGGCTGCCGCGGCGGTACAGCTTGAGGCGGCGCTCGCCCTGGGGGGCGGAGGCGGGGTGGTAGAGGTTGAGCCGGAACTGGCCGTCCTCGGTCAACTGCTCGAGGTGGGCGAGGTCGGCGACCGCCACGCGCGGGCTGAAGTCGGCCTTGTAGCCCTCGGGGAACCCTTGGCGGTACGTCGAGATGAGGCGTCCGGCGTGCTCCTCACCGTTCTCCTGACGGGCCGAGTCGGCCAGGTCCTCGTCCCAGGAGCGCGTGGTCTCGACCAGGCGGCGCTGCAGCTCGTCGACGTCGACGTCGGGCAGCTCCTGCCCGGGCGCGACCCGAACGACGAAGTGGAGTCGGGCGAGGTGCGATTCGGAGACGCGGGTCGTGTACTCGACCTCGGCGCCGTGGAAGGCGTCCTTGAGCACGGACTCCATGCGCAGGCGCACGGGTGTGGTGTACCGGTCGCGCGGAATATAGACCAGGCACGACATGAACCGGTTGTAGTCGTCCTTGCGCAGGAACAGGCGGGTGCGCCGCTGCTCCCGCAGGTGGACGACGGCGACCGTAATGTCGGTCAGGGTGTCGACGTCGGCCTGGAACAGCTCGTCGCGGGGAAAGGTCTCGAGCACGCCGAGCAGGTCCTTGCCCAGGTGAGAGTCGGGCGAAAAGCCGCTGCGGGCGAGCACGCCGGCGACCTTCTCCGAGACGTACGGGATGGTCTGGACCGACCACGTGTACGCACTGGCGGTGAAGAGGCCGAGGAAGCGGTGCTCGCCGGTGACCTCCCCCTCGGCGTCGAACGTCTTGATGCCGACGTAGTCGAGGAACGCCGAACGGTGCACAGTGCTGCGCGAGTTGGCCTTCGTGATGACCTCGAGGGTGCGCTCGGACGCCTTGTCGGCCACGGGCCCCTCGGGCAGACGGCTGATCTCGTCGGCGCCCTCGACCCCGTCGGCCGCCGCGTGGGGTCCGTCGGAGCGGAGCAGACCGAGGCCCGTCCCCGCCACCGGCACCTGCGCGGGGTGGCCGTCGTGCGTGACGAGCTCGTACTGGCGATAACCCAGGAACGTGAACTGACCGGCGGCCATCCACTCCAGCAGGCCCTTGACCTGGTCGACACGGCTGGCATCGATGCCTGCCGGAGGCTGATCGCGCAGCTCGGCGGCCACGGCGCTCGCCCGCTCGGACATCTTGGGCCAGTCCTCGACGGAGACGCGCACGTCCTCAAGGATCTCGAGCAACGCCGCGGCCAGCGCCTCGCGCTCGGCCGGGTCGCTCTCGCGGCCGATCTGCAGGTGCATCCACGATTCGGCGACGACACCGAACTCGTCACCCACCTCGTCGACGTCGACGTCGAGCACCTCCTGCAGCGAGCCGGCCGCGTCGCGGCGCACGACCATCTGCGGGTGGACGAGCAGGTGCAGCACCCGCTCGCGCTGGGCGAGTTCGGCCGAGACGGAGTCCACGAGGAAGGGCATGTCGTCGGTGACGATCTCGATGACGGTGTTGCCCGTCGACCAGCCCTCCTGCTCCACGGACGGCGTGAAGACCCGCACCTTGGGCTTACCGACCGGGCGCTCCTGCGCCACGCCGCGGTGCGACACCGCGGCACCGACGAGGTCCTCCGGCCTACGGGCCAGCAGATCCTCGGTCAGCATGTGCCGGTAATAGCGGTCGAGAAGCAGCTCGGCGGACTCACCCGCGCTTCGCTTGACGCTCTTGGCTGCCGTGGACAGCAGTTGTGCCCGGGACTCCTCCAACGACGTGGCCATCGCCCATTCCCCTTCACCTCGCGCACCGGACCTCTTTGGCCGGGCACTTTCGATGCTAGGAGCCCGCCCCACGTCCTGCCGGGGGTTCGGCCAAACCGCCTCTGTCCACTCCCACGACACGCCGTACCCTGGAGCCGTGAGCGTCTCGTGCCCTGGGGGGCCCGCATCCTCGATCGACGGCATCGCCGCCTCGATCCTGGCCGATCTGCGCGCCGCGACCCCCGATGTCGGCGACGACCGGGTGCAGGTGGTTCTGGACGACGTGCTCGACCGGTTCGAGGATCGGTTGGCCGCGCTGACCCGCCCGAAGACGGATGTCCCGGCCGACGCCGCCTGTGCGGACACCTCCGTCGATGAGTCGACGGGCGGGGCCACGTGAACCGCGACGGAGATCCCGGATCCTGCGCTGCGCTCGCCTCGGTGGTCCGAGTGGGTGCCGTACGTCTGCGCCAGGCCGTCGAGCATGACGCCGACGGTGACATGGGCACCGTCGGTCGCGAGCGCAAGATCATCGCCTTGGCAGACGATCTGGAGGCTCTCGCCGAGGCGCTCTCCCAGTTCGCGGTGGCCCTGCGCGATCCGCGTCCGCCGCGCTCGGGGCAGCCGTTCGCCCACACGGCGCTGCGCTCTGCGCTCGCCCGCATCGAGGAGCGGTCCGCCACGGATACGGTGTTGCCATGACGCTGCGTGAGACGTTCCCCTACGACGCTCCTGCGGGCACCGTGTACGCGATGGTGACCGACCCCGAGTTCCAGACCCGGGTGATGGAGGCGACTCTCGCGCTGGAGCACGAGGTCGAGGTCTCCCCCACCGGCGAGGACTCACACACGGTCACCACGCGCCGCGTCCTGCCCACCGATCAGGCACCCGAGACGATCCGCCGCATGATCGGCGCATCGGTGCGGGTCACCCAGGTGACGCAGTGGTCGCCGATCGCCGCGGACGGCTCCCGCACCGGACGCACCACCCTCGACATCGCCGGGGTGCCCGTCTCCGGGACCGGCGAGATCCGGTTGGTGCCCACCAACACCGCCACCGATCAGATCGTCACGGCCGATGTCACGTGTTCGATTCCGCTCGTCGGGGGCAAGATCGCGGCTGCGGCCACGCCGCTCATCACATCTGCTCTCAAGGCGGAGCACCGCACCGGCGCAGCGTGGTTGGGCGAGCACCGCTCCTGAATCCGAAGCGTCACCCTTCGAGGTAGGCGCGCACCTGATCGAGTTCGGTGACGTCGAACCAGAGCAGTTCTTCGTCCTCGTCGGCGCCGTCCTCGGCCACGTGCAGCGACACGACGCGAGAGCGCGGCACCGAGGCGATCTCCACCGCGCCGTCCTCGGCGGGTTCGGTCGCGTCGAGCACGTCCGCGGCGATGACGACGACCCGCTCGCCGGCTGCTCGTTGCACCTCCTCGGCCAGGAGCGCCGCCTCGTATTCGAGGTCGTCCTCGTCGACGGTGGGCTCGGCCCGACGCATCGCCGCCGACACCGCGAACGCCGGCGCGCTCACGGCCCCCTTCTCGGCGAGGGCGTTCACGCCCGCCACGCCGGCTGCCAGATAGACCCGCATTCTCAGATCACCTTTCCGTCGAGACCGAGCGACGTACGGATCTCCTCGAGGGAGTCGATGAGCCCGTCAGCGAGGATGTCGAGGTCCGCCATGGCGGACCGGTCGGCATTGAGGCCGATGTAGACCTCTCCGTCATAGGAGGTCAGCCCCACGGCCAGGGTGTGGCCCACCGTCAGAGGCATGACCGGGTAGGTGGCCACCATTCGGGCGCCGCCGACGTACAACGGGCGCTGCGGCCCCGGCACATTGGTCACGACGAGGTTGAAGACCCGGCGCGACATCACGTTGGCGACCCGCGCCCCGAGGTGGTGCAGGGTCGAGGGCGCGAACCCACCGATGCCGGCGATCGCCCCGGCCGAGACGGCGTGCGAGCTGCGGGCCTGGTGTCGGGTCTGGTAGGCGATGCGTTCCAGTCGCAACCGGCTACTCGGCTCGCCGACGGGCAGGTCGACGAAACACGCGACGACCTGGCTGGAGGACACGTCGGCCGTGCTCGATTCGCCGCGTGAACCGCCCTCGGCGACGCTGACGGGCACCATGGCCCGCACCGTCGTCGCGGAGTGGACCGGCTCCCCGCGGGACTGCAGCCAGGTGCGCAACCCACCGGTCACCACGGTGAGGGCGACGTCGGTGATGCTCACGTCGACCGGCCTCGACGCCCCGGCCATGGCCTCGCGAACCTCGCGGTAGTCGTCCAACGAGGTGGCTAGCATCGTGTAGCGACGTGGTGCCCTCACCCGCGTGTTGAGCGCCGTCGAGGGGGCCGGGCTCGCCGCGGTGCGCGCCACCTGCGTGACCAGGCCGCCGGCACCGTCGAGCGTGCGCTGGGCCACGTCACCGGCGTTGCCGAACATGCCCCCACGTACACGGTCGACCAGGCTCAACGGCCGTCGGACGATGTCGGTGAGCGCACTCGTCACGAGTTCGAGGTCGCTGGGCTCGGGGCGCGGGGTCCATTCCGACCTGCGGAGGATGGCGACCACGGGCTCCGGATCGAGCAGGAGATGACCGATGTCGACTGCGGTGACGCCGTCGACGAGGGCCTGGTGGGTCTTGGTGACGATCGCGGTGCGTCCGCCGGAGAGCCCCTCCACGACGTAGATCTCCCAGAGCGGGTGCTGCCGATCCAGCGGCCGGCTCTGGATGCGCGCGACGAACTCCGCGAGTTGTTCGTCGAGTCCTGGTGCGGGAAGGGCCGATCGGCGCACGTGATAGGTGATGTCGAAGTCGACGTCGTCGACCCACACCGGGGTGGAGATCCGCCCGGGCAGCTCACGAACGCGTTGCCGGTAGCGCGAGTTCTCCCCGATCCGGTCGGCCACCAGTGCCACCACCGTGTCGTAGTCGAGAGCACGCGAGCGTGGTCGGCGAGAGCGTCCGCGACCGGTAGGCCGCTCACGGCCGCCGTCGAGGATCATCACCGAGCCGACGTGCATGGCCGTCGTCGGCTCCTCGAGGTAGAGGAAGGAAGCGTCCAGCGGACTCAGTCGATCGGGCACGTCGTCATCGTGTCACGCCCACTCCCCCCGCACGCCCTCCACGCGGCGCCAACTCGACTGCGTCGCTGCTCACAGGGTGCGTGGACGACGGTGACGTGTGGGTGAACCCACCGTCGCATACTTGACACAAGCAGCGCTCAGATCCTCCCCTATGCCGAGCGCCTCCGAGGAGCTCCCATGTCGATCGCCGTCCAATCCTGCCCAGCCGACATCAGCGTCCGCCGCCTCGCGGCGAAGGCATCACCCTCCGACTCGAATCGACTCGGACAACACCGCGCCCACGAGAGCCGCCCGACGCTCCGCCTCGTCGACGACTTCGGCCCCATGTGCACCGCCCTCCAAGACCTGCCCGATGCCCGTCTGTGGCTGGAACAGGTGGGCCTCGCCCTCTACGAGGCGGCTACCGGCGCCCGACCCGTCACCCAGGTCATGCGGTGGCTCAGTCCCGACGTGTATGACGGAGTCGTGCGCCGAACGGGTCGCTCGGCACGCCGTGGCCGGCCCACCCGCAGGCCGATCCGGCTACGGCGCGTGCGCGTCGATGCCGTGTCCCTGCCCGGAGAGGACGCCGGTGTCGTCGAGGCAGCGGTCGTCCTCGACGATCACCAACGGGTGCGCGTCATGGCGTTGCGACTCGAAGGCTTCGACGGCCGATGGCTCGTCACCGCCTGCGAGGTCGGCTGAGGCTCAGCGGCCCTTCTTGCGCTGGGCGCGCTTGGCCGCTCGACGTGCCCGGCGATCGACCTGCGAGTCGTCGTCGTGCTGCTCGACCGAGCCGTCCTCACCCGGTGCCGAGTAGTGCAGTCGCTCCTTGCGGGGGCCGACGAGTCCACCACCACGGACCGCAACGCCGGGGTCTTCACCCTCGGACTCGGGCGGCAACTGGCCCTCGTCGATCTGCACGTCCACGTTGAAGACGTAGCCGACCGACTCCTCCTTGATGCTGTCGAGCATCGCGTTGAACATCTGGTAGCCCTCGCGGCTGTACTCGACCACCGGGTCGCGCTGGGCCATCGCGCGCAGACCGATGCCCTCCTGGAGGTAGTCCATCTCGTACAGGTGCTCGCGCCACTGCCGGTCGAGGACCGACAGGACGACGCGGCGCTCCACCTCGCGCAGCGCACGCGGGCCGAGCTCCTCCTCGCGGGCGTCGAGCGCACGGTGGGCGTCGCTCAGCAGCTCGTCCCGCAGGACCTGCGCGTCGATGCCCGAGAGACCTCCGGCGGAGTCGACGACCTCGTCCAGCGTGACGCCCATCGGGTACAAGGTGCCGCACGCCGCCCAGAGCTTCTCGAGGTCCCAGTCCTCCGAGAACCCGTCGGCGGTGGCAGCGGTGACGTACCCCTCGACCACGTCGGTGAGGAAGTGGCGCACCTGCTCGGTGAGGTCCTCCCCCTCGAGGACCCGGCGGCGCTGTTCGTAGATGACCTTGCGCTGCGTGTTGAGCACGTCGTCGTACTTGAGCACGTTCTTGCGGATCTCGAAGTTGCGGCCCTCGACCTGAGTCTGCGCGCTCTGGATCGCGCGCGTCACCATCGAGTGCTCGATCGGGATGGAGTCGTCACCGGCCGTGGACATGAGGCGGTCGACGGCGCCGGCGTTGAAGCGCGACATCAGCTCGTCCTGCAACGACAGATAGAAGCGGGACTCGCCCGGGTCACCCTGACGACCGGATCGTCCGCGCAGCTGGTTGTCGATACGGCGAGACTCGTGGCGCTCGGTACCGAGCACGTAGAGACCGCCCAGCTCCTTGACCTCGTCGTGCTCGGTCGCCACCTCGCGCTCGGCCTGAGCCAGCGCCTCGTCCCAGGCCGCCTCGTACTCCTCGGGGGTCTCCTCCGGGGAGAGTCCGCGGTTCTTCAGGGCTGCGACAGCGCGGAACTCGGGGTTGCCACCGAGCATGATGTCGGTGCCTCGACCCGCCATGTTGGTGGCCACGGTGACGGCACCCTTGCGGCCGGCGTCCGCGACGATCGCAGCCTCACGCTCGTGGTGTTTGGCGTTGAGCACCGCGTGCGGCACCCCGCGCTCCTCGAGACGGGTGCTCAGGTACTCGCTCTTCTCGACGCTCGTCGTTCCGACGAGGACGGGCTGACCGGTGGCGTGACGCTCGGCGATGTCTTCGACGACCGCGTCGAACTTGGCCACCTCGGTGCGGTACACGAGGTCGGAGCGGTCCTTGCGGATCATCTCGCGGTTGGTGCGGATCTGGACGACGCCCACCTTGTAAATCTGGTGAAGTTCGGCCGCCTCGGTCTGCGCCGTACCCGTCATGCCGGAGAGCTTCTCGTAAAGACGGAAGTAGTTCTGGAGGGTGATCGTCGCGAGGGTCTGGTTCTCGTTCTGGATCTCCACCCCCTCCTTGGCCTCGATGGCCTGGTGCATGCCCTCGTTGTAGCGACGGCCCCGCAGGATGCGGCCGGTGTGCTCGTCGACGATGAGGATCTCGCCGTCGATGACGACGTAGTCCTTGTCGCGGTGGAACAGCTCCTTGGCCTTGATCGCGTTGTTGAGGTACCCGATCAAGGGGGTGTTGGCAGCCTCGTAGAGGTTGTCGATGCCCAGCAGGTCTTCGATCTTCGCGATGCCGGGCTCGAGGATGCCGACGGTCTTCTTCTTCTCATCGACCTCGTAGTCACCGGTGGACTCGATGCCACGCATGCGGTCGGCCGGGGTGCCTCGCTCGAGGTGACGCACGAGGCGCGCGAACTGGGTGTACCACTTGGTCGCGGCGTCGGCCGGGCCCGAGATGATGAGCGGGGTGCGGGCCTCGTCGATGAGGATCGAGTCGACCTCGTCGACGATGCAGAAGTTGTGGCCGCGCTGCACGAGGTCGGCGGTCTGCCACGCCATGTTGTCGCGCAGGTAGTCGAAGCCGAACTCGTTGTTGGTGCCGTACGTGATGTCTTTGCCGTACTCCACCCGGCGCTGCGCGGGCGTCATGTGGGCCAGGATGCAGCCGGTTTCGATGCCGAGCATGCGGTGCACGCGACCCATGAGCTCGGACTGGTACTCGGCGAGGTAGTCGTTGACCGTGATGACGTGAACACCCTTGCCCGAGAGGGCGTTCAGGTAGCTCGGGAGGGTGGCGACCAGGGTCTTGCCCTCACCGGTCTTCATCTCGGCGACGTTGCCCTGGTGCAGGGCCGCCCCACCCATGATCTGCACGTCGAAGTGGCGCTTGCCGAGTGTGCGCCGGCTCGCCTCACGCACGGCCGCGAACGCCTCGGGGAGGATCGCGTCGAGGGACTCGCCGTCGGCGATGCGCCGTTTGAAGACGTCGGTCTCGCCGCGCAGTTCTGCATCGGTGAGCTTGACGAAGTCCTCTTCGATGGCGTTGACCTGGGCCGCGATGCCTTCGAGGCGCTTGACCACACGCCCTTCTCCGGCACGCAGGATTCGGTCGACGATCTTCGGCACAGCTCGACTCCTTGCGCATGTGAACAGCGCCAGACCTCGGGATGATCTGGCCGGCGCCGTACTCGGTGGTCCATCCAGCGTAAACGCTGGCAGCCCCGACGCCGGACACGTCTGAGACACGCCACGCCCACGACCTGCCACTGAGTGGGGTTGAGCAGAGACGGGATTGGGCGGCGATCGCCGCCCTCGCGGGCCGCCCGGCCGCCGTCCGGACACACTCGCTCGAGTCGCTCCGACGGCGGAGGACGGCCCTGGATGCGGGCCGGTCAGCCGGCGAGGAGATCCTGGTAGTCGGGGTGCTTGTCGATCCACCCCGCGTAGAAGGAGCACGACGGGATGACCCGTCGCCCCTGCTCACGTGCGTCGTCGAGGCTGGTGCGGGCCAGTGCGGAGGCCACGCCGCGCCCACCGAACTCCGGCTCGGTCACCGTGTGCGGAAACTCCACGGTGCCCTCGCCGAGGCGGAACTCCGCGAATCCGGCGAGTTCTCCGTCGAGGTGCGCCTCGTATCGGCCGGCGTCGTCGTTCTTCGTCACCTGTACGTCGCTCATGTCCCCAGCCTGTCATGCGGCTGCCCCGCCCGCGCGTGTCGGGGCATGCCCGACGGCACCGGAGCCGCCCGAGCAGCGCCGGGGGCCACCGGCGCAGGGCAGGGGATCACTGCGGCAGGTCGACCTCGTCGAGTCCGAGAAACCCGGCGAGCGTGGCGAGTTCGTCGTGCAGCGCGTCGAGAGCGTCGCCACGGCGCCCGTGGCGAGCACCCGACTCCCAGTGCACGGCGACAGCACGCAACACCCCGGCACGCCGGTCGGCCTTGAGGTCGACGCGAGCGACGAGGGCCTCGTCGAGGAGAAAGGGCAGGACGTAGTAGCCGTGGACCCGCTGCGGAGCGGGGACGTAGATCTCGAGGCGGTAGTCGAACCCGAAGAGCGCGCGCGTGCGGTCGCGCTGCCAGATGAGCGAGTCGAAAGGACTGAGCAGGGCGCGCGCCTCCGGTCTCCGGGCGGGCAGCCGTGCGTCGGCATGCAGGTAGGCGGGTCGCTTCCAGCCCTCGATGCGGACCGGGGTCAGCACCCCTTCCTCGACGAGCTGGACCACGGCCGGGCGCGCCTGCGCAGGCGAGAGGCGGTGATAGTCGCGAAGGCACTGCTCGGTGCCGACGCCGAGCGCCCGCCCGGCCAGATCGATCAGGGAGCGGAACGCCTCCGCGTCGGGGACGGGACGTGACCCGTACGGGCCGCGGTCGAGGATCTCGGACGGAAGGACGGACTCCGGTGCGGCGTAGAGGCGCTCGAACTGCGCCGTGCGACCGGCACTGGTCGCCCGCCCTGTCCAGAAGAGGTGCTCCAGCGAGGCCTTGACCGCGCTCCAGTTCCATCCCCAGTGGTCGGTACGGCGGGCCCCGTCACCGAGGCGTGCTTCCAGCGCCCGAGCCGTGACCGGACCGCGCAGGGCGACCTCCTCGGCCACGGCCTCGACCACGCCTGGATGTTCCGCGACGACGCGCTGCATGCTCCCCCACGACTCCTCGGAGCGCCGCATCCGAAACCCGAGCAGCGGCCACACGTCAAGCGGCACCAGCGAGGCCTCATGGGCCCAATATTCGACGACCTGACGACGCGGCCCGTCCCGCAACCGGTCGAGCACAGCCGGGTCGTAGGCCCCGAGCCGGGAGTAGAACGGCAGGTAGTGGCTGCGAGTGACGACGTTGACGCTGTCGATCTGCACCACCCCGAGGCGGTGCACCACCCGGGCCAGGTGGGCCCGTGTCACCGCTCCACGCGGGACGAACCGACGACCGAAACCCTGCGCGTCCAGCGCGATCCGCCGAGCCTGCGCCAGGCTCAGGACCTCCCTCATCAATGCCTTTCGGACCGTTCGGACCGGTCAGGCCGGTCGGACCGCTCAGGCCAGCGACCCCGCACCGCCAGCAACGCGGCCTCGGTCCGCGAACTCAACTTCAACTTGTCGAGGATGTTGTGCACGTGGTTCTTGACGGTGTTCTCGCTGATGAACAGCCGAGACGCGATCTCACGGTTGCTCATCCCCTGCCCGATCACCTGCAAGACCTGACGCTCCCGCTCGGTCAGTCCGGCCATGGGGTCGCGGGACCTGCCCTCGTCGGCCACCAGCGCCGCGAACTCGTTCATGAGCCGCGCAGCCAGGGCCGGTGCCAGCAGGGACTGCCCGGCGCGTACAGAGCGGATGCCGTCGATGATGATCTCCGGCGGCGCATCCTTGAGCAGATAGCCCTTGGCGCCTGCTCGGATCGCCGAGACCAGATCGCGCTCGTCCGCGGACGTCGTGATCATGATGACCTTGATGTCTGGGTCGATCTCCTGGATCGCGCGACAGGCCTCGATGCCGTCACCGCCGGGCATCCGCACATCCATGAGGACGACATCGGGACGCAGCTCACGGACCCGCTCCACCGCGGCCACGCCGTCGGCGGCCTCCCCCACGACGACCAGGTCGTCCTCGGTGGACAGCACGACCTCCAGCCCCCGGCGGTACAACACGTGATCGTCGACGATCACCACCCGGGACAGCTCGGCTGCGGCGTCGGCCACGGCCTCGGTCGTTTCCTCACTCACCCGGCCATGATGACATGCGGGACAAGACCCCCGGCACGACATCGGGGGCACGCGCCGTAGCGCCCGCCCCCGACGTCGTCCGGGTGGATCTGTGCCGGTCAGCCCGCTTCGACCTGCGGCTGCGCGCCCGTGACTTCGAGGCGCAGGACGCCGTAGTCCCAGCCCCGGCGCTTGTAGACGACACTCGGCCGGTCGGTGTCGCTGTCGTGGTAGAGGAAGAAGTCGTGCCCGACGAGTTCCATTGCGGAGACGGCCTGTTCGAGGGTCATCGGGGTGGTCTCGTGGACCTTCTCCCGCACCCCGATGGGCGAGTTGCCTTCGGCCGGGATGCGCTCGGGGGCGTCGTCGACCTCCGGAGCGGTATCGATCGCGGACTGTGCCGACGTGGGCGCGGCACCCATCTCGACGACCTGAAGGCCTGAGGTGGCCTCGGCGAGGTCGGGCCCGCCACGGCGGCGCGACACCTTCCGGCGGTCACCGGCCCGGCGCAGGCGTTCGGCCAACTTGTCGAGCGCCAAGTCCAGCGCGGCGTACTTGTCTTCGGAGTAGGCCTCTGCCCGGACGACCGGGCCCTTGGCGAGGCACGTGATCTCGATGCGCTCACTGCCCTTGGGAGCGCTGCGGCTGTTCTCGTGGCTCAGGACCACTTCGACGCGCTGGGTGCGGGGAGCGAGCTGTTCGACCTTGGCGAGCTTCTCCTCCAGGACCTGGCGGAAACGATCCGAAATCTTGATCTGGCGACCGGTGACGACGATGTCCACGGGAATCCTCCTGTGTGCTTTCGGTGATGACGGGCTCGGACGAGCACGTCCTCGACGACGGGGCGGTCACCTCCCTTCGTCAACCGAGATGGTCGCGGCGCGAATCAGGCGGCCGACCAACGTGATTCGGCTGCCCGCCGCGCACAGTCCATCAGCGCAAACGGTGAATCCCCGATCAGGAGACTCACGATGAACGGTAGTCGAACCAGGCGTGACTTGCGAGGGATCGGCGCAGGTACACGCCGTGTTTGCACACAAATCGCGCACGCGGAGCGACATCCTCGACAAGGTTGGGCGTCACCGCTCGGTGCGCAGAGTCGCGGCGAGGGCGGCCACCGCGATCGGGCGTGCGCCGGCTTCGCGCAGAGCCCGCACGCACTC
>DAMDJY010000011.1:0-37238 GCA_032100225.1 Mobilicoccus sp.
GGGTGCACAGCAGGTCGCCGCCGGCGCCACCGCGCTCGGTGAGGGTGCGGTGCCGCTTCGCGACGGGCTCGTGCGTCTTGCCGACGGGATGCCTGCGCTGGCCGACGGTGTCGGTAGCGCCTCCCAGGGTGCGGCCAAGCTCGCGACGGGCGCCGACCAGTTGTCCGGCGGCGCAGACAAGCTCGCGGCCGGTCTGACGACGTTCTCGCAGAAGGCTCCGGCTTTGGCGCAGGGCGTTTCGCAGGCCACCTCCGCGTCGCAGCAGTTGGCGACGGGGTCGGCCTCGGTGGCCTCCGGTGCAAGCAAGCTGGCCACCGGTGCGACCGATGCCGCCAAGGGCGCGAAGACGCTCGATGCCGGAGCCGACAAGGTCGCGACCGGCGCGAAGTCGGCCAAGACCGGCGCCGACAGCCTGAGCGACGGCACCGACAAGCTCTCCGCCGGTGCCGGTGACGTCGCCGACGGGTCGAAAGAGCTCGCCGACAAGCTGAAGGACGGTGCCAAGGAGGCGCCGTCGTTCGACCAGAAGGAGCGCGACCGTCTCGGCGAGGTCGTCGCCGACCCGGTGATCGCCGATGTGCAGCGCGTCAACGAGGTGCCCTCGTACGGGCACGGACTCGCGCCGTACTTCATGTCCATCGGGTTGTGGGTGGGTGCGATGAGCATGTTCTTCATGCTGCGGCCGCTCTCCAAGCGCGCGATCGCCTCGACCTCGGCGCCGTGGCGCGTCGCGATGGCCGGCTACGCGACGCCTGCGTTGCTGGGTGCGTTGCAGGCGATCATCGCCGTGCTCGTCGTCAAGTACGCCGTCGGGCTGCAGGTGGCGCACCTCGGGATGCTCTTCGTCGTCGCGATCCTCACGTCGTTGACGTTCGTCGCGATCAACCACGCGCTCGTGGCGGTGCTCGGCACCAAGGGCCGGTTCGTGGCCCTGATCATGGTGGTGCTGCAGCTCTCGTCGGCCGGTGCCACCTACCCGATCGAGACCGCACCTGCACTGTTCCAGTGGCTGCACCCGCTCCTGCCGCTGACCTACGGCGTCAACGCGTTCCGGTCGCTCATCGCCGGCGGCGGGCTGCACGTCGGCAGCGCCGTCGTCGCACTGCTGGCCTGGATGGTGGGCTCGTTCCTCGTGACGATGTTCGCCGCGCGTCAGCAGCGCATGTGGACCCCGCAGCGTCTGCGTCCGCGCCTCGCGATCTGAGGCCTCGCGATCTGAGAAGGGCAGGCGTGACGCGGCCGCTGTCGGTTGGGACGTAGACTCGTCTGCGGATGAGTCGGCCAGGCGGCCGCGTCACCGCCCTCACGGGTGGTGCCGAGGAACGTCCGGGCTCCACAGGGCAGGGTGGTGGCCAACAGCCACCCGGGGTGACCCGCGGGACAGTGCCACAGAGAACAGACCGCCCACGAACCGCTCCACCAGGAGCAGGCGTGGGCAAGGGTGAAACGGTGGTGTAAGAGACCACCAGCGCCTCCGGTGACGGGGGCGGCTCGGTAAACCCCACCCGGAGCAAGACCAGACGGTGTGCGCATGAGGGCGGCCCGCCCGAGCACACGGGTAGGTCGCTCGAGCCGTGCGGCAACGCACGGCCTAGATGGATGGCCGCTCAACGACAGAACCCGGCGTATCGGCCGACTCATCCGCCATCCCGCTTTCGCGCGTCAGGGTGTGTGGCGGGACAGGAAGGCGTTGACCATGGCCTCTTGAGCCTCGTCGAGGTGGGTGCGCATCGTTTCGCGGGCACGGTCGGGGTCGCCGGAGTCGACGGCGGCGAGGAGGCCCCGGTGGGCCAGGTGCTCAGTCTCATCGTTGATGTACTCCGCCAGCGGAGGCAGCAGTCGGTGGGCGCGTTCGGTCTCGAGCCACAACGTCTCGAGGAGTCGGCGGCCACGACGGTTGCGGGCGCTGGCGGCGAGCCGATGATGGAATTCATGGGCCGCACTGACGGCCTCCGGCGCTGACGAGGCCTCGACATGCTGCCGCAACAGGTCCTCCAGATCGGCCACGAGCTCGGGGGTCCGACAGGCTGCAGCAGCAGCAGCGATCTCCGGCTCGACAGCCCGGCGCAACTCCATGACCTCGCGAATGTCGTTGAAACCCACCGTGCTCACCGTGTAGCCACGCCGGGGGAGCACCGTGACCCAGCCCTCGGCCGCGAGCAGCTGGAGCGCCTCGCGGACGGGAGTCTTCGACACCCCGAACTCGGCCGCGATCGACTTCTCCAGGACCAGTCCACCGGGGTGGAGACGCGTCTCGACGATGCGCGTGCGCAGGTCGTCACGGAGCTGTTCGGCGAGGGATGCCGTCGCAGTCGGCGCCTCGGTGGTGGGTGAAAAGGGGTGCCCCGCGGCGTGATCGTTCTCCGCTGTCGGAGGTGAGGAGGGGCGGGGCGATGTCGGGGTCACACTGATATCTCACCCGCACCCCTTCCGCAGAGCAAATCGTCGCGTCTGCAGACCTGTCCGTCGATATCTTCGGTCGCCGCAGCGCGCTGCCGGTCGGCCTGGCGCCCACCGGGTTCACGCGAATGATGCACTCGGCCGGTGAGCGAGCGGTTGCCCGCGCCGCTGCCGCCCACGGCGTGCCGTTCTCGCTGTCGACGATGGGCACGACCTCCATCGAGGATGTCGCCGCCGCCGCGCCCGACGTGCGCCGCTGGTTCCAGCTCTACCTGTGGAAGGACCGCCGCGACGAGAGCCTTGCGCTGCTCGAACGGGCTCGCGCGGGTGGCTACGACACCCTGCTCGTCACCGTCGACACCGCGACCGGCGGCCTGCGTTACCGCGATGCCCGCAACGGCCTGACCGTGCCGTCGCGCATCGACGCCCGTACGGTGCTCGACGCGTCCTATCGCCCCCGTTGGTGGTTCGACTTCCTCACCACCGAGCCTCTCAGCTTCGCGACCCTCACCCAGGACGCTGCGTCGCCGGGAGTCATCGCGTCGATGTTCGATCCGACTCTGTCCTACGACGACCTGGCGTGGATCCGGTCGGCGTGGCCGGGCAACCTCGTCGTCAAGGGCATCCAGACCGCGGACGACGCGCGCCAGTGCCTCGACCATGGCGTCGACGGCATCTACCTCTCCAACCACGGCGGGCGGCAACTCGACCGTGCGCCGGTTCCGCTGCGGGAGTTGCCGGACATCCGTTCTGCCGTCGGTCCCGACGTCCCGATCCTCCTGGACTCCGGAATCACCTCCGGCGCAGACGTTCTCGCCGCCATGGCACTGGGCGCCGACTTCACCCTCATCGGCCGCGCCTACCTCTACGGCCTCATGGCCGGGGGAGAGGACGGCGTCAGCCGCGTCGTCCTCGACATCCTCGAAGCCGAGATGCGCGTGACGATGCAACTCCTCGGCGTGCGTTCCATCGCCGAGCTCGAGCCGTCCTTGGTCAAGTTCGACCGGGATTGATCGACCGGGACTGATCGGGCGAGGCCGAACGCCCGAGACTGAACACGGTAGGACCGATGGACTGCGTCGGGTTCGCGCTGCGGAGGGGTGGCGCGGACCCGACGCTTTGCTGGGGGCACTGGCGAATCCGCACCGCCGAAGGCTTGTCGGTGGGCGGTGTCACGGTGGTCCTCATGGCAGGCGGATACACCTCACACGGGGCTTTGGGTGTCCCCATCGGCGAACGCGAGCGTGAAGGCGCGTCCGGCCCCGCGGTCCCAGCGCCCGCCGTGCCCGCGCAGTCTCTGTCCGCGCAGTCTCTGCCTGCACGGTCGGTGCCGGCGCGGCGGTCTCCGTTCGTTTTCGTCGGTCCGGCTGCACTGCCCGGGCTGGTCGTCGAGCAGAGGCGTGCCGAGTCGGGGTGGCAGGTGCTCGTGGCGCTGGTCGACACCAATCCCATGGCAGGGCCCGGTCTTCGGGTGACCTGGTTTCCCGCTGTGGAGGTGCGCCCCGCGTCCGCTGTCATGTAGCGACGCGACTTAGGTTGCCAGACTGACTAGATGGCCGTACTGTCTAGTCATGGCCGATCAAACCTGGCCCGGCGATTGGCTCCGGGGACCGCTCACTCTCGCTGTGATGCGGATTCTCGACGGCGGGCCCACCTACGGATACGCGATCGCGACCCGTCTCGAGGAGAGCGGGTTCGGCGCGATCAAGGGCGGAACTCTCTACCCCCTGCTGAGCCGCCTGGAGGCGGCCGGGCACGTGGTCACGCGCTGGGAGCAGGGGGAGAGCGGCCCGGGCCGCAAGTACTTCGAGCTCACCGACGACGGCCGTGCCGAGCTGGCCGCCAAGGCCGCGCAGTGGTGCCAGTTCGCCCGTCATACAGCTCGATTCATCGGAGAGGCACGATCATGAACTTGTCCCAGAACGACCAGTGGTACGAGGACCTCGTTCTCGAACTCCGCCTGCGCGACATCCGGGGTGAGGCGATCGGCGATGCCGTGGCCGCTGCACGATCCCACTGCGACGACAGCGGCGCGACACCGGTTGCAGCGTTCGGTGACGCACGTGAGTACGGCCGGTCGCTGGAGTTTTCACGGAGTGACGTCGTCGAGACGTCCTTGCCCGAGTGGGGGCGCGTCCTCGCCCCCGTGGCCGCCGGGCTGGTGGGCTTTTCTCTCGTCACCAGCACCGTCACGGCCGTGTTGAAGGGGGAGGCGGTCAACGTCGCGTGGGGCGCTGCGGCCTCGGCGCTCGTGTTGGCGCTGGTGGTGCTGTTCGTTCTGCGGTATCTGCGACTGCTGCTCGACCGCCCGGTGGCCGGGATCCTGGTCATCGGTGGCGCGTGGGCTGTGATGGTGATGCTGCCGATCCTCTGGTCGACCCCAGCATTCAGCGTTCCCGCGCTGGTCGCGGCCCTCGTGGGACTGGCCTTCCTGGCGGGCTCGGTGGTGCTCGGTCGCCGCGTGGGTGACCTGTCCGATCCCGTCGTCGACCCGATGACGAACGAAGACAGGTACGGCACCTCCCGTCCGGCCGCCTGGAAGCAGCTTTTCACCGGACCATGGCTGTTCGTCACGTGGACCGTGCTCGTGGGCTTGCTGCTGTGCGCCCTGCACTACGGGTTCGCCTGACGCCGCCTGGCGCTCGAGGCGGGAGCCGTCCGGGGTCCGGGGCGCTTGTGTCGGCGGTGGATCGGCCGACAAGAGCGGTATGACCGCAGCCGTGCCCCACATCCCGTCCGAGCCGACCCCCGACGCCCCGCCGCTGATGTTGAGCGATGTCGTGGATGCCAACGAGCGCGTCGCCGTGCGTGGCGAGGCCGTCCCGAGTCACGTGCGTTTCGTCCTCGGCTTCGACCGCCGCCCGGACGCCGAGGAGGTCGAGGTCGTCCGCGAGCTCCTTGCCCCGTTCGACGTCGTGCGTGACGTCTCGGTCGAAGGCGTCGAAATCGTGTCCGCCGACCGCGAGAACCCCACCAAGCAGGTCCCCAACATCACCAAGGCCGTCGAGGGCGCCACCGAGGAGGCCAAGTGCCGCGTCACCGCCAAGGCGGAGAAGGCCAAGGCCGCCGAGGAGCGCACCGAGGGCCTCCGCTCCGAGCTGCAGAGCAAGCTGGGCGGTACCAACCCCGCCTGAGCGCCGCCACGATGCCCGGCCACTCATGTGCGTTCGCCAGATGCCTAGGGTGAGTGGCATGGCTACTCGCAACGAGACCGACAGCATGGGCACCGTCGAGGTGCCTGCCGACCACTACTGGGGTGCGCAGACGCAGCGCAGCATCGAGAACTTCCCCATCGGGCGTGACACGTTCGTGTGGGGACACTCGATGATCCGTGCGCTGGGGCACCTCAAGCTGGGCGCTGCCCGCGCCAACCGCGAGCTGGGGGAGCTCTCTGCCCTCGACGAGACCGCCCTCGACGCGTTGGAACAGGCCGCTCGTGAGGTCGTCGCGGGTGACCTCGACGAGCAGTTCCCGCTGGTCGTGTTCCAGACCGGCAGCGGCACGCAGTCCAACATGAACTCCAACGAGGTCATCTCCAACCGCGCCATCGAGATCGCGGGCGGGCAGATGGGCAGCAAGTCCCCGGTGCACCCCAACGACCACGTCAACCGCGGTCAGAGCAGTAACGACACGTTCCCCACGGCCATGCACATCGCCGTCGTCCTCGACCTGCACGAGTACCTGTACGACCAGGTCACGCGCCTGCGCGACGTGCTCGCTGAGAAGTCCACGGAGTTCGACGACGTCGTCAAGGTCGGCCGCACCCACCTGCAGGACGCGACGCCCATCACCCTCGGCCAGGAGATCGGCGGCTGGGTCGCCCAGCTCGACTTCGCGTTGAGCAATGTGCGTCACGCCGAGAACGGCGTTCTCGACCTCGCCATCGGCGGCACGGCCGTCGGCACCGGGCTCAACGCGCACCCGCAGTTCGGCCAGCTCGCCGCCGCCAAGATCGCCGAGCAGACCGGCCACCCGTTCCGCCAGGCCGACAACCTGTTCGCCTCCCTCTCGGCGCACGACGCGCTCGTCGCGCTGAGCTCGTCGCTGCGCGGCCTCGCGATGGCGCTGATGAAGATCGCGAACGACGTGCGCTGGCTCGCCTCCGGGCCCCGGAACGGCATCGGCGAGATCCGCATCCCCGAGAACGAGCCGGGCAGCAGCATCATGCCGGGCAAGGTCAACCCCACCCAGTGCGAGGCGATGACGATGGTCGCCACCCGCGTGTTCGGCAACGACGCCACCGTCGGATTCGCCGGCAGCCAGGGCAACTTCCAGCTCAACGTGTACAAGCCCGTCATGGCGCACGCCGTTTCGGAGAGCATTCGCCTGCTCGGCGACTCGTGCGCGGCGTTCACCGACCACTGCGCCGTCGGCATCGAGCCCGACCGGAGGCGCATCGCAGCGGAGTTGGGCAGCAACCTCATGCAGGTCACCGCGCTCAACCCGCACATCGGCTACGACAAGGCCGCGCAGATCGCCAAGAAGGCGCACAAGGACGGCACGACCCTCAAGGAGGCCGCCCTCGAGCTGGGGCACGTCACCGAGGAGGAATTCGACGCCTGGGTGATCCCGCTCGACATGACCCACCCCCGCGGCGTCGAGGTGCGGTGACATGGCCGATTCGATCAAGGACCCCGAGCTCTACGACAAGCTCCGCGACGAGGGGAACAGCAAGGCCAAGGCGGCCGCGATCAGCAACGCTGCAGCCAAGTCATCCCGCGAGGAGGTCGGCCGAAAGGGAGGCAGGGCCGGTTCGTACGAGGATTGGACCGTCGAGGACCTCCGCAAGCGTGCAGCAGAACTCGACATCGAGGGCCGTTCGTCGATGAAAAAGGACGACCTCATCGAGGCGCTCCGCAACCACTGACGCAGCGACGGCTGAGTCCCGGGCCCGACGTTCGGATCTCGGGGTCAGCTCTCGGCGCGGCCGCGGCGCCAGTAGGCGACCGCGTCGAGCAGGCCCCGGTCAACTCCGGCCTCGGTGAGCAGATGGGTGCGCAACGTAGTGACGGAGTCGGCCTCGGCGCCCACCCACACGGTGACGCCGGGGCCGGCGGTCCGCAGGTGCGGAGCCAGCTTGCCGACGAGTTCGCCTGTCAGCGCGCCGTGCTCACTGCACGACCACCACGTGACATCGAGGTCGGCGGGTGAGGGCAACTCGATGCGCTCGGCCTCGTTCGCCACCTCGATGTGTACCTCCGCCGTTGCTCCCTGGGGGAGACGGGCACAGATCTCGCGCAGGGCGGGCAGCGCCGTCTCGTCGGCGATGAGGAGAAAACGCGTCTGCGCAGGGTCGATCTGGAACTTGCCCATGGGGCCGGACAGGACGAACTCATCCCCGACGGCGACGCGTTCGATCCATTCACCCGCGATGCCGGTGCCATGCCGAATCACGTCGATGGCCGCGGTGCCGGCCTCGCCGTCGAGGTCGACGACCGTATACGTGCGGCGCTTGCGTCGAGCTGCCGAGTACTCGGCCGACTCGAGGCCCTCCGGCCCGAAGGACGACCCTGCGGGCAGGACGATCGTCGCTCGCTGAGCGGGCCCGGCGAACTCCGCACCCACGAGGTCGTCGCCGTGAAAACGGACGCGGCGCAAGCGCGGAGTGAGGTCGACGATCTCGGTCACCCGGCAGAGGCGTGGCGCCCCCGAGCGTCGGATCGGACCATGACTGCCGGGCCCGTGGCCGCCCGGACCGGGCCGGCTCGGCTCACCAGGACGTGGCACGCGGACGCCCCTCGTCGTAGCCGGCGGAGCTCTGCAGGCCGACGACGGCCCGGGAGTGGAACTCGCCGATCGTGCCGGCACCTGCGTAGGTGAACGAGCTGCGCACGCCGGAGATGATGCGGTCGAGCAGATCCTCGACGCCGCTGGCCTCGGGGTCGAGGTACATCTTCGAGCTGGAGATGCCCTCCTCGAACAGTGCCGAACGGGCACGGGCGAAGGCCGACTGATCCTTGGTGCGAGCACGGACCGCGCGCGCCGAGGCCATGCCGAAACTCTCCTTGTAGGCGCGGCCGTCGGCGTCGCGCACGAGGTCGCCGGGCGACTCGTACGTGCCCGCGAACCAGGAGCCGATCATCACGGATGTGGCCCCGGCAGCGAGGCCGAGTGCCACGTCGCGGGGGTACTTGACTCCTCCGTCGGCCCACACGTGGGCGCCGGATTCCTTGGCGGCAGCGGCACATTCGAGGACGGCGGAGAACTGGGGGCGGCCGACGCCCGTCATCATGCGGGTGGTGCACATGGCGCCTGGTCCGACGCCGACCTTGACGATGTCGGCCCCGGCTTCGACGAGGTCGCGAGCGCCGTCGGCGGCGACGACGTTGCCCGCCGCGACGGGGGTACGACGGCCGGTGCTCTTCTCGTGCTCGTCGCGGAGATCGACGACGGCGCTGAGGGCGTCGAGCATCTTGTCCTGGTGCCCGTGCGCGGTGTCGACGACGAGGACGTCGACACCGTCCGCGAGCAGGCGCTGTGCACGGCCGGCCACGTCACCGTTGATGCCGACGGCTGCGCCCACCATGAGGCGGCCGTCGGGGTCGAGTGCCGGGGTGTAGATGGCCGAGCGCAGGATGCCCTTGCGGGTGAGGACGCCCACGAGCTGCCCGTCGCCGACGACCGGCGCCATGCTCAGGTGGTTGCTCTCGAGTGTGTCGAAGGCCTCATCGAGGTCGACCCCGGTGGGCAGCGTGACGATGTCGCGACGCATGACATCGGCGACGGTGGCGAACCGGTCGACCTCGTGGCAGTCACGCTCGGTGACGATGCCGACGGGCCGGCCCTCGTCGACGACGACGGCGGCGCGGTGCGACCGCTTGCCCATGAGCGCGAGGACCGCGGCGATGGGCTCGTCGGGGCCGACGGTCACCGGCGTCTCGTACACCGAGTGCGCCCGCTTGACCCGCGCGATCGTCGTGTCCAGGGCGTCGACGTTGATGTCCTGCGGGAGGATGGCGATTCCGCCACGCCGCGCCACGGTCTCGGCCATGCGGCGGCCGGCGACGGCCGTCATGTTGGCCACGACGATCGGCAACGTCGTGCCGAGCTGGTCAGGAGTGCGCAGGTCGACGTCGAGACGGGAGGTGACAGACGAGCGGGAGGGCACCATGAACACGTCGCTGTACGTCAGGTCGAACGCCGGGGTCAGCCCGTTGAGAAATTCCACGCTCGCCATCGTAGGAGCCACGTCGGACAATGCCGAATGGCCTTGGTCCGGCCAGACGCAAGGCTCGCGTTACTTCGACTCGTCCTGAGCCAGCCAGGCCGCGCCGATGATCCCGGCGTCGTTGCGCAGCGCTGCGGGCACGATCGGGGCACGCAGGTTGAGCAGCGGGAGGAACTTGTCGGCCTTCTTGGAGACGCCGCCGCCGACGATGATGAGGTCGGGCCAGAACAGGTTCTCGACGTGCGAGAAGTACCGCTGGAGTCGCTTGGCCCACTTCTCCCAGGACAGGTCGTCGGCCTCGCGCACCCCGTTGGAGGCGCGGGTCTCCGCATCGTGCCCGTCGATCTCGAGGTGGCCGAGTTCGGTGTTGGGTACGAGCTTTCCGTCGACGAACAGCGCCGAGCCGATGCCGGTCCCGAGCGTGCTCACGAGCACCGTGCCGCCCTGGTCCTTGGCGGGGCCGTACTGCATCTCGCCCATGCCTGCGGCGTCGGCGTCGTTGAGGACGACGACCTGGCGCCCGAGCGTGTCGGACAGCAGCGACGCAGCGTCGGTGCCGATCCAGCTCTTGTCGATGTTGGCGGCCGTGCGGACGACGCCGTGCGTGACGGCGGCGGGCAGGGCGACACCCACGGGGGCGCCGGCGCAGAGGCTGTCGAATTCGCCGACGATCTCTTTGACGACCTTGGCGACGGCCTTGGGGGTCGAGGCCCCGGGCGTCTCGATGCGGATGCGGTCGGCGGCGAAGCTCCCCGTCGCGAGATCCACCGGGGCGCCCTTGATGCCGCTGCCGCCGATGTCGATCCCGAGGGGGAGGGGTGAGCCGGCCATGTGGAACTCCTGAGTAGTTGGACGTCGGGCCAACAGGATAGGACCCACAAGTGAACAGGACGGACGCTTGCGTCGAGCCGGTCCGACTCGACGACCGATGCGTCCGCCGCTGTCACCTGGTGGTCGCCGAATCAGTCGGCGAGCGTGAGGATCTCGGCTCCGCGCTCGGTGACGAGGATGGTGTGCTCGAACTGTGCCGAGCGGCTCCGGTCGGCTGTGACGACGGTCCAGTCGTCGTCCCAGACCTCGCACTCGTGGGTGCCGAGGCTGAGCATCGGTTCGATGGTGAACGTCATGCCCGGCTCGATGACGGTGTCGTAGCCGGGGGCCGCGTCGTAGTGGGGGATGATCAGGCCGGTGTGAAAGCCCGTACCGATGCCGTGGCCCGTGTAGTCGCGCACCACTCCGTAGCCGAACCGCTTGGCGTAGCTTTCGATCACGCGCCCGATGACGTTCATCTGGCGGCCAGGAGCGACGGCCTTGATGCCGCGTCGCAGGGCCTCCGCAGTGCGCTCCACGAGCAGACGCGACTCCTCGTCCACGTCGCCGACGAGGAACGTCGCGTTGGTGTCGCCGTGGACGCCGCCGATGAAGGCCGTCACGTCGATGTTGACGATGTCGCCGTCAGCCAGGGGGCGGTCGTCGGGGATGCCGTGGCACACGACCTCGTTGACGCTCGTGCAGCACGACTTCGGGTAGTGCCGGTAGCCGAGGGTGGAGGGGTAGGCGCCCTCGCCGACCATGGATTCGTGGGCGATGCGGTCGAGCTCGTCGGTCGTGACACCCGGTGCGACGGCGGCGCCTGCTGCAGCCAGCGCACGCGCGGCGACCTTGGAGGCGTGCCGCATGAGCCGCACGGTCTCCTCGTCCTTGACCTCTCCACCGGTGTAGGGCGCCGGAGCCTCACGGTCGACGTACTCGGGACGGGCGATGGAGGACGGCACAGGGCGGCGAGGGCCGACCCTGCCTGCGACGACGGGGGAGCTGATGGTCATGGCCTCAACTCTAGGGGCGATCCCATCGCCGCCCGGTGACGGCACGTCTACAGTGGTGGGGCCGGACGGGTCGTCCGTGCCGGCGCAGCAGCCGAGCGGAGAGCGGAGGGCGAGTGCGGATGTCCTTTTGGTACAACGTGAACACCGGCCAGGTCGAAGAGGATGGCGCCACCTCGAGCAAGGACCACCTCATGGGCCCCTACGCCACGCGCGGCGAGGCCGAGAAGGCACTCGAATCTGCGCACGCCCGCACCGAGGCCTGGGACGAGGAAGAGCGTCGCCGCGCCCGCGAAGAAGGCAAGGACCCCGACGACCGCCCCTGGTGATCTCTCGGTTCAGGCGCGTTCTCGAACGAGCGTGGGGCTCCGCATCAGTGCGATGCGGAGCCCCACGTCTGTGTGTTCGGTTGGTTCAGAGCCCGGCCAGGCGGGTGAGCGCCTCTTCCCAACGCTGCGTGAGAGCGTCGCGGTCGGCGGATTCGTCGAGGTGCTCGTGGCGCAGGGTGAGCTGGGTGCCCTCGCCCTCGGCCTGCATCTGGAGGTCGACCACGGTGGGCGGTGCGTCGGGGCCGGCGTGCCAGGACACGCGGACCTGCTGTTCGGGGTGGTAACTACGGGTCACACCGTACGTACCGTCCGCGGCATGCCACGGATCTCCCTTGGCTCCGAGCATGGCGCCCTCACCGAGGAAGGCTTCGATGCCGTCCTTCTGGGTGAGCCGCGACCACACGTCGGCGAGTGGGGTGGGGACGTGCTGCACGACCTCGAGCGATTCTCCGACCTCGGGCGTGCCCGCCTCTGCTTCGGGCTGAAGAGACATAGAACCTCCACGTTGCGATCCCCACCGAGGCGGACCCCCGGCGGGGGAAACTCGTTCGTCTACGACACCACAGCGGGGGGCCCGCGACCATGACTTTGGGCCCGGCTTCTCGAAATTTACGGTCCGCTTGCACTGGTCGCGGGGAGGTTCAGGCGGTCGGACGCGGTGCGTGTGGACGCTGGATAATCAGCAGTCCACCGAACACGACGTATCCGAGTCCGGAAAGAAGCCACATCCCAAACGGGTCGTCCCACCCGACGAACCTTTCGACGCCCGCCACCATCGCCACGATGTGCAGTGTATACGCCTCCACCACCCCCACCGTGAGCAGCAGAGCCCCGGCCAGCCCTGCACGGAAGCGGGCGCCATCGGTCACCAGCGCGGCAACGGTGAGCAGCCACGACAGGCCGTACACGTGGGCGATCGACGGAATCGTCAGCCAGGGCACCTCCATCAGGCTGACGTCGGCGTGTCCTCCGGCCATGAGGAAGTAGGTCCCGGCCCACGTGACCGCCCCGGTGAAGGCGACAGCGGGGATTGCCGCCAGACCGAGCACGATGCGGGTGATGCGAGACGTCCCCACCCTCACCAGAAGGATCCACGCGATTGCGAGGACGACGTATCCCAGCGTCGTCACCTCGATGCTGCCGGGTGCGGCCGCGGAACTGGCCAATGGGAAGACCGGCGACATCCGGTCACCCAGGCGCGCGTTGATGTCGAATCCCGGGGCGAACCACCGCAGCGCAGCTCCCGCCTCGATCAGCACGCCACCGACCAGGAACGCTGCCCCGCACAGCCGCGAGCCGGTTCTCGGTGCACGTCCCGGCGTCGTCACCCCTACAGCCGTTGTCGTGGACATCGTCGCCGTCCTCGCCGTCCTCGCCGTCGGTCGAGAGGAGCCGTCGGGCTGGTGCTCCTGCCGCTGCGCTCGACGTGCAGGAGCGCACCGAACAACACGTAAGCGAGTCCGGCCAGCACCCCCAGCCCGTAGGGGTCGTCCCAACCCTGGAATCGCTCGATACCGACCACAGCGGCCACCAGGTGCAGCACGATCATCTCCACCACTGGCACGGTGAGCAGGAGCACGCCGGCCATGACAGGACGGGGACGAGCGGTGCGCGTCGCGAGGAACACCGCGGTGAGCAGCCACGAAACGCCGAGCTCATAGGCGGAGGCGGGGATCTGGACGAGGGGCGTGATGCCCCACACGTCGAGGGCCTCGCGGCCGCCGCTCAGGAGCGAGACGGACGCTGCCCAGACCACCTGCGCCGCGTACGCAAATGCGGGGACGGCTGCAACCGCCAACACGATGCGGGACCATGCAGAGGCGCCGATGCCGATGAGCAACAGCCATGCCACGGCCAGACAGAGGTACCCCGCCGCCGTCAGTTCGACGCTGCCAGGAACCGCCGTCGTGCCGACCTCGGGGATGAGCGGGGACATCGCGTTGCCGAGCCTCGAGTCGATGTCGTACCCCGGAGCGAACCACCGCAGGGCCGAGCCCGCGGCGATCAGCGACCCGCCTAGCACGAAAGCCGTGCCCCGCAACCGTGCGGCCGTCGGCCTCTGACGGTTGTCTCGAGCTGTGGTCGGTTCCAGTGTTGCCGTTGCCATAAGGATGCCTTCCCCCGAAGTTGTCGCACGCGAGAACTTGCGCGTCCGGCGTCCACCGCCAGTTGGCGCCATCGTCGCCGCCGCGTCCATGGGGGTGCAAGCGGCGTCCGGCGAACATTCGGCGCTGCCCGACCGGAGGGGCGCGTCCGGCGCGGGGGCGCCGGTCATGAGGCAGGATTGGGCCATGGATCGGCAACAGGAATATGTGCTTCGGGCCGTCGAGGAACGCGACATCAGGTTCATTCGGCTGTGGTTCACCGACGTCGTGGGCACGTTGAAGTCGGTCGCGGTCGCACCGGCGGAGCTGGAGAGCGCCTTCGAGGAGGGGCTGGGCTTCGACGGTTCGGCCATCGAGGGGTTCTCCCGCATCACCGAGTCCGACATGCTCGTGCGCCCCGACCCGACGACGTTCCAGGTGTTGCCCTGGCGTGATCGGCCTCCGCTGACGGCCCGTATGTTCGCCGACATCCATACCCCCGACGGGACGCCGAGCCCCGGAGACCCGCGCCACGTGTTGCGGCGCGCGCTCGACAAGGCCGCCGACATGGGCTTCACCTTCTACACCCACCCCGAGATCGAGTTCTTCCTCTTCGAGAGCCCGATCGTCCCCGGTGAGGCGCCGCGCCCCATCGACCAGGCCGGCTACTTCGACCACGCCGCCGATCAGCGCGGGCAGGAGTTCCGCCGCGAGGCGATCCAGATCCTCGAGGCCATGGGCATCTCGGTGGAGTTCAGCCACCACGAGGGCGCCCCGGGGCAGAACGAGATCGACCTGCGGTACGCCGACGCACTCTCCACGGCCGACAACCTCATGACGTTCCGCACCGTCATCAAGGAGCTCGCCGCGCAGGGCGACTTCTTCGCCTCGTTCATGCCCAAGCCGCTCTCGAACCACCCGGGCTCGGGGATGCACACGCACCTCTCGCTGTTCGAGGGGGACCGCAACGCGTTCTACGAGGCGGGTGCGCCGTACGAGCTCAGCAAGGTGGGACGACAGTTCATCGCGGGTCTGCTGCGGCACGGTTCGGAGATCTCGGCCATCACCAACCAGTGGGTCAACAGCTACAAGCGCCTGTGGGGCGGCGGCGAAGCGCCGGCGCACATCTGCTGGGGGCACAACAACTCCAGCGCCATGGTGCGGGTGCCGCTGTACAAGCCGGGCAAGGAGAACTCCTGCCGCATCGAGGTGCGCACCCTCGACCCGGCCTGTAACCCCTACCTCGCCTACGCCGTCCTGCTCTACGCAGGTCTGGCCGGCATCGAGAACGGCTACGAGCTGCCCGATGAGGCGGAGGACGACGTGTGGCGCCTCACCGACTCCGAGCGGCACGCGCTCGGGATCGTGCCGTTGCCGTCCTCGCTCGACCAGGCGATCGACGCGATGGAACGCTCTGAACTCGTCGCCGACGCCCTCGGTGAGCACGTGTTCGACGTCTTCCTGCGCAACAAGCGCCAGGAGTGGGCGGCCTACCGCGCGCAGGTGACCCCGTTCGAACTCAAAACCCTGCTGCCGATCCTCTGATGGGACCGCGTACGCCCTCGTCCACGGGATACGCCGCCCGGCTCGGGTTCGCGGACACCACGCGAGCGCTGTCGTTGGCGGGCGCGCCAGAGCTGGAGTCGCTCGTCGATCTGGAGAGCGACTCGACCGGTCTGCTCCGTGCGGTCGCGTACACGGCGGACCCCGACCTCGCGTTGTTCGGTCTGGTGCGACTGCTCGAAGCCGCGACCGAGGCTGAGGCGAGCACACCCGGCTCGGCAGGACTGGTCGAGCTGCGTGAGCTCTGCAGCCGCCACGGAGAGGACCGGGATCGGCTGCTCGCGGTCCTCGGCGCCTCCACGGGGTTGACCGACCATCTGGCCCGCCACCCCTCGCACTGGTCGGCGGCCGCTTGGCCTGAACCCTTCGACGCTGCAGGGCGAATCGCCGACCTGCTCGGATGCACGTCTCCGACCGGACGCGGTGACGTCTCTGCCCCCGACGCACTCCGGATCGGCTACCGGCGCCAACTTCTCGGGATCGCCGCGCGCGATCTCGTCTCGGAGTCTCCGCTGGACGAAATGGCACCCACCGCCGAGGCACTCGCCGACCTCGCCGCGGCAGCACTCGAAGCAGCACACGCCATCGCGGTCGAAGAGCACCCCGACGACGCTGCCATCGCGCGACTCACGGTCATCGCCATGGGCAAGACCGGGGGGCGCGAGCTCAACTACATCTCCGACGTCGACGTCATCTTCGTCGCCGAACCTGCCACTCCGGCAAGTGTTTCCGGCGATGCGGACGGCGATGTCGACGGCGAGGTGGACGGCCAGGTAGGTGCCGTCTGCGAGGCCGATGCCCTCGCTGCGGCGACCCGACTCGCGAGCACGTTGATGAAGACGTGCGCTGCCTCGACGGGGGAGGGATCGCTGTGGCAGGTCGATGCCGCATTGCGTCCGGAGGGCAAGCAGGGGCCGCTGGTGCGCACGGTCGCCAGCCACCTGGCGTACTACCAGCGGTGGGCCAAGACGTGGGAGTTCCAGGCGCTGCTCAAGGCCCGCATCGTCGCGGGGGACCGGGAGGTGGGGGAGGCCTATCTCGCAGCCGTCTCGCCGATGGTGTGGGAGGTGGCCTCCCGCGATCACTTCGTCGAGGACGTGCAGGCGATGCGCCTTCGCGTCGAGGCACATCTGCCCAAGGCCGAGGCCACACGAGAGATCAAACTCGGCGTCGGTGGGCTGCGCGACATCGAATTCAGTGCCCAACTCCTGCAACTCGTCCACGGACGCACCGATCCCTCGATCCGGTCGCCCCGCACGCTGGACGCCCTGGAATCGCTGGCCGCCGGCGGGTACATCGCCCGTGAGGACGCCGCACAGCTCAGCGACGCCTATCGGCTCTTGCGCAGCCTCGAGCACCGCATCCAGGTGTATCGGATGCGTCGCACCCACCTCATGCCGACAGCCGAGGCCGATCTGCGTCGCCTCGGTCGCTCGATGGGGTTGCGCGAGGACCCGGCGAAAGCGGTGATGGCGCGCTGGCGCGAGGAGACGCGTGAGGTCCGCCGCATCCACGAGGCGCTGTTCTACCGGCCGCTGCTCGCGGCAGTGGCCCGGTTGTCGTCCAACGAAGCCCGCCTCACCCCCGACGCAGCCCGCGACCGTCTCGCGGCGCTCGGGTACCGCGATCCAGCGGGCGCGCTGCGCCACATCGAGGCACTGACGGCCGGCACCTCCCGCACGGCGGCCATTCAGCGCACTCTGCTCCCGGTGATGCTCGGCTGGTTCGCCGACGAGCCGGACCCCGACGCGGGCCTGCTCGCGTTCCGCCAGATCAGTGAGTCCCTCGGCCGATCCCCGTGGTATCTCAAGATGCTCCGTGACGAAGGCCGCGCCGCGGAGCGGCTCGCGCACGTCCTCGCCAGGAGTCGGTACGCGGCGGATCTGCTCGACCGGGCACCCGAGGCCGTCGCGATGCTGGGCGAGGACACCGGACTCAAGCCTCGCTCCCGTGAGTCGATTGCGGGCACGATGCGCAGTGCTGTGGCCCGCAAGGACGACGCCGAGAGCGCTCTGTTGGCGGCGCGGACGGTGCGCCGGCAGGAATTGTTCCGCATCGCCCTGGCCGATCTCGTGGGCGAGCTGACCCTGGCACAAGTGGGGGAGGCGCTCTCGGAGCTCACCGAGGCGCTGCTCGACGTGGCCCTCCAGATCGCGACGACGCAGATCGGCTACGAGCGCCGTTCGCCCCTGCCGGCCGATATCGCCCTGATCGGCATGGGACGCCTCGGCGGCCGCGAGGTCGGATACGGCTCGGACGCAGACGTGCTCGTCGTCCATCGCCCGCACGAGGGGGTCGAACCCCGTGAGGCGATGGCGGCGGTCACGGCGGTCGTTCAGGAACTACGCCGCTCGGTACGCCTCAACGGCCCGGACCCGGCGCTCGAGGTCGACATCGACCTGCGCCCCGAGGGCAAGAACGGCCCGCTGTCCCGCACCGTCGAGGGGTACCGCGCCTACTACGAGCGGTGGTCGGATTCCTGGGAGCACCAGGCGCTGATCCGCGCCCGCCCTGTCGCCGGCGACCCCTCGCTCGGCGCCGAGTTCACGGCTGTCGCCGACCTCGTGCGCTACGCCCCCGAGGCGGCCACGCCCACGGCGATCAAAGACATCCGCCGGCTCAAAGCGCGGATGGAGGCCGAGCGACTGCCGCGCGGTGCGGACCCCAAGACGCACCTCAAGCTCGGTCGCGGCGGTCTCTCCGACGTCGAATGGTCGGTGCAGCTTCTGCAGCTGCAGCACGCGCATGCCGTCACCGGGTTGCGCACGACGTCGACGCTGGACGCCCTACACGTAGCCCGGGACGCCTCGCTGATCGACGAGGGCGATGCGGCTGCGCTCGAGGAGGCGTGGGTGCTCGCCTCGTCACTGCGGAACGCCGCCGTGTTGTGGCGCTCCCGTGGCGTCGAGTCGTTGCCCACCAACCTGCGTGACGCGGAGGCGATGCACCGCATCATCGGTGGCGCACCGGGCAGCGGCGTCGACCTGGGCGAGAGGTATCGCCGTGCAGCCCGACGAGCGCGCGTCGTCACCGAGCGGGTGTTCTACGGTCGGGAGTAGCGCCTGCACCGGCCACGGCCGGATAATGGCACTTTCCACGACACTGCACGAGACCGCATTTGCCTTCTGGGCCCGACGACGAGGTGACGATGACGATCACGGTGTATCTGCTGGACGACCACGAGATCGTGCGACGGGGGCTGCGTGAACTCCTCGAACTCGAGGACGACCTGCAGGTCGTGGGGGAGTCGGGCTCGGCGGAGGAGGCGATGCGCCGCATCCCGGCGCTTCGACCTGACGTCGCGGTGCTCGACGCGCGGCTGCCCGACGGCTCCGGCATCGAGGTCTGCCGCTCGGTGCGTTCGGTCGACTCCGGCATCGCGGGGCTGATCCTCACGTCCTTCGACGACGAACAGGCTCTCACCGCGGCAGTGCTCGCCGGGGCAGCGGGGTACCTGCTCAAGGACATTCGCGGGGCCGACTTCGTCGACGCAGTACGCCGTGTCGCGGCGGGCGAGCGGTTGCTGGCCGAGGGCGACATCGCTGCGGTTCAGGAGCGTCTCGTCTCGACGGAGCCCGGTGATCCGCGCCTGCGCAGCCTCACTCCGCAGGAACGACGCATTCTGCTGCACGTGGCCAAGGGCATGACCAACCGCCAGATCGGCGCCGAGCTGTTTCTAGCCGAGAAGACGGTGAAGAACTACATCACGGCCGTCCTGGCCAAGCTGGGGATGGAGCGGCGTACCCAGGCTGCGGTGTTCGCCGCGACCCACGCCGACGAACTCTCCGAGCGTTCCACCCACCACTGAGGGCCGAAGACACTCACAGCCTGCGAGTTCGCCGCCGCAGGACTTATGACCCTTGGCGTCGCCACCTCCGAGCGACGAGCCTGTCGACATGACGATTGGCCGATGGGACCACGCCGAGCGACGCCCCGGGGCACCTGTGCTCGACGTGGTGGCGGGCCTCGTGCCCGGTCCGTCGGCTGCGCGGGTGGCCAAGGTGGCCGTCCGCGAGGCGGGTAGCCGCGGTGCCCGGGTGCGCTTCGTCCAGGTTCTCCAGCCAGGATCGGACGCCGCAGAGTTGGATGCCGGGGGCACGATGACCTTCGGTGCCGCTCTCAAGGCTCTGCGTGAGGTGCCGCGGGTTCCGGTGTCCTTCGAGGTTGCCGTCGGTGACGCTGGCCCCGAGTTGGTGCAGCGCAGCGACGGCGCAGGGCTGCTGGTCGTCGGGGAGGACGACGACGCTGCTTTGTCCGCGCTGGTCACCTATTGCCTCGAACACGCCACCTGCGACGTGCTGACGGCTCGCCCGACGCAGACGAGGTCCGTTCCCTCCTGAGCGGTCGGTCGCCGTACGATCGGGGCATGAGCGAGCCGGATCTGCCTCACCTCGCGGGGCGAGCCACGTTCACCCGCCCGTCTTCCCTCGATCTCGAAGATCTGCTCAGTGAGATCCGACACCGCGCTCGTGGCGCCACGGAGTCTCAGGAGCGGCTCGCCTCTCTGCTCGATGCCGTCGTCGCGATCAGCAGCGACCTCGATCTGTCGCTCGTTCTCTCCCACGTCATCGAGTCCGCATGCCGACTTCTCGGTGCCCGATACGGTGCCATCGGGGTCGTGAGCAGGTCGGGCCAGGAGTTGATCGAATTCGTCCACCACGGCATGTCGCCGGAGGTGGTCGAGGGAATCGGACACACGCCACGTGGGCTCGGCGTGCTGGGGACGCTGCTCGTGGATCCCCAGGGCTTGCGCATCGAGGACCTCGGTACCCACCCGGATTCCGTCGGTTTTCCCCCGGGGCACCCGCCGATGCACTCGTTCGTGGGTGTGCCGATTCGCGTGCGCGACACCGTGTTCGGCAACCTCTACCTCACCGAGAAGGAGGGCGGCGGTTCGTTCACCGAGGACGACGAGGCTGTGCTCACCGCCCTCGCTGCTGCTGCCGGCATCGCCGTCGAGAACGCCCAGCTCTACGACCGCTCGCGGATGGCGCGTGACTGGTCGGCCGCCGTCGGTGATCTGACTCAGACCCTGCTCGAAGGACGCAACGAGCGCTCCGCCCTCGCCCGCATGGTCAAGCGGGCCCGAGACCTCGGTGGGGCCGAACTCTGCGGGTTGCTCGTCCACGACCCTGAGGGCGGCCTGCACGTGCAGGCCCTCGACACCGTGCCGGCCGCCGATGCGGACGCCTTGCGCGGTGAGGTCGTGACCGATCCCCGTTGGGGGCTCATCATTCAAAGCCGGACCCCGGTGCTCCTGCGGATCGACCCCCACGACGTCACCGGCGGCGAACTCTCGGATCAGGTCCGGATTCCCGTGGGGCTCGACCGGGCCGGGAGCACGGCACTGCTGCCGGTCACGGTGGGTGAGGTGGAGGTCGGCCTCATCGTGTTGAGCTGGGGCGCCGACACGCCGCTGGATGTGGGGGAGACGATGGACCTGCTCACCTCGTTCGCGGATCGGATGGGCCTGGCCATCGAGGCGGGCCGAGCTCAGCGTCAGCGGTCTCACGCAGCCCTGTTGGAGGATCGTGACCGGATCGCGCGCGACATGCACGACCACGTCATCCAGCGGCTGTTCGCGGCGGGTCTGACGCTGCAGGCCGTCGGGCGACACACCGAGGGCAAGGTCGCGGAGCGCATCGACGGCGTCGTCGACGAGCTGGACCGTGCCGTCAAGGACATCCGTTCGGCCATCTTCGAGCTGCAGCACGGCTTTCCCGAGGGCGGCCTCGGGCCGGAGCTCGAAGCCGTCCTGGAGCGGGCGGCTCTGGCCTTCGGATTCGTCCCGGACGTCTCGTTCGAGGGTCGGCTGGCGGACATCCCCGATGTGATGGTTACCGACGTCGTCGCGGTCGTGCGAGAGGCACTGTCCAACGTCGCCAAGCATGCGCACGCCACCGATGCCCTAGTCAGTGTCAGCCTCGGCGACGACCTGGTGGTCACCGTCATCGACAACGGCATCGGTCTGCCTCGGACGACCGGCCGCAGCGGTCTGGCCAATCTGGCCGAGCGAGCTGCGGGCTACGGCGGCACCTTCGAGGCGGAACGACTCGAACCGTCCGGCACCTTGCTGCGGTGGAGCGTGCCTCTCGACATCGAGGGCGCTCACGGTGGCGGGATGAACACTGGCACCGAACCTGCGGCGGGGCAGCGATGACCATGACGAACGACCTCACCATCGGGGCGACGGTACAGCGGCTGCGTGAGCACCTCGGGCTGACCCAGACGCGCCTGGCGGAGGAGATGGTGACCCGCGGCCACCCCTGGCATCAGCAGACCGTGGTCAAGACCGAGAAGGGCGCGCGGCCGCTACGCCTGACGGAGGCCTGCGACCTCGCCACGGTGCTGCACGTCGACCTGGGTCAGCTCTCCGGGGTCTCTGCGACCAGCCCCGAGCTCCTCGCCGTGCGCGGACACCTGGAGCGGTGTGAGGAGGCCGAACGCGCCGCTCAGGTGGCGCGGGCGACCGAGAACGCAACGCGCGCGTCGCTGCGAGCTTCGGCTCGGGGAGTCCCAGACCTCCCCCCGGATCTCCGCTCCCGGGTGGACGCCCTGCTGGCAGGTGCCGAAGACTGAGACGCCGCGCGAGATGTGGACATCCCATCCGGGTGCAGCACAACGGCATTGGATCGGTGGCTGCTTCTTGCGCGCGATCCGCCCCGCGTGACGCCGTGAACCTTGTCATCCTGACGACGTGGGCGCGGCCTCCTGGCGTGCGTGCCGCACTCGGGGTGAAACACGTGTCGTCCGGCCCGGGACCGATGCCCGGGCCGGACGATGCGTGTCAGGAAACGATGCGTCTCAGGGAACGACGACCACCGGGACAGGGGCGTGGCGCACGATCTTGGTGGCGCTCGAACCGAGGAACACCTGCTTGATCGGGCTGGTCGCCGAGGATCCGACGACGAGCAGATCTCCGTCCATCCAATCGGCTGCGTGCATCGCGTCGTCCCAGGTGCGGCCGACGAAGATGTCCCCCGTGCCGTGCGCGGCGGGGTAGCGCGCGATCGCGCGGTCCAGAGCCTCGCGGGCCTGGATCTTCCACTGTTCGAGGACCATCTTCGCGTCACCACTGACTTCGGCGGGCACCATGCTGCGCGGTTCGATGCCGAACGTGACCACGTGCAACGGCACGTTAGCGGATTCGGCGATGATGGCCGCCCGCTCCATCGCTGCAGGGCCGGACTCCTCGTCGCGGTAGGCGCAGACGACGCGCTCGAGTTTGGCGCCGTCGGCACGATGGCCTCGGGGCGCCAGGGCCACGGGAACGGGACTCGAATGCAGCAGCCGGCTCGCCTTGGACGACACCTCGATGCGACCGATGCCCGCCTCGGAGCCGGACCCGAGGACGAGACCTGTTGCCGAGGTCCGCTCGACGGCGTCGAGCAGCACCTGGGGCACGGACTTGCCGGCGAGGTACGTCACGTCGCCCTCGACGCCTGCGGCCTCGAGATAGCTCCTGGCCTCGTCCGCGGACCGTTCACCCTCACACCGGGCGGCCTCGGGGTCGCGTCGGCCGATTCCACCCCATCCGCTCGGCAGGACCGAGACGACGTGGAGGCGGTCGCCCATGGATCGGGCCATGCGGCAGGCGAGCTCGATGGCTCCCGCGTCCCGGTGAAAGGGGCTCCAGCCCACGACGTAGGTGCTCATCGGATCTCCTCGGTGGTGGAGGTGGTGTCGGGCGGGGAGGTGGTGTCGACTGTGCCGGTCATGCGCTTGTTGCGCTCCAGCGCAGCGTGCTTGCGGCCCCACAGCAGGTAGAACGCCAGGACGGCAGCGAGCCAGAGGCCGAACGCGATCCAGGTGTGCAGTGCCAGGCCCTGGAGGACGTACCCGCAGGCCAGGACGGTGAGGACCGGAGTCACCGGGTAGCCGGGCACCTTGAAGGGGCGTTCGAGATCGGGGTGGGTGCGACGCATCACCATGACGCCGACGGCGACGACGGAGAAGGCCATCAGGGTGCCGATCGAGCAGGCATCCCACAGGTAGTCGGCCGGCACGAGCCCGGCGATGATCGCGATGACGATGGAGACGACGATCGTGTTGTAGCTGGGCGCCATGGTGCGCGGGTCCACACGCGCGAACTTGGGGGAGACCATGCCGTCGCGGCCCATCGCGAACAGGATGCGGGTCTGACCGTAGAGCGTGACGAGGGTGACGGAGAAGACGGAGATCACTGCGCCGGCGGCCAGGATGATCGCCGGGATGTTCGAGCCGGTGATGTTGCGCAGGATCACGGCGAGGCCGGCGCTCTTCTGTTCTGGGGTGTCGAAGGCCTCCATCGGCTGCGCGCCGACGGCGGAGGCCGCGACGAGCAGGTACATGAAGATGACCGTGACGAGGGCTCCCATGAGTGCCCGGGGGAGCGCCTTCTGGGGATTCTTGACCTCTTCACCGGCGGTGGCGACGGTGTCGAGGCCGATGAACGAGAAGAAGATCGTGCCTGCTGCGGCGCTCACACCCGCTGCTCCGTGCGTGTAGAAGTTGTCGAACCGGTCGGCCTGGAACGCGGTGAAGGCGATGACCGAGAACATCACGAGGACGCCGAGCTTGATCATCACCATGATCGCGTTGATGGTGGCGGACTCGGTGGCGCCGCGCAGCAGGAGCAGCATGCAGAGGAACACGAGGACGACGGCGGGCAGGTTGACGAACCCGTGGGGGAGATCCTCGTAGGGGATCGGTGCGTAGGAGATGGCATCGGGCAGGTGCCACCCGAAGACGTCCTGCAGAAGCTCGTTGAAGTACCCGCTCCACCCGACGGCGACAGCCGAGGCGGATACGCCGTACTCCAGGAGGACGCAGGCGGCGATCACCATCGCCATGCCTTCGCCTAGCGTGTGGTAGGCGTAGGAGTAGGTCGAGCCGCTGACGGGGATCGCCGCGGCCATCTCGGCGTAACACATGACCGACAGGCCGGCGGCGATGCCGGCGATGATGAACGCGACGAGGACCGCAGGCCCCGCCTTGGGCACGGCGTTGCCGAGAACGAAGAAGATGCCGGTGCCGACGGTGGCACCGACACCGATCATCGTCAGCTGGAACGTGCCGATGTTGCGGCCGAGGCTGCCGGCCTCGTCATCGCCTGCCGTCACCGCCGCCAGCGGCTTGCGCCGCATGATCTGTTGTCTGAGCGTCATCGGGGTCGCCTCACGTCGTTGTGGCCGGTGTACCGGATGAACCTTGCCACTCCGACGTCTCGGACGGCAGGGGTACACGGGCCTGAACCTTCGCGGCACGCAGGGCGAAGTCGTATGACGGGCCAGGTGGATGGCCTCCCAGGTCACGGCCACGGCAGGATCGCGTATCGCGTATCGCGTATCGCGGACCCGGCTCGGGACTACCAGCGCAGCAGTGCCAGACCTGCGGCCATGCCGCCACCGAAACCGGCGAGCAGCACCAGCTGGCCCTCGTGCAGCTCACCGGCACGAGCAGCGGCGTCGAGGGTGATGCCCACCGACGCGGCGCCGGTGTTGCCGTACTCCTCGAACGTGGCGTGCATCGCGGCCGTGGTGAGCCCCAGCTTGGGCATGAGGTCGGCCAGCATCAATCCGTTGGCCTGGTGGGGCACGAAGTGGTCGATCTCGGCGGGATCCACACCGGCGTCGGCGAGGAAGTCGGCGACCAGCGGCGGCAACTCTTCGAGGACGAACTCCTTGACCGCACGGCCCTCCATCGTGAAGTAGGCCAGACCGCTGTCGTGGTGGTGATCCTCGAGCGGCATACGGCTACCACCTGCGGGGACGATGATCTTGTCGTTGAGGCCACCGAACGTGTGCATCCTCGACGCCACGATCCCGTGCGCGTGGTCACGGGCCGGACCCATCACGACCGCGCCGGCCCCGTCACCGAACAGGATCACCGTGCGGCGATCCTCCGGGTTGAGGATGCGGGAGTACACGTCGGCGCCGATAACCAGGCCATATCCACCGTCACCGGCGAGCATCTTGGCCGTCACTGCACTCGCGAACACGAACCCGCTGCACACGGCGTTCATGTCGAACGCAGCAGCGTTGGTCGCTCCCAGAGCCTCCTGCACGTACACGGCAGTCGGCGGCTGCAGGTGGTCGGGCGTCGACGTCGCCAACACGATGTACGACAGATCCGCCGGGTTGATCCCGGCGGACTCCACCGCCAACCGCGCCGCCTCCAGAGCGAGGTCCGACGTCGCCTGCTCGGGCGCCGCCCAGCGACGACCTCGGATCCCCGTCTTCGACGCGATCCACTCGTCGTCCACACCCGCGCGCTCGCCCACCTCGTCATTGCTGACGAACCGCTCCGGCAGGTACGACCCCGTCCCCAACACCGCAACACTCATGACAGACCTCCTGGTTACTCACCAGTTTGCCCACCGCTGCCGCAGCTGTCCCGGCCCCGGCCTGAGACAGTCACCACACTCCCGGCGCGTTCAGGTCGAGGCGGAGCGAGTCAGCGGCTGGCCAGGCGCGCGAGCCGGTCGTCTGCCGTGTCTCCTCAGATCGAGTGACAGGGCGACACCGCTCAGCACGGTCGCCAGGCCGATCCACTGAGCCGGGTCCGGCACCTGCCCGAACGTTGCCCAGGCCCACAACATGGTCACCGGGGCGCTCAGGTACAGGAGGGTCGATGTCGGCGTGGAACCCAGATTGCGCAGGCACCAGATGAACGTGGCATACCCGCCGAGGCCCGACAGCACCACGAGCCAGGCGATCGCCAGAGCCAGGGGAGGGGTGACGTCGACGGCCAGACCATCGCGACAGAGGGCAATCATGACGAACACGATCGCTGCGATGACGACCTGCACGGTGAGGCTGGTCAGCACGGGCATCCGGGGGTGCCAAGCGCGTTCCAGCAGCGAAGCGGCGCAGAGCGCAACCAGGCTGGCGACCACCATCGCGAACCCGAGCGGCCCCGTCGCCTGCACACCCCCGACGCAGAGCGCCACCCCACCCAGGCTGACGAGTAGACCGATCACCTGCCCGGGGCGGAGTGGGTCGCCGAACGCGACCCGGCTGATCGCTGTGACGACCATCGGCTGAAGGGCGCAGATCAGCGCGGATGTCCCCGCATCGACGTCACGCGCGGACGCCAGGAACAGGCCGCCCAAATAGACGACGTGGCTGAGGACGGCGAACACGCCCTGCTGCGACACGTCACGAATACTCAGATGTGCCAACCCGTGACGTGCGCGAGGGACGGCCAAGCACGCGAGGATCAGCACGGAGGCGGTCACCACGTACCGCCACGCCAACAGCGTCGCCGGAGCGACAGAGGTGTCCACGGTCAACGCAGCGCCGACGTAACCAGAGCTCCACAGGACCAGGGACGCCACCGCCATCATCCATCGCATCACAGGATGTAGACATACCGGTCGATATACTGCCACTGGCAGTGAAAGGAGACGCCATGACGATTCCACTTGCACCGGTCGACCCCGTTCAGACGACAGCCGTCGGGCAACGCATCCTCGACGCAGCCTCCACCCTGTTCTACGAGCGCGGCATCACCGCCACCATCGAACGCGACCCTGGCCCCTTCGACACCGCCCACATCGCCTCACGTCTCATCCTCGACACACAGCACGGGCCGCAACCACCGAAGTGATTGCGGCCCGTGCGAGTCAAGAACTATCGAGAGGCTCAGATGTCGTATTTTTCGTACGCCACTGAACCTGCGTGGCCGCCCGGCAGGATGCTCGCTGCGCTCCGCTCCTACCGTGCTGCCACTCCGGCTCAGATGTCGTAGTACATCTGGAACTCGTACGGGTGCGGACGAAGGCGCAGCGGCGCGACCTCGTTCTCACGCTTCCAGTCGATCCACGTGCGAATCAGGTCCTCGCTGAACACGTCGCCTTCGAGGAGGAACTCGTGGTCCTCCTCCAATGCCACCAGCACCTCGTCGAGCGTGCACGGCACCTGCTCGATGTTGGCGTGCTCCTCCGGGGGCAGCTCGTAGAGGTCCTTGTCGATCGGCTCCGGCGGCTCGATGCGGTTGCGGATCCCGTCCAGGCCGGCCATGAGCTGCGCGGCGAACGCCAGGTACGGGTTGGCCGACGGGTCCGGGATGCGGAACTCGATGCGCTTGGCCTTGGGGGAGGCACCGGCGATCGGGATACGGATACACGCCGAACGGTTTCGCGCCGAGTACACCAGGTTGACCGGAGCCTCGAAGCCCGGCACCAGACGGTGGTAGGAGTTGGCCGACGGGTTGGTGAAGGCGAGCAGCGCCGGAGCGTGCTTGAGCAGACCACCGATGTACCAGCGAGCGAGGTCCGAGAGGCCGCCGTAACCCTGCTCGTCGTAGAACAGCGGCTCGCCGTCCTTCCACAACGACTGGTGCGTGTGCATGCCCGACCCGTTGTCACCGACGAGCGGCTTGGGCATGAACGTCGCGCTCTTGCCGAACTCCCAGGCCGTGCTCTTGATGACGTACTTGAACTTCATCATGTCGTCGCCGGCCTTCTGCAACGTGTTGAAGCGGTAGTTGATCTCCTGCTGACCGGCGGTGCCGACCTCGTGGTGGCTGCGCTCGACCTCGAGGCCGACCTCCGCCATCTTCAGGCACATCTGGTCGCGGATGTCGGCGAAGTGGTCCACCGGCGGCACGGGGAAGTACCCACCCTTGAACGCCGTCTTGTAGCCCTGGTTGCCGCCCTCCTCCTCGCGGCCCGTGTTCCATGCCGCCTCGATGGAGTCGAGCTTGTAGAACGTGTGCTGCGCGGAGTTCTCGAAGCGGATGTCGTCGAAGACGTAGAACTCCGCCTCGGCGCCGAAGAAGGCCGTGTCGGCGATGCCGGTCGACTGCAGGTACGCCTCGGCGCGGGCCGCGATGTTTCGCGGGTCGCGGCTGTAGGGCTCGTCGGTGAACGGGTCGACGACCGAGAAGTTCATGATGAGCGTCTTTTCGACGCGGTACGGGTCCAGGAAGGCCGTCTTCACGTCGGGGACGAGCTTCATGTCGGACTCGTGGATCGCCTGGAAACCACGGATCGAGGACCCGTCGAACGCCTGACCCTCAGTGAAGAAGTCGAGGTCGACGGTCTTGGCCGGAATGTTGAAGTGCTGCATGACGCCCGGAAGGTCGCAGAACCGGATGTCGACGAATTTGACGTCTTCGTCTTCGATGTACTTGATGACCTCTTCAGGACTGGTGAACACACCGATCTCCTCGTGCAGGGGGAACGCCGTTGGCGCCGACTGTCGAGACCGACCCTATCCAGTTGTCGTTAACGAGCCGTCACCGCCGTGTTACGTCGGTGTTTCACATCCCAGTGACCGCCCGGGTGGCGACACGCTAGGGTGACGGCCATGGTCGACCGTCAAGACATCGGATCCTGGCTCTCCGGACCCCCGATCCACGTCGAGGAGGGCCACTACCCCGGCAAGCGACTCGGACTCCCCGAGACCGGCCCGGGGTCCGTCGCCACGATGGGCCGCCGCGTCATCGCGCTCCTCGTCGACGGGGTGGTCTCGCAGCTCATCGCCATGGCCTTTCTCGGCTACCGGCAGGGGGAGGGCGGCCTCGGCGTCTTCCTCCCGAGCGTCGTGTTTCTCGTCATGCATCTGCTGATGGTGTCCACCGGCGGATACACGATCGGGCACCGACTCCTCGGCCTCCGTGTGGTGCGGGTCGACGGAGGATGGGCCGGACCGAAAGCCGCCCTCATCCGTACCGTTCTGTTTGCGCTGTGCATTCCGCTCTTCATCTCCGACCGCGACCAGCGCGGCCTCCACGACCAGCTCAGCGGCACTGTTCTCGTGCGCGATCGCTGAGCAGTGCGCACACACCGAGCCCGACCAACAGGCTGAGAGACGCGAAGAGGACCGTCCATCATGGACGGTCCTCTTCGCGTAGGAACACCAGGCCGAATCAGGCTCAGCGGAACTGGCTGCCGCGGCCGGAACGCATCCGGTTCGGGTCCATGCCCTTGGGGATGGGGGCGCGCTGGGCGCCGAGGGCCCGGAGGCGACGGTCGACCTCGCCGACCTCGGTGGTCGTCAACGTCTTGGGCAGCTTGCCCATGAGACGCGTGACCTCGCGGGGGGTGACGAGCTGCTCACCGGCCCGCTCGTTGGGGTTGCCCGAGCCGATGCGGTAGACCGTGATCGGAACGTTGGGCGTGAGGCGCCCGACCTTGCGCTTCTCGTTCAGCAGCAGCTTGGAGGCGCGAGCCGCAGGGCCCTCACCGATAAGGACGACACCGGGGCGACCCACGGCACGGAACACCATCGCGGCGTCGTGCATGTTGGCCGAACGGCCACCCTCGACGGCAACCGGCTCCTCGCTGTAGCTCCATCCGCGACGCAGCCCCTGAAGAACGGCGCCGGCGGCACCGGGCTGACCTTCGAGCGCGCCGTAGGCGGCCCGCTCTGCGCGGCGGGTCAGGTAGATGAACGCGAGAAGCACACCGAGGGGGAAGAACACCAGCGGCCAGTAGACCGGGTGGCCGACAGCCAACCCGATGGCGAGCCCGATCGCGGTGACCGCCAACGTGATGCCGATGAGCTTGAGCAGGAGCTGCGGGTCGTCACGGTGCGCAAGACCGTAGATCTGGCGGATCTTCTCGAACCGCTGCTTCTTCGGCTTGGCTACGGCGGTGGCGCCACCAGTGCCTGTGGAACGGGCCATCGTGAGGTCGAACTCCTTAGTGCGAAGTGGTCGGGGTCAGGCGGCGTTCCACGAGCGTGGCCGCCTCCTGACGTGCCGGCTCGTCGAGGTTGCCGGAGAGGTGGACGAGGTGCTCGGGCAACTCGCGCCCGGCCTTACGCATGGCCTGCGCCCACAGACGTCCGGCCCGGTAGGACGAGCGGACCAGGGGACCGGCCATGACGCCGAGCATGCCGATCTCCTCGGCGAACTCGGACCAGGTGACGAACTCCTCGGGCTTGACCCACCGGTCGATCGGGTGGTGCAGCTTGGAGGGGCGCAGGTACTGCGTGATCGTGAGGATGTCACAGCCAGCCTCGCGCAGGTCGCGGATGGCCTGCTCGATCTCGTGCTCATCCTCGCCCATGCCGAGGATGAGGTTGGACTTGGTGACGAGGCCCTCGGCCTTGGCCATCGTGATGACCTTGAGCGACTTCTCGTACGTGAACGCGGGGCGGATCTTGCGGAAGATGCGCGGTACCGTCTCGAGGTTGTGCGCGAAGACCTCGGGGCGCGCGTCGAAGACCTGGCCGACGAGCTCGGGCTTGGCGCCGAAGTCGGGCGGAAGGATCTCGACACCCGTGTTGGGGTTGCGCGCGTGGATCTCGCGGATCGTGTCGGCGTACAGCTTGGCTGCGCCGTCGGCGAGGTCGTCACGCGCGACACCGGTGACCGTGGCGTACCGCAGGTTCATCTCGCGGATCGACTCCGCAACCTTGCGCGGCTCGTCGAGATCCAGCGGACCGGGGCGTCCCGTGGCGATGTCGCAGAAGTCGCACCGACGCGTGCACGTGTCGCCGCCGATGAGGAACGTGGCCTCACGGTCCTCCCAACACTCGAAGATGTTGGGGCAGCCGGCCTCCTGACAGACGGTGTGCAAGCCCTGACCCTTGACGCGCTTGTTCATCTCCGCGTATTCGGGGCCCATCTTGGCCGTGGTGCGGATCCACTCCGGCTTGCGTTCGATGGGTGTCTCGGCGTTACGCGCCTCGACACGAAGAAGCCTGCGGCCGTCTGGTACGACGCTCACGGAGCCTCCCTTTCGGTGGTCGGCCTCCCAGGGTACCCGTGGGAGGGATGGAACTCGGAAGCGATCCGGACGAGCGTCCGTCAGGCCGTCCGCGCCGAGACGGAGGCCGGGCCGAGGACCCGCTCCAGATGCCGCTCGGCCAAAGGGAGTACCTCCGCGACGGTCACGTCACGACCGAGCTCCAGGGATAGATTCGTGACGCCTGCATCGGCGATCCCGCACGGCACGATGACCTGCCCCCAGGAGAGGTCGCAGTCGCAGTTGAGCGCGAAGCCGTGCATCGTCACCTCCTGGCTGACCCGGATGCCGATCTGCCCGAGCTTGCGGGTGGGGCCGCGGTCGTCCTGCTCGATCCAGACTCCGCTGCGTCCCTCGACGCAGCCCGTTTGGACACCGAGGTCGGCGCACACGGAGATCATGACGTCTTCGAGGCGGCGCACATGCGCGACGACGTCGACCGGGCCGGGCAGGCGCACGATCGGGTAGCCGACGAGCTGACCCGGGCCGTGCCACGTGATCTTGCCGCCACGGTCGACCTCGACCACGGGCGTGCCGTCGAAGGGACGCTCGTGCGGCTCGGTGCGCTTGCCCGCCGTGTAGGTGGCCGCGTGCTCGAGCAGCAGCACCGTGTCGGCGAGGTCACCGGCCACGACAGCCGCGTGTACCTCCCGCTGGTGGTCCCACGCCTGCACGTAGTCCACGAAGTCGGGGTCGAACCCCAGCCTCTCGAAACGCATCGTCACTCCTGCTCAGGGCTGCTCAACCAGCGGGCAGCGGAGGCGCCGTCCGGCTGGGCGAAGGTGAAGCCCGATTCGAGCAGCACGTCCGGGCGGACGCGCTGACTGCCGAGGATGTCCTCGGCGAACTCGCCCAACAGGGCGCGGATGGCGAACGCCGGCGCGGGGAGTCGGGCCGGTCGTCGCATCTCCTCGCCGAGCAACGCCATGAACTGACCCTGCCGAACAGGCTCGGGCGAGGCGAGGTTCACGGGTCCGGTGATCTCGGGGTGGTCGATCAGCCACAGCAGCGCCGCGACTTCGTCGTCCATGGTGATGACCGGCCAGAACTGCTGACCGTCGCCGAGCGGTCCGCCCAACCCCATCTTGACCAGGGGGAGAACACGGCCCATCGCCCCGCCGGCGGGGGAGAGGACGATGCCCGAGCGTGCGAACGCCACCGGGATGCCCGCCTCGACGACGGGCCGCATCTCGCCCTCCCAGGCCCGCACGACGTCGGCGAGGAATCCCCTCCCGGCCGGGCTGGCCTCGGTGAGGACCTCGTCGCCGCGGTCACTGCCGTAGATGCCCACGGCCGAACCGCTGACGACCCGGATCGGACGCCCCAGCGCGGTCAATGCGCCTGCGAGAGTGCGGGTTCCGTCAATACGGGAGCGGCGGATCGTCATCTTGTACTCGGCCGTCCAGCGGGCGTCACCGACACCTGCGCCGGCCAGATGCACCAGCGCATCGACATCGGCGAGGACCTCGGGCGCCAACGGCTGCCCCGGAGTCCACTGCCGCTCCGCAGCCGTCATCGGCTCGCGCCGCACCAGGTGCACGACCTCGTCGCCCCGCGCCGTCAACGCCTTCGACAACACCGACCCGATCAGCCCGGACGCACCCGTCACAGCAACTCTCACGCTGCCCACACCCTCTCGTCCGACCCGACAGCCACCATCGGTGCCAACCATCCCCGCCGGGGCCACATTCCCTCAACTGAGAGCCAAGATCCTGCCCCTGGCATGCCGAAGGGCGGCAGGTTGCCCCACCGCCCCTCGGTGTTCGTCCGTCCAGGTCGACTCAGTGTCAGACCTCGAACTGGCCTTCCTCAAGGCGCTTCTTCAGAGCGCTCAAGAAGCGGCCCGCGTCAGCGCCGTCGACGACACGGTGGTCGTACGTCAGCACCAGGTACTGCATGTGGCGGATGGCGATCGAGTCGTTGCCGTACTCGTCCTGCACCACGACCGGGCGCTTGACGATCGCGCCCGTGCCGAGGATGGCGACCTGCGGCTGGTTGATGATCGGCGTGTCGAGCAAGGAGCCGTTGCTGCCGATGTTGCTGATCGTGAACGTGCCGCCACCGAGCTCGTCGGGCGTCACCTTGTTGGTGCGGGTGCGCTCGGCCAGGTCGGCCACCTTGCGGGCGATACCGGCGAGGTTGAGGTCACCGGCGTCCTTGATGACCGGCACGAGCAGGCCGCGCTCGGTGTCGACCGCGATGCCCAGGTGCTCGCCGCCGTGGAACACGATCTGGTCGCCGTCGACACTGCTGTTCAGCGTCGGGAACGCCTTGAGCGTCTCGACGGTGGCCAGCGCGATGAACGGCAGGTACGAGAGCTTGACGCCCTCGCGCTTCTCGAAGTCGGCCTTGCTGCGCGCACGCAGTGCGGCGACGCGAGACATGTCGACCTCGACGACTGCGGTGAGCTGCGCCGACACCTGCAGCGACTCGACCATGCGCTGCGCGATGACCTTGCGCAGACGCGTCATCTTCTCGGTGGTGCCGCGCTTGTCGGAGGCAGCCGGAGCCGCAGCCGAACCCGACGGCGCGTTGGAGGCCTGAGCAGCAGGAGCGGCCGGAGCCTGCTCAGCGGGCTTGGGAGCCTCGGCGGCCTTCTTGGCGTCGTCGGCAGCCTTGGCCGCGTCGAGCACGTCCTGCTTGCGGATGCGTCCACCGACACCGGTGCCGGACAGCGTGGAGAGGTCGACGCCGTGGTCGGCGGCGAGCTTGCGCACGAGCGGCGTCACGTAGGCGGAGGCGTCCTGCTCCTCGGCCTTGCTCGGCGATTCCTGCGACTCCTGCTTCGTAGCCTCCTTGGGGGCCTCCTGCTTGGGGGCCTCGGGAGCCTCTTCCTTCTCGGCAGGCTTGTCGGCAGGCTCGGCCTTCTTGGGCTCCTCGGCCTCGGTGGAGGGCTCGGCCGGGGTCTCCTCGGCCGTCTCCTTCGACTCGGGCTCGGCCTTGTCGGACTCCTTCTTGGCCTCGGTGTCAGAACCGTTCGAGCCGTCGGAGCTCTCAGACGCCTCGGCCTTGTCGTCGGAGGACGAGTCGGATCCACCGGAGGACTCGCCGCCGATGATTGCCAGGTCGGACCCCACGGCGACCGTCTCGTCCTCCTGGACGAGGATCTTGGTGAGGATGCCTGCTGCGGGCGAGGGGATCTCGGTGTCGACCTTGTCGGTGGAGACCTCGAGCAGCGGCTCGTCGACCTCGACCTGGTCACCCTCGGCCTTGAGCCAGCGGGTGACGGTGCCCTCGGAGACGGACTCACCCAGGGCCGGCATCGGAACGCGCTCTCCACCGCTGACGTCGCCGCCACCGGAGGACGGCTTCGCCTCGGACTGCTCGGAGTCGTCGGCCTCCTGGGGCTCGTCGGCTTTCTCGGGCTCGGCGGGAGTCTCCTCCGCGCTCTCCTTGGACTCAGGCTCGGCCTCGGGCTCGTCAGCCTGCTTCTCGTCCGCCTCGCCACCCTCATCACTGCTGCCCGCCTCGTCAGCGTCGCCGATGACAGCGAGGTCGGCTCCGACCTCGACGGTCTCGTCCTCCTCGACGAGGATCTCGGTGAGCGTTCCCGCCACCGGTGAGGGGATCTCGGTGTCGACCTTGTCGGTGGAGACCTCGAGCAGCGGCTCGTCGACGGCCACGGAATCGCCCACGCTCTTGAGCCAGCGGGTGACGGTTCCTTCGGTGACCGACTCTCCCAGAGCCGGCATGGTCACGCGTTCTGACATTTTCGTGTCTCCCTCGGGTTGCGGTGTTGTCGTGAGTCTAGAAGAGAGTTCGCCTGGGAGCACGAGCGGCCATGCCTTGTTTGTGGCGTGGGCCACCGAGTGCGCTCCGATGATCACTCAGGAATGCGCGTGGAGCGGCTTGCCCGCGAGGGCGAGGTGGGCCTCGCCGAGGGCCTCGTTCTGGGTCGGGTGGGCGTGGATGAAGGCGGCGACCTCCTCGGGCATGGCCTCCCAGCCGACGATGAGCTGCGCCTCGCCGGCCTGCTCACCCATGCGGGCGCCGATCATGTGGATGCCGAGCACCGGCCCGTCGACCTGGCGGACGACCTTGACGAATCCGGCGGTGCCGAGCATCTGCGACTTGCCGTTGCCACCGAGGTTGAACTCGATGGAGGAGACGCCCTCGGCGCCGTGCAGCGCGACGGCCTTCTCCTCGGTGAGCCCGACGGACGCGACCTCGGGGTCGGTGTACGTGATGCGGGGGATGCCTGACTCCTCCAGCGGCTCGGGGTCGAGCCCGGCGATGTCCTCGGCGACGAAGATGCCTTGGGCGAAGCCGCGGTGGGCGAGCTGCAGGCCGGGGACGATGTCGCCGACAGCCCGCACGCCGTCGACATTGGTGCGGCAGCGCTCGTCGGTGAGGACGAACCCGCGCTCCATCGTGAGCCCGATGGTCTCGTAGCCGAGGCCGTCGGTGACAGGGCCGCGGCCGACGGCGACGAGCACGATGTCGGCCTCGATGCTGTCGCCGGATTCGAGGGCGACGGTGACCGCGTCCTCGGTCTGGGTGACGCCTGCGGAGCGGGTGGACGTCTTGACGGTGATCTTGCGCTTCTTGAACGCGCGCGCAAGGGTCTTGCTGATCGAGGGCTCCTCGGGCGGGAGCAAACGCGGGAGGGCCTCGATGATCGTCACCTCGGAGCCGAACGAGCGGAAGGCCGAGGCGAGCTCACAGCCGATGACGCCGCCGCCGAGGACGACCACGCGTCCAGGGACTTCCTGCAGGGCGAGGGCTCCGTCGCTGGTCATGACACGGCCAGTGATCTCGATGCCGGGAAGGCTGGATGAACGCGATCCGGTGGCGAGAACGAGGTTCTTGCCCGTCAGGCGTCGCGTGCCGCCCTCGCCCATCTGAACCTCGACCGTGTTGGGAGCGACGACCGTTCCGGTGCCCTCGACGTACTCGACCTTCGCAGCCTTGACCAGACCCTGCAGGCCCTTGTGGAGGCGGCCGATGACCTGGTCCTTGTACGTGTGCACGCCGGGCATGTCGATGCCCTCCAACGTGGCCTTGACCCCGAACTTCTCGCTCTCACGGGTGGCGTCGGCGACCTCCGCGGCGTGCAGCAGCGCCTTCGTGGGGATGCAGCCGCGGTGCAGGCACGTGCCGCCGAGCTTGTCCTTCTCGACCAGCGCGACGCTCATCCCGAGCTGGGTGGCCCGCAGCGCGCAGGCGTAGCCGCCGCTGCCGCCGCCGAGGATGACGATGTCGAAGGTGTCGGTCTGCTCGCTCATGCGTGGCTCCTTGTCGGGCGACGGTGCCCGGTCGAGTCCGAGATCGGTGACGCGCTGGGTGTGGCGGTCACTGGGGTGGGAGGCCTGGTCGGCCGTATCGGCGCCATCCTCTCATCTGACGCGCGGCGCTGAGGGGGGTCTGAGAGACACCGGGAATCAGCGAGTCCGAGTCTGGCGCTGGGTGGCCGTGGTGACGCGGTCAAGCAGGATCTTCGCGATCTGCGGCGCGACCTCGGGGGCGAAGTGGGATCCGTCCGGGCGAGCGAAACCCGGCGACGAGCCCGGGGTCGAGGCAGCTTCCGCCGGGGATGGCCCAGCACCCGGGGACGAGGGCAGCGGCAGCCGGTCGTCACAGGGGACGGCGTCGTCGTGGCAGATGGCGTCGTCGATGGCGATGGTGCGGACCCGGGGGTCGTCCTCGGCGGTCTCGCGGACGATGTCGTTCCACGTGCGGCGCAGGTCGTCCTGGTACCAGAGGCGGTGCAGGAACGGGTGGCACGACTCGGGCGTGCAGCGGGTGGCAAGGCCGGCGCCGGGTCGGTCGGTCTCGACGATGACGAGCCTCGCGCCGTGGGTGGTGAGCCGGTCGACGTCGGCCCTGAGCGACACGCGCTGGGCGTCCCAGAACTCGGGGGTGCCGGCGACGAGGATGCGCCCGTCATCGCTGCGGCGGTCGGCGAGTTCGTACCGCGACCACCAGAGGACGATGCCGGGGTCGGCCTGCGCGATCGCCTCGTCCTGCACGCTGCGCACGGCCTCGGTGCAGGCGCCCTTGGCCAGCAACGTTCCTTCGGCATCGACGGCCGGCACGGTCAGGGCAGGGCAGCCACCGCGGGCCGCGCTGAGCACGGTCATGCCGCGGGTCGTGCCCTCGGCGGCGAGGCTGGGGACGAGGCGGCTCATCACGCTGTCGCCGACGACGACCACGGCGTTCTGTTCGGCTGCCTCAGCCACGGACGACGCCCAC
>DAMDJY010000012.1:0-5252 GCA_032100225.1 Mobilicoccus sp.
TCGTCATGCAGGTCGACCCGCCGGCCGACCACAAGGACTACCTGCACCGCGCCGGTCGTACGGCTCGCGCCGGGGAGGACGGCACCGTCGTCACCCTCGCGCTGCCGCACCAGAAGCGTCAGATGCAGCGCATCGCCGAGCAGGCAGGTGTCGACCTGACGCCCGAGCGCATCGCCCCCGGCGACGCTCGCCTGCACGAGATCACCGGCTCCAGCCGTCCCGACGGCCCGCCGATCCCCGAGGACCGTCTGCGTCGCCTGATGGAGCCCCCGGCCCGCCCCCGTCGTGGTGGCGGCGGCGGATACCGCGGTCAAGGTGGCGGTGGCCGAGGTGGCTACCGCGGCGGATCCGGTGGCGGCGGTTACCGCGGTAACCGCGGCTGATCGAGCACGCATTCAAGGACGCAGCGATCTGAGGGGTCTACCCCTCGGGTCGCTGCGTCTTTCTTTGCGTCCTCGGCTGCGTTCTCACCGGCTCGGCGCGAATGACCGTCCCGTCCAAGGGAATCGCGGGCGGGGCCCTTGAAATCGGTGGCGGTCTCGACCAGGGTGGGGGCACAGCCGATCACGAGGAGCCACCATGCGTCGCAGCGTTCTGACCCCCCTTGCCCTCTGCAGCGTCCTGTCGTTGGCGGCGTGTGGCGGTGCAGCGCAGGCACCGCAGACGTCACCGATGGAAGAAGCCGGCGGTTCTTCGGCCGGCCTCACGGCCGCGCCCACGGAGGAGCCGTTCGAGGTGACGCACGCCGAGATCGTCGGCGCAGACGGCGCCAAGCACGGCACGGTGCGGGTCAACGACGACAGCGGACGCCTCGAGATCGTCGTCGAGGCCACCGGACTCACGCCGGGGTTCCACGGCATCCACCTGCACGGCATCGGCAAGTGCGAGCCGGACTCGCCCGACCCCAAGGACGCGACGAAGAAGGGCGACTTCCTCTCCTCGGGCGGGCACCTGGGGGAGGGGGCGCACCCTGATCACCCGGCCGACCTGCCCACCCTGCTCGTCATGAAGGACGGCACCGCGCGCATGAGCGTCGTCACCGACCGCCTCGACGCCGACACCCTGCTCGACGAGGACGGCTCGGCGTTCGTCGTCCACGAGAAGCCGGACAACTACGCCAACATCCCCGAGCGGTATGCCGCGGGCGGTCCCGACGCCGAGACGACGAAGGCCGGGGACGCCGGGCCCCGCGTGGCCTGCGGTGTGCTGACCACCTCCTGATCGCGGCGATCACGCTGACCGACCTGACCATCCCTCATCGCCCCTGCGCCGACACCCTCGACACCGTCGAAACCCTCGACGCAGGGGCGAGGCGGAACCACCTGGTGCCCTTGGCACAATGGTGCGGTGACGTTTCTGGCCGGGCGACTCCTCGTCGCCACTCCGTCGACCGGCGGTGAGATCTTCGACCGCAGTGTCGTGCTGCTTCTGCACCACGACGACGACGGTGCGCACGGGCTCGTTCTCAACAAGCCGATCGAGGCCGATGTCGAGGCCGTGCTGCCTGCGTGGCAGCCGCACGTCGTGGCGCCGGGGCGCATCTTTCAGGGCGGGCCGGTCGGGCTGGACACCGCGCTCGGGCTCGTGAGGTTGACCGACGAGCAGGCCGGCGACGACCTCGGGATCAAGCGACTCTTCAGCAGCATCGGCGTCATCGACCTCGACGCGCCTCCGGAGATCGTCATGCCGCATGTCGACTCGGTGCGGGTGTTCGCCGGGTACTCCGGGTGGGTGGCCGGGCAGTTGGAAGGCGAGATCGAGGCCGGCGCCTGGCACGTCGTCGATGCGCGGCCGGGTGACCCGTTCATCCCCGTCCCCGAGATCCTGTGGCGCATGGTGCTGCGCCGCGCCGGCGGCAAGATCGCCTGGCTCGCCACCTTTCCCGAGGACCCCCGCCACAACTGACACGCGTGCCCTCGGCACTGAGGTCAACCCCCATAACAGTCATTCCGGGCCGGCGCCGAATCCCTGTTGTGCGCATCGAGGACGACCGCCCCGGTACGCGTGGACGTCTCTCTCCGCGAACGCATTTCGGTGCCGATAGGAGAGCGTCCAGACAAAGGCGCGGGGGTCCGACATGTCGAGTGCTATGCGGGTATGGCCGAGCTTGGGAGCCAGGCGGCTTCTCGGCGTGCGGGGTGGGCGTTCTCGCTGGCACTGACACTGCTCGCGATGTCCGTGCTCGGGGGAGTCCCGGCCGGCCTTCTCGTCGGCACCTCGGCCCAGGCCGCACCCGTCCTCACAGCACCGGTCGTCACCGGCTCAGGCGCGTCGGGCGATGGGCGCATCACCTTGAACGTCGTGTCGTCGGCCACCGGAGAACTCCCACCCAACGGGGCGACGGTCACGCTCACCTACACGGTGACCAACACGACATCTCAGAACGCCTATTACCGCAGCCTCACCGACTCGGTCTGCAGCACCCCCGGGTACCGCCCCCAGTCGGGCATGCAGACCGACGGCGCCCGCTGGTAGATTCCGGGCGGTGGCACGGCGACGTTCACCTGTGGCTTCATCGTCACCCAGGACGTCACCTCGACCGCGACCGCGGTGTTCGACACCGCACCCAACGCCACGACGGGGTGGACCGAATCGACCGCGTCGGCCACGACGACGATCTCCGTCGCCGACGACCCCTGCAAGACGATCTGGTACGCGGCCGAGAACGCGCCGCTCAGTACGACCGTGACCGCGCAGATGGGAACGATCGGCACGGTGTCGACATCCGGTGCGCCGTACCTGCCGAAGTGGCAGATCTCCACGGCGACCGGTGGCGCGGCCAATGGCAGCTCTGCCTTCGCCATCGACCCGACCGACCCCAACGAGGCGTACTTCATCGGGAACAGGAACGGCACCCTCGTCGGGCTGTATCGGATCGACCTCGGCACGGGCATCGCGTCGCTGGTGAGCCCAGGAACTACGGGGGCTTTGGCGACCTACCGTCTGGCCGCAGCCAAGGACGGCACGGTCCGGAGTTGGGCCATCGACAACGCCTTGTACTCCCGGGACGCGAAGACTGGGACCTGGACCAGACACACGATCGCCTCGGTGCGCGACGTTCGGGGGACCGCTCTGAACACTGTGGGCCTGCAGTCGGGCGACCTCGCGGTCGGCGGTGACGGAAACCTCTGGCTGTTGGGCGCGGATCAGACCAGCCGGTCCACCTACCTCATCGTCGTGCCGGCGAGCCAGACATCTCTGCCGACGATCGCGGCCACGCTCGTGGGCAAGATGACCAGCCCGGCGAACGGCGGCTTCTACAACGGGGTCGACTTTGGCGCCGACGGCAAGCTCTACGCCTCGTCCGGGCCCAATGCGGCGGGAAGTTCCGTCACCACCAACCAGCTCTACCGGGTCGACATGGCCACCGGGGCGAGCACCTTGGTGAGGCAGGCGGGCACCTCCGGCGTCGGGTCCCTCGGTGACCTCGGCTCGTGCGCGCTGCCGCGCTCGGAGCTGCGGGTTCTCAAGACCGTCTCGACGGCGACGCCGTCGGTCAAGGCCGGTGACCTCATCACGTACACGGTGCGGGTGGCCAACCTCGGCAAGATGCCCTCGGTCGGGGCGACGGTCTCCGACGTCATCCCGGCGAACACGACGTACGTGCCGGACTCGACGACGCTCAACGGGGTTGCCGTCGCCGACCCCGCGGGGGTCATGCCGTACTCACGCACCTCACCCGCCACTGAAGTGCACAGTCCTGGAGCGAACCCTGGTGTCGTCGACGGAGGCTCGAGCGCGGTCGTGCGGTTCACGGTCAAGGTCGACGCAATCTCCACCGGGGTCACCAAGATCTCCAACCAGGCGACAGTCGTCGATGTCAACGGCACGGTCAAGTCAGACGACCCCAACGTGCCCGGCGACGAGGACATCACCGAGGTGCCGATCGCCAAGGCCGGAATCGCGGTCGCCAAGACGGCGAGCGCCACCGGCATCGTCGGATCGGGAACGGTGGCCTACACGTTCGTCGTGACGAACACCGGCAACGAGCGCCTGGCCATCGTGCGCCTCGCCGACGCGGCCACGACGAACCGAACGGGTTCGGACGTAGCGCTGGAGAACAGCGCGTGCGAGGCACCTATCCGCCAGGCGGGATCGGACGCCAATGGCAACGGCCTCCTCGATCTCACCGAGCGCTGGACCTACACCTGCGAGCAGCCCCTGAGCTGGGCCAACGATGACGCCGAGGAGTGGACGGCGACGAACACCGCGACTGCCAGCGGAGTCGGAACCGTCACCGGTGTCACCGTCACCGACACCGATGACGCGGCCGTCAGCGTCATGCCGAAACCCGCCACCATCGACGTGCTCAAGGAGGCCGGACCGGTTGTCGGCCCCGACTGCGAGAACGGCATCGTCGAGGCCCGCTACACCGTCACGGTGACCAACTCGGGTCAGAAGGCGGGTACGTTCGGCCCGTTGACCGGCACGCCAGCCTTCCCGGCCGAAGCTCGCGTGGTCGAGGCGAAGGTCATGGCCCCCGACGCTACGGAATACACGACGATGTCGGGAGCCGGGCCGTTCACCCTCGCCGGGGCGAACACGCCCATTGCCGCGGGGCAGAGCCTCGAATACCGCATCGTCATTCGGTACACGTGGACCAAGAGTGCGTCGGATTCCGCCGCGCTGGGTTGCGCGACCACTCCCACGCCCGGACACGGGTTGTACAACGTCGCCTCTCTGCCTGCGGGACAGGAAGCGGACACGACGAACAACGCGGTGTGTTCACCGCCGAGCCCCCAGCCCGACCCGGGTATCGACCTGAAGAAGAGCACGTCAGGTCCGATCGACTTCAACGATGACGGAGTCATCTCGGTCGGTGACACCGTCACCTACAGCTTCATCGTGACGAACAAGAGCAAGACCCTCACCCTGAAGAACGTGGCGGTGAGCGACCCCCTGCTGGCCGGACTCTCCCTCACCTGTGACACGACGACGCTCCCGGTCGAGGCCGCCACGACGTGCCGGGCCGCTGCCTACACCCTCACCCAGGAGGACGTCGACCGCGGCAAGGTCGACAACACCGCCACCGCCACCGGCACCCCGCCGGGCGGCCTAGCTCCCGTCGCCGACACCGGTCGCGGGCCCGGACGGCAAGGACCACACCGTCGCGTCCAAGCCGGCGGTGACGACACAGACGCCGCGACCCGGCATGACCCTGGCCGTGTCCCACACCGCGCCGGCCCGTCCGCGGGTGGGCGACAAGATCAGCTACCGCTACACCGTGACCAACACGGGAGCAGGAACCCTGT
>DAMDJY010000012.1:5349-33749 GCA_032100225.1 Mobilicoccus sp.
ACCTGCACGGTGAAGGGCACCCACACGGTCACCCGTGAGGACGTCGCCGGTGGTCGCGTGCAGAACGATGTCGAGGTCGTCGCAGCCGCCGGTCTCGGTGTGGTCCGGACCCGGGCGACCGACGTCGTCGCGACCGTGGCGCCCGCCGCCGCGGTGCGGTTGACCGCAGCGGGCGCCGATGTGCTCGATCGCAACAAGGACGGACGCACCGGCGCTGGCGACGGGATCGAGCAGCGGTTCACCGTCACGAACACCGGCGACCTGCCGATGTCGGTCACCTCGCTCACCGACCCCGTGCTCAACCGCGCTGGAACGGCATGCCCGACGCTGACCTTCGCCCCCGGGCAGTCCGTGACGTGCAGCCTCACCCGCACGCTCACCGCAGCCGACCTGCGCGCCGGAAAGCTCACCACCACGACGACCGTCCGCGCCAACGCCGGGCGCCGCGCCGTCGCCGTGAAGGCCACCGGCACCCTGCACCTCAGTGCGCAGGCACCTCTGGGTGTGCGGCAGAAGGCGACGATCGTCGACTCCAACGGCAACGGATATCTCGACGCGGGGGAGCGGGCGACGTTCACCGTTACCGTGACCAACACGACCAACCGCACTCCACGGCCGGCGACGTTCGCCAAGGTGATCGTCGACGCCCCGGCCTTCGTCGGCAATGCACCGGTGTGCGCGCTGCCCAAGGGCGGACTCAAGCCCGGGAAGAGCGTGACGTGCACTCCGCTGACGTGGCGCACCACGCCGCAGGACGAGGATGCCGGCGCCGTCCGCCACACCGTTCAGGCTCGCGCTGTCCTCGCCGGTGGGGTTAGGACACCCGACTCCGCGCGGGTCAAGAGTGTGGTGCGCACGACCCCGGCAGCACCGGGTATCGGGCTGCGGGCCATCACCACCCTGCGGGACACCGATCGTGACGGAGCCGCGGACGCCGGCGAGAGCGTGCGCTACACGTTCCTCGTCAGCAACACGGGCACCACCGCCGTGCGGCGCCCGACGCTCGCCGTGACACTCTCCTCGGGACGACGCCTCGCCGTGACCTGCCCCGACGAGGCGCAGGACCCCGGCACCAACGTCGCCTGCGTGACCACGGTCAAGCTCACGGCGCAGGACGTGCGAGCCTCCACGCTCATCGTCAAGGGTGTCGCCACGGTGATCGACGTCAACGGGACGACCTTGCGGTCACCCGCCTCCACCTCGCCAATCCGCAGCTCAGTGACTCACTGACGAACGCTGACCGACGCTGACCGACGACCGAAGGGGTGCGGCGGGGGAGAACCCCCGTCGCGCCTCTTCGTCGTGTCGTGCTCGTTCTGTCACGCGTCGGCCATGCCGCCCGCAGACATCGCCACCGCCGTCCACCGCAGTGTCGTCGGCCGAAGGTGGCGTCAGCCGCGTCGCAGCATGGAGACCAGGTGCTTGGGGTGCAGGTTGAAGTGCGGTCGGGTGACGACGGTGCCGTGCTCGAGGGCACGTCCCAGGCTCACGGCGCGCAGGCCGCGGTCTTCGGCGACGCGCAGCACGCGGTCGAGCAGTTCGTAGCGGTCCAGGACGGGTTCGGGAACCGGGTCCCCGAGGTCAGCGGGACCGGCGTGGCCGTCGTGGAACAGCAGGATCGTGCCGCGGGTGAGGTTGGCCGTGGCCTTCTCGACGCGCTGCTCCTGGGTGGCGTCGGGGTTCCAGTCGTGGCTCGTGCCGCTCCAGATGACCGACTCCATGCCGGCCGCGCGGATGATGCGCCACGTCTCGATCGACTGGTCGCCGTGCGGCGGCCGGAACCAGCGCACCGGGGTGCCCAGCGCGTCCTGGAGTTCGGCCTTGCCGCGGGTGATCATCTCGGTCGCCTCGGCGCGGGAGAGTGTGGGCAGGTGCCGGTGGTCCATGCCGTGCAGGCCGACCTCGTGGCCGGCCGCGACGACCTCGTCGAACACGGCGCGGTTGGCGCGGACGCTCGTCATGAGCACGAAAAAGGTGGCCGTCGCGCCGTGATCGGCGAGGGCCTGGAGCACGGCGTGCGTGCGGCCTTCGGTGGGCCCGTCGTCGAAGGTGGGGATGATGACCCGCTCGTCGGTGCGCACCGAGCTGACCGACCCGACCGAGTCGGGCGCCTTCTCCAGCACGCGCATGGCCTGGAGCTTGAGGTCGTGGACGAGCGACATCGTGGATCTTCCCCCTGCTGAGATGGCGATCCGCGACTGCGGCTCGACCCTCCCAGTCTCTCCCCGTCGGCGCATGAGCGTCCAACCGGCGGGGATACCGGCTCGGCGCCAGATGTTCGCGACGGCGTGGGGAGACGCGCGCGGGGTGGCTCGGCATAATGGCGCGCATGACGTCGATGCCTGAACCGGAGCCCATGCACAGCCCTGGCACCAGCACCTCGGTGTTGGAACGCGCGGAGCCGGAGACCGACTACCGCACCGATTCGGGGGACCACGAACGGTTCGCCCACTACGTGCGCAAGGAGAAGATCGTCGAGTCCGCCGTCTCGGGCGACCCCGTCACGGCGCTCTGCGGCAAGATCTGGGTGCCGGGCCGGGACCCCAACCGGTTCCCCGTCTGCCCCATGTGCAAGGAGATCTACGAGGGTCTGCGCGCGCCCCAGGACGGCGGCGAATAGTCGATTCGGCGCGTCGGCCGCAGGGGATGCGGGCGGCGCGCCGAGGTGAGCAGGGCAGGCGCCGGCGTGCACGGGGCTGTCGGTCCGACCCGTTACAGTCGGGCTCGCCATGAGTACTTCAGCCGCTGAGCACCTGTCGCCCGCCTTCCCCGAACGAGCAGCCTGGGGAACGGCGGGCAAGCTACGTGCGTGGCAGGCCGAGGCTCTGACCAGCTATCTCGAGCGTGATCCGCGCGACTTTCTCGCGGTGGCCACGCCCGGTGCCGGTAAGACGACGTTCGCGCTGCGGGTGGCTGCCGAGCTGCTGCGGCGCCGCGTGGTCGAGAAGATCACCGTGGTCGCGCCCACCGAACACCTCAAGACGCAGTGGGCCGATGCCGCTGCCCGCGTCGGCATCCGGCTCGACCCCACCTTCAAGAACAACGTCGGCGGGCACAGCCGCGACTACGACGGCGTCGCCCTCACGTACGCGGGTGTCGCGACCAAACCGTTGCTGCACCGTGCCCGCACCGAGAACAGCAAGACCCTGGTGATCCTCGACGAGATCCACCACGGCGGCGACAACCGCAGCTGGGGTGAGGCCCTCCGGGAGGCCTTCGACCCGGCCACGCGTCGTCTCTCCCTGACGGGTACCCCGTTCCGCTCCGACACCAACCCGATCCCGTTCGTCACGTATGTGGCCGACGAGTCCGGCATCCGCCGTTCGGCCAGCGACTACACGTACGGCTACGGCGAGGCGCTCAAGGACGGCGTGGTGCGGCCCGTGCTGTTCATGGCGTACGGCGGCGGCATGCGGTGGCGCACGAGCGCCGGCGACGAGTTGGAGGCGCGCCTCGGGCAGCCGCTCACCAAGGACATGATCAACCAGGCCTGGCGCACTGCGCTGGACCCCAAGGGCCAGTGGATCCCGTCGGTGCTCTCCGCTGCCGACAAGCGCCTCACCGAGGTGCGTCGTCACGTCGAGGACGCCGGTGGGCTCGTCATCGCGAGCAACCAGACCCAGGCCCGCGCGTACGCCAAGATCCTCCACGAGATGAGCGGCGAGAAGCCCACGGTCGTCCTGTCGGACGACACGGGTGCGAGCAAGCGCATCGAGGAGTACGCCAACGGGACGAGCCGCTGGATGGTGGCCGTGCGCATGGTGTCCGAGGGCGTCGACGTGCCGCGCCTCGCGGTCGGCGTCTATGCCACCAACACCGCCACGCCGCTGTTCTTCGCCCAGGCCGTCGGGCGTTTCGTGCGTGCCCGCAAGCGGGGCGAGACCGCGTCGGTCTTCGTGCCGAGCGTTCCGACACTCCTCGACCACGCCTCCCGGCTGGAGGACGAGCGTGACCATGCGCTCGACCGCCCGAAGTCGGCCACCGACCCCGACTGGAACCCCGAGGAGGGGCTCCTCGAGGCGGCCAACAAGGAGGAGAAGGCGAGCGACACCCTCGACCAGCTCTCCTTCGAGGCCCTCGAATCGGAGGCGGAGTTCGACCACGTCCTCTTCGACTCCGAGCAGTTCGGCCTCGGCACCACCCCGGGTTCGCAAGACGAAGAGGACTACCTCGGCCTGCCCGGCCTGCTCGAGCCCGACCAGATGGCCAGCCTCCTGCGTTCACGGCAGAAGCCCGAGGCGGCGCGTGCGGTCGAGAACGAGCAATCGGCCCACCGTGCACTGGCCGCGACCCGCAAGGAGCTCAACGCGCTGGTGTCGGCCTACGCCCGCAGGACGAGCGCGCCGCACGCCGTCGTCCACGCCGACCTGCGCCGTCAGTGTGGGGGTCCGGCGCTCGACCGGGCCACCCACGAGGAGGTCCAGGAGCGCATCGAGACCATCCGCCGGTGGTTCGTCGGACGGCGCTGACCGACATCGCGTCGTGACGTCGATCAGCGCGCTGGTCCGGCGTGTGGTCGGGCGCGTCGCGCACGTCTGAGAGACTGGCCGACATGGACGAGCGACCCTCTGGTTGGTACGACGACCCCGACGAGCCGAGCATTCTGCGGTACTGGGACGGCCAGTCGTGGACCGAGCGCACGCAGGAGAAGGCCCCGATGCCGGCCCCGTTGCAGCCCAAACCGGTCACTCGGCTGCGCCCGAGTCGAGACGACGCGGAGACGGAGTCCGGCCCGCGACGCGAGGCCGAGCACAGGGACGACCACTCCGACACGACGCACACGCTCGACGGCCCGCGCCCGTGGGAGACGGGCCGCTCGGGCTCCGCTCGTCGCGGCTCGCCCGCGCAGACAGGTGCCGGCCCGGCTGAGGCTCAGGCAGCCGCGCCACGACGCGCCGGATACGGCCGCCGGGTGCTGGCGTTCCTCATCGACTTCCTCATCATCTCGATCGTGTGGTTCGCCCTGTTCGCGGCGCTCGTTCCTGTCGTCGGTGGTGACGTGCAGGCGGCGTGGAACAGCTACGTGGCGGCGAACGAGCGGTACATCGACGAGGTATCCCGGGCGGCGGCGCAGTCCGGATCGGTCACCATGCCGACCCGGCCGGAGATGCCCGCGACGCTGGCGGCCTACACGGTGGCGAGCGGGTTCCTCCTCGCCGGTCTTGCCGTCCTTTACGATTTTCTCCAGGTTCTCCTCGGCCGCACCACGATCGGTGGCCGGCTGACCGGCATCCGGGTGGCGTCGGCCGACCCGAACAAGCCGTTGACCGGTGGCCACGCCATCTTGCGCTCGCTGCTCAAGTACGCCTTCCTCATCGCGAGCGGCCCGTTGGCCCTGGTCGGTTTCGTGTTCGCGGTCTTCAACTTCGCGTGGCCGATCCGCGATCCGCAGCGCCGCACCCTGCACGACCGCTGGTCCGAGACGATCGTCGTCCGGCGCCGCTGACCTGGGACTTTTCCCCCGAAAGTGCCACGGGGAGCACGGTGGATCGGTCACAGTAGAGGGCGTGAACATCATCAGCATCGACGCTGTTCCCGCCCTCCTGCGCCGTGCCCTGGAGACCACGCAGACCCCGCGTGTCGTCATCTCCGGCAACCACGCCATCCCGTGGACCGGTCTCGCCGCAGTCGATTCGACCTTTGAGAGCTACCGGCTCAACTGCCTCAACGCGCCCAAAGGCATTCCCGATCGCGAGGGGGTGACATACGAGAGCGCGTTCGTCGGCGCAGGCATGCGACGCCACCCGCGGTTGCTGTACTACCCCGCCCGGTTGTCGCAGGTGCCCCTGCTCTTCCAGCGTGATCTGCACGTCGACGTCGTCATCGCGCACACCTCGATGCCGGTCGACGGCAAGGTCTCGCTCGGCTGCGAGGTCAACGTCATGCCTGCCGCCATCGAGGCATGCAAGGCCGCAGGCGGCCTCGTGCTGGCTCAGATGAACCCCAACATGCCCTACACGTACGGCGACGGCGAGTTCGACCTCGACGTGTTCGACGGTGCCTTCGAGGCGCAGGACACGGTCGCCACCGGCGGCGACGCTGCGCAGATCGACCCGGCTTGCGCCGAGAGTGCCGCCCAGATCGGTCGCCTCGTGGCCGGGCGCATCGAGGACGGAGCCACCCTCCAGCTCGGCATCGGCGAGATCCCCGATGCAACGCTGGCCGAGCTGCTCGACAAGCGCAAGCTGGGGATCTGGAGCGAGATGATCTCCGACGGCATCCTCACGCTCGCGAACTCCGGCGCACTCGACCCCGATCGCCTGATCACCTGCTCGTTCCTGTTCGGACGCCCCGAGCTGCTGAGGTGGGTCGACCGCAACGAGCGCGTGCGGGTGCTGCGCACCGAGACCGTCAACGCCGTCGCCAACATCTGCCGCAACCCCGGCATGACGAGCATCAACACGGCGCTGCAGGTCGACCTCTTCGACCAGGCCAATGCCTCCCGCATCGGCGCCCGCATCCACTCGGGATTCGGCGGCCAGACGGACTTCACCGTCGGCGCGATCCACGCTCCCGGGGGTCAGGCGATCATGGCGTTGCGCTCCTGGCACCCCAAGGCCGACGTCTCGACGATCGTGCCGATGCTGCAGGAGCCCGCGACCTCGTTCCAGCACTCCTGCGTCGTCACCGAGTATGGGATCGCGGAGCTCATCGGGCACGACGACGACACGCAGGCACGTCAGCTCATCGAGAAGGCGGCACACCCCTCGGCCCGCGACGGTCTGTGGGAGGGGGCCCGCGCGCTCGGCCTCGCCTGAGCCGGCTCGTCGCACCACCCGGAACCATCCCTCCTGTCAACGAGAACGACCTCGCGCCGACCCCCTGTTCTGGGGTCGGCGCGAGGTCGTTGTCGCTGCGATCAGCGAGAGGTGATCACGAGTCGCGGTCAGCTCACGCGGGGTGAGCCAGTGAGTTCGACGCCGTGCTCGCGCAGGTCGGCGAGCGCCCGGGTCGTCGTCTCGGGGGCCACACCGGCGGTCAGGTCGAGCAGGACGCGGGTGGCGAAACCCTCGGTGGCGGCGTCGAGTGCGGTGGCGCGGACGCAGTGGTCGGTGGCGATACCGACGATGTCGACGGCCGAGACCCCCACCTCACGAAGCCAGTCACCGAGGCCGAGTTCGGGCCCCTCGCCCTCGGGGTGATCGGTGGTCAGGCCCTCGAATCCGCTGTAGGCGGCGGAGTATTCGCCCTTGCGAAAGACGGCCTCGACGGTGTCGAGCGTCTCGGCGATCTCGGGGTGGAACTCGGCACCGGGCGTGCCGACGCGGCAGTGCGGCGGCCACGAGTCGACGAAATCCGGGGTGTCCGAGAAGTGGGGGCCCGGGTCGATGTGCCAGTCGGCGGTGGCGACCACGGTGTCGTAGTCGTCACCGTGCTCGTCGATGTAGGTGCTGATGTCCTTCGCCACGCCGGCGCCGCCGGTCACGGCCAGGGATCCGCCTTCGCAGAAGTCGTTCTGCACGTCGACAACGACGAGGGCCCGCAGCCCCGAGGGCCGGGCCGTCATCGGGCACCGCCCAGGTGGAGGGTGGGGTCGGGGTGCTCGTCGACGATGACGGTCGGGATGACCGGCTCACCCTTGGAGAGTCGGTGCGCCTTCGACGGCAATCGCGCCAAGCGGCGCGCGTGGCGCTCGCGGGCCGCGTCGACGGGCTCGGCACCGACGATCTCGCCGTCACGGACGAGTTCGACGAGCAGTTCGAGGTCCTGGTCGCCACCGGGCACTTCGCCGACGCCCACGAGCTCCGCGCGTGCGACGCCGTTGTCGTCGAGCTTGCGGCGCGCGAACTTGCGTCCGCCGACGGTGGCCTTGTCCTTGCTGGCCTTGGCCACGTTGACGAGGGTGCCCTCGTCGTCGGCGCGGGCGACGAGCTTGTACACGAGACCCGCGGTGGGTGCGCCGGAGCCGGTGACCAGAGACGTACCGACGCCGTACGTGTCGACCGGTGCCGCAGCGAGAGCCGCGATGGCGTACTCGTCGAGGTCGGAGGTGACGACGATGCGGGTGGAGGTGGCACCGAGGGAGTCGAGCTGGGCGCGCACCTCGTGGGCCTGTGCGACGAGGTCACCGGAGTCGAGGCGGACCGCCCCGAGCTCGGGGCCCGCGATGCGCACGGCGCGCTCGACGGCCTCGGTCACGTCGTAGGTGTCGACGAGCAGCGTCGTGTTGCGGCCGAGGCTCTCGACCTGCGCGGTGAACGCGGCGTCCTCGGTGTCGTGCAGCAGCGTGAAGGAGTGCGCGCTGGTGCCGGCCGATGGGATGCCGTAGCGGCGCGCGGCTTCGAGGTTGCTCGTCGTCGCGAACCCGGCGATGTACGCGGCCCGGGCAGCAGCGGCGGCCGCCCACTCGTGCGTCCGGCGCGAGCCCATCTCGATGCAGGGACGTCCACCGGCGGCCAACGTCATACGGGAGGCGGCGCTCGCGACGGCGCAGTCGTGGTTGTAGATCGACAGGGCGAGGGTCTCGAGGATCACCGCCTCGATGAACGTGCCCTCGACGATCAACAGGGGAGAGCCGGGGAAGTACATGTCGCCCTCGGCATACCCCCAGATGTTGCCGGCGAACCGGTACTCCCTCAGGTAGTCCAGGGTGGTGTCGTCGACGACCCGGTTGGCGGCGAGAAAGTCGATCTCCTCGGGGCCGAATCGGAAGTCGGCCAGGGCATCGAGGAATCGGCCGGTGCCGGTGACGACGCCGTAGCGGCGCCCCTCGGGCAGTCGTCGGCCGAACAATTCGAAGACGCTGCGGCGGGAGGCGGTCCCCGCATGCAGCGCGGCCTGGGCCATCGTCAGCTCGTAGTGGTCGGTCAGCAGCGCAGTACTCACCCGGGCAGCATATGGTGAAGGGGTGTCGATCAGCCCCGTGAAACCTGATGTCCGGGACGAGCACGACCTCGACGAGCTGCTCGATCCCGGCTGGATCACGCTCGTCTGGAACGATCCGGTCAACCTCATGTCGTACGTGACCTTCGTGTTCCAGAGCTATTTCGGCTACTCGAAGCAGAAGGCCGAGGTGCTCATGATGGACGTGCACCACCGTGGCCGGGCCGTCGTCGCGCACGGTCCGCGGGAGCAGATGGAACGCCACGTCGCAGCCCTGCACGAGTACGGCCTGTGGGCCACCTTTCAGAAGGACGAATGAGTGACCTACGGATTCCACCGGTCCCGACGAGGCATCGTCGCCGACCTGACCGAGCAGGAGCAGGGGATCCTCCTCGGTCTCCTGCAGCAGACCGCCGAGCTGCTGAGCGACGCCACTGGCGCCGGTCAGAGCGAGTTCGGTGATGGCACGTCCGAGGTTCAGGGCTCGAGCGACGGGTTGGACGAAGGCGGCGCGCAGCCCGACGACGATTCGTTCGAGGCGATGATGCGTCGCGCCGGGTTCGGGCCCGAGGGGCGCGGTGCCGACGGGCAACAGGACGGCTCGGATGCGGCTCCCGAGATTCACGACAGTGCGGTGCGGCGCCTCCTGCCCGATGCGCACGCCGACGCCGAGACTGCGGCCGAGTTCCGCCGGATGACCGGCACCTCGGTGCGGGATCGCAAGTTAGGGCATCTGCGCACGGCGGTGCAGGTCGTCGCCGGTGCTCAGGGTGGTCGGTTGCGGTTGTCCGAGGAGGAGGCGACGAGCCTGCTCATCGCGATGACCGATGTGCGCCTTGTCCTGGCCGACCGTCTCGATCTCGACAGCGACGAGAAGGCAGAGTCACTCTCCGACGAGGTCGCGGACATGGATCAGGACGATCCGCGCTTCGCGCTCGCCCTCGGGTACGAGTTCCTCACCTGGTTGCAGGAGACCCTCGCAACCGCGCTCACGCGCTGACTCGCTCGCCGCGTCGCGCTACCCCTGCACGACCCTGTCGCGCGACACGCCACGACCGCCCTCACCTGCGACGCAATGGCAGCCGTTCGTCGTGCCAGAGGTGCCGTTGGGCCGATCCGTCATCAGATGTCCTGGCCCAATCGCCCTCGTGATGCCACGGTGAGGCCACCCCTCGCCCGTGTGGACCGGGCAGCTTCATCGACAGGAGCCTCACCCGTGCCTCGTACCGCCCTTGCTTCGACCCGCCTCGCCGCCCTCGTGGCCGCATCCGCTCTTCTCCTCGCCGGTTGCGGCGGCGCAGACGACGCCAAGACGGCCCAGCCCGGATCCACGGCCAGTGGGTCGACCGGTCCGGCTCTGGTCCAGGCCGGCAAGCTGATGGTCTGCACCCACCTCGCCTACAAGCCGTTCGAGTTCCCCGACGCCAGCGGCAAGGTCGTCGGGTTCGACATCGACATCATGGACATGGTCGCCAAGGACCTGGGCGTGACCACCGAGGTCGTCGACGTGCCGTTCGACCAGGTCACTTCCGGTGCCGCTCTGCAGGCCGGCAAGTGTGACGTCGCCGCCGCGGGCATGACGATCACCCCCGAGCGCGCCAACGCGGTGCTGTTCTCCGATCCGTACTTCGACGCCGAGCAGGCGCTCATCACCAAGACCGGCTCCGGCCTCACCAACCTCGCCCAGATGAAGGGCAAGAAGCTCGGTGTGCAGACCGACACGACCGGTCAGAAGTACGCCGAGGAGAACGCGGCCGCCAACGGCTACGAGGTCGTCGTGTTCGACGACCTGCCCACCAGCGTCAACGCGGTCAAGTCGGGGAACGTCGACGCGGCGATCAACGACAACGGCGTGCTCTACGACTTCGCCAAGGACAACACCGACACCGAGGTCGTCACCGAGTTCCACACCGGCGAGCAGTACGGCATGGCGGCCCGCAAGGACCAGCCGAGCGGTCAGCAGATCATCGACGCGGTCAACAAGGCACTCGAGGCGTCCAAGGCCGACGGCCGCTACAAGGAGTCCTACAAGAAGTGGTTCGGTGCCGAGCCGCAGGACAGCACTGAGGCGGGCATGAACACCGGAGCCCCCACCACCGCAGGCTGATTCACTCCACACCCATTCGTTGCGGCGCCGCCTGATGCAGGCGGCGCCGCACTCTGATTCCCCAGGGAGCGTCCGTGTCCTCCACCACCACCCCCACGGCGGCGACCCCGCCGCCGGGCACCCGCAAGGCCCGCCGCAGCGGCTCACCCCGCAAACGCGCCAAGCGGATCCGTCTCATCCAGTACGGAGTCCTGCTGCTGTTGCTCGTCGTGGCGATCGCCGTGGCCGACTGGCCGCAGATCGGCAAGGTGTTCTTCAAACCCGACCTCATCGGCGCGGCCCTCAAGCAGGGGCTCGTTCGAGCGTTCCTCAACACGCTCGCGTACTCCGGCGGTGCCTTCGTGTTCGGGCTTGCGCTCGGTACGGTTCTCGCGCTCATGCGGCTCTCGCAGGTGGCCGCCTACCGCTGGCTGGCCTCGGCGTACATCGAGTTCTTCCGCGGTGTGCCCGCGCTGATCGTCTTCCTCGCGTTCGGCATGCTGCCGCTCGCGTTCCCCGGCCTCACGATCCCGTTCGGCACCTACGGAACCGTGTGGAGCGCCCTGGGTCTCGTCAGCGCCGCCTACATGGCCGAGACGATCCGCGCCGGTATCCAGGCCGTGCCCAAGGGCCAGGTCGAGGCCGCCCGTTCGCTCGGCATGTCCTCCAGCCAGGCGCTGCGTCAGATCGTGTTGCCGCAGGCGTTCCGCATCATTCTGCCGCCGCTCACCAACGAGTTCATCCTCGTCACCAAGGACTCCTCCCTGGTCTACGTGATCGGACTTTCGCGCGGCGCGTACGAACTCACCAAGTACGGCAAGGACCTCTCCAACGCCAACGCCAACCTGACGCCGCTGGTCCTCGCCGGATTCACCTATCTGCTCATCACCCTGCCGCTGGCCTACGCCGTGCGGCGGCTCGAGGCCCGCAACGCGAGAGGACGCTGACATGTCGACTGCAGCATCCACCCCTGATTCCAGCCCGGCTACGGGTGAGGACGTCGTCGTCATCACCGACCTGCACAAGTCGTTCGGCGAGGTCGAGGTGCTCAAGGGCATCGACCTGTCGATCCATCGCGGCGAAGTGGTCTGCGTCATCGGGCCGTCGGGCTCGGGCAAGTCCACCCTGCTCCGGTGCGTCAACCTCCTCGAGGAGCCCACAGCGGGCAGCGTCGTCATCGAGGGCCAGGAGATCACCGACCCCGACTGCGACATCGACGACGTGCGCTCACGCCTCGGCATGGTGTTTCAGCAGTTCAACCTGTTTCCGCACCTCACCGTGCTGCAGAACTGCATGCTCGCCCAGACCAACGTGCTCGGGCGTCCCAAGGCCGAGGCCCGCAAGATCGCCCAGCACAACCTCGACCGCGTGGGCCTCGGTGACCGTGGTGACGCGCACCCGGCGCAGCTCTCCGGTGGTCAGCAGCAGCGCGTCGCGATCGCGCGGGCGTTGTCGATGGAGCCCGACCTCATGTTGTTCGACGAGCCCACCTCGGCGCTCGACCCCGAACTCGTCGGCGACGTGCTGTCGGTCATGCGGCTGCTCGCCAAGGAGGGGATGACGATGATGGTCGTCACCCACGAGATGGCGTTCGCGCGCGACGTGGCCGACCGCGTGATCTTCATGGACGCCGGCGTCATCGTCGAGCAGGGCACACCCGAGCGCGTCATCGGCAACCCGCAGGAGGAGCGCACCCGCGTCTTCCTGCAGCGCGTGCTCGACCCGACGCACGTCGATCCCGGAGCGCAGGATCGCGCGTACGCGGAGCGTCACCGCACCAACCCCGTCACGCCGGCGTGATCGATCCCCGCGCCGTGCCCGGTGCTCGTGACAGGCACATGACGAGTACGGCGCGGGGAAACGCCTATCCTTCCGGGGTGGGACAGGACGCGCCGATCGGCATCTTCGACTCCGGGTACGGGGGGCTCACCGTGGCCCGCGCCGTGCTGGACCAGCTGCCGGGCGAGTCGGTCGCCTACCTCGGCGACACCGCCCGCGCCCCTTACGGGCCACGTCCCATCGCCGAGACCCGCCGTTACGCGCTCGAATGTCTCGACGCGCTGGTGGAGACCGGGGTCAAGGCCCTGGTCATCGCCTGCAACACCGCCAGCGCCGCGATGCTGAACGACGCGCGCGAGCGGTACGACGTGCCGGTCATCGAGGTGATCCGCCCTGCGGTACGTCGCGCTGCGGCCGCCACCCGCAACAACGTCGTCGGCGTCATCTCCACCACGGGCACCCACCGCAGCCGCGCGTACACCGATGCGTTCGCCGCCGCCCCGCAGATTCGAGTGGTCTCGCAGCCGTGTCCGCGGTTCGTCGAGTTCGTCGAGGCGGGGGTCACCGGCGGTGAAGAACTGCTGGATGTCGCTCGCGGCTACCTGCAGCCCGTGGTCGCCGAAGGCGTCGACACGCTCATCCTCGGCTGCACGCACTACCCGCTGCTCACCGGCGTCATCAGCTACGTCATGGGGGATCTCGTGACGCTGGTGTCGTCGGCGGAAGAGACCGCCAAGGACGTCTACCGCGTTCTCGCCGACCGGGACGCTCTGCGACCGCAGGGCTCTCCGACACCAGACCACCACTTTCGCACCACTGGCGACCCGGCCGAGTTCGCCCGCCTTGCACGGCGATTCCTCGGGCCGGAGGTCGGCAACCTGAACCTCGAACAGGGGACGCCCACATGATCGTCACCGTGATCGGATGCTCGGGCTCGATGCCCGGCCCGGCCTCTCCGGCGTCGTGCTACCTCGTCTCGGCCGAGGCCGACGGGCGCACGTGGACCATCGCGCTCGACCTGGGCAACGGCTCCACCGGCCCGATGCGCACCGTGATCGACCCCATCGATCTCGACGCCGTCGTCCTCTCGCATCTGCACCCCGACCACTGCCTCGACGTGTGCAGCCTCTACGTCGCGCTCAACTACACCCCGGGACGCCGCCGCGAGACCCGCATGCCGCTCTACTCGCCCGCTGGTGCGCCGGACCGCCTCGCCCGCGCCTACGGGGTGGAGGAGCCGCACTCGCTGGAGAGCCGCTACGAGTTCGCCACGTTGACCGCGGGGGAGTCGTTCACGGTCGGCCCGTTCACCATCACGCCGATCCCCGTGTTCCACCCCGTCGAGGCGTACGGGCTGCGCGTCGAGGCGGACGGTGCCGTGCTCGCCTACACCGGTGACACCGACATCTGCCCCGAACTCACCGAGCTGTGCGCCGACGCCGACCTCGTCCTCGCCGACTGCGCCTACGTCGACGGCCGTGACGAGGGCGCCGGGGTCCACATGAGCGGTTCCAAGGCGGCGCGGGTCGCGCTCGAAGCCGGTGCGAAACGCCTCATGCTCACCCACATTCCCGCCTGGAACGACCCCGAGGTCTGCCGTGCCCAGGCCGCCGCCATCTGGCCCGGTGAGGTCGAGATCGCCCGGCCCCTCGCCAGGTACGAGCTGCCCTGACCGATCTGCGGCCTCCCGAACATCGGGCAAAGGTTGACGGTGCGAGTGCATAGGCTGACGTCATGAGCACCGACGCACCCGACACCGCAGCCGCGCGCCACGACGGCCGTACCCCTGATCAGCTTCGCGACATCCGCATCACCCGCAACTGGCTCGACCACGCCGAAGGCAGCGTCCTCGTGGAGTTCGGCCGCACGCGCGTGCTGTGTGCCGCCTCGTTCACGGCCGGGGTGCCGCGCTGGCGCAAGGGCAGCGGCCAGGGCTGGGTCACGGCCGAGTACGCGATGCTGCCGCGCTCGACCAACACGCGCAGCGACCGCGAGAGCGTCAAGGGCAAGATCGGGGGCCGCACCCACGAGATCTCGCGCCTGGTGGGCCGCAGCCTGCGCTCGATCGTCGACATGAGCCAGCTCGGCGAGAACACGATCGTCATCGACTGCGACGTACTCCAGGCCGACGGCGGCACCCGCACCGCCGCCATCACGGGCGCGTATGTCGCCCTCGTCGACGCCATCGCCACCGGCCGCGCCGCGGGTCACGTTGCAGCCAAGGCCAACCCGCTGACCGGCTCGATCTCGGCCGTCAGCGTCGGCGTCGTCGGCGGACGTCCCGTGCTCGACCTCGACTACGTCGAAGACGTCGACGCCGAGGTCGACATGAACGTCGTCATGACCGGCGACGGCCGCTTCGTCGAGGTGCAGGGCACCGCCGAGGGCGAGCCCTTCGACCGGGCGCTGCTCGACGGCCTGCTCGATCTCGCTGTGGGCGGGTGCGCCGAGCTCACCACCATGCAGCAGGCCGCCCTCGACGCTCCCGCACGCGAGGTGCAGCGATGAACCGGCGCCTCGTGCTGGCCACCCGCAACGCGGGCAAGGTCGGCGAACTGCGCATCATCCTCGCCGAGGTGCTGGAACAGCTCGACGTCGAACTCGTCGGCATGGACGCCTTTCCCGATGTCGAGGACGTCGTCGAGTCGGGCGTGACCTTCGAGGAGAACGCCCTGCTCAAGGCCCGCGCGGCCGCAGAGGCGACGGGCTTGCCGGCCGTGGCCGACGACTCCGGACTGGCCGTCGACGTGCTCGGGGGAGCCCCCGGCATCTTCAGCGCACGGTGGGCCGGCCGCCACGGTGAAGACGTCGCCAACTACGAACTCCTCCTCGCCCAGGTCTTCGACGTCCCCGACGAGCACCGCTCTGCCGCGTTCGTCTGCTGCGCCGCTCTGGCGATGCCGGACGGGCGCAGCGTCACCCGCGAGGCATGCTCGCGCGCGAGCCGCGGGGCGAGAACGGGTTCGGCTACGACCCGGTGCTCCAGGTGGCGAACGACACCCGCACGTGCGCCGAGCTGCCCTCGGAGGAGAAGAACCGGATCTCTCACCGGGCCCAGGCCTTCACGGCCCTGGCCGAGGAGCTGCCGCGTTACCTCTGAACGGGATCAGTACCCCAAAACCCTTGTCCCACAGAGGGTTTGATCGGTATGACAGGGATTGGGTGGCGGGTGGTGTCCCAGGGGGACACCAGCATTCCCGGTGCACCCCGATCCCAAGGACACAATGTGAGTGCTCATTTGATGAGAGTCGGCAGTGTCGCCGCCCTCACCCTGGGGCTCGCGCTGGCGGGCTCGATCCCCGCCGGTGCCAACCCCGGCCCCGCTCCCTCCGACCCGCCCGGCCAGGGCTCGGCGCAGGGCAAGTCCTCGCCCGTCGCCGACAAGATGAGCAGCCACAGCCAGGAGCTGCTGCTCGAGGCACAGTCGGCGGGCAAGGCCCGGGTCGACGTCATGATGCTGACCGATGGTGGGCGAACGGCGCCCGTCGTCGCCGGGCTCAAGAGCCTCGGCGCCACTGTGGGGTACGTGCACGACAAGCTCGGGTACGTGCGCGCCTCGGTGCCCACCCAGCGGGCCCTGCAGATCTCCCAGATCAGCCAGGTGCAGCACGTCGACCTCGACGAGATGCTGACGATCCCCGACCCCGGGCCGACCGCGGACGGACCCATCAAGGGCTCCGACCCGTGGACCGGGCCCAGCCCGAGCACGCCGCTCGAGAACCCGTACATGCCGATCGCCGACACGGGCGCGGCTGCGTTCCGCAAGGCCCACCCGACGTTCGACGGGCGTGAGGTGACCATCGGGATCCTCGACTCCGGTGTCGACCTCGACCACCCGGCGATGCAGAAGACGTCGACGGGGGAGCGCAAGGTCACCAACTGGATCACGGCGACCGACCCGCTGCTCGAGGCCGACGCCACGTGGCGCATCATGCTCACCCGCGTCACCGGGCCGAAGGCCTCGTACGACGGTGCCGAGTGGACCCTGCCGGACCGTGCCGGGGCGCAGTTCGCGATCAAAAAGTTCCGCGAGACGGCGGCTGCCGGCAGCGATGATGTCGGCGGCGACATCGACCGCGACGGCAAGAAGACCGGCGCCTGGGGCGTGCTGTACGACTACAAGACCGGCGACGTGTGGGTCGACGTCAACAACAACCAGGACTTCACCGACGACACGTTGATGCGCCCGTACAAGGAGCGCGGCCAGGTCGGCCACTTCGGCGTCGACAACCCCGCCACCAGCGTGTCGGAGCGGATGCCGTTCGTCGTCGAGTTCCGCAAGGACGTGGACCTCACGCCGGCCGGCCGGCCGGGCCAGAAGGCCGACGCGGTCAACATCGGCATGGTGGCGAGCTCACACGGCACGCACGTGGCCGGGATCGCGGCCGGGGCGATGCCCGGGTGGCAGGTCAGTGGTGCTGCGCCGGGCGCGAAGATCGTTTCGGCCAAGGCCTGTGTCTACGCCGGAGGCTGCACCTCGGTCGCGCTCACCGAGGGCATGATCGAGCTCGTCGCCAATCAGGGTGTCGACGCCGTCAACATGTCGATCGGCGGACTGCCGGCCCTCAACGACGGCAACAACACCCGTTCGGCGCTGTACAACCGGCTCATCGACGAGTACGGCGTGCAGCTGTTCATCTCGGCGGGCAACTCCGGCCCGGGCGCCAACACCATCGGTGACCCGTCGGTGGCCTCCGACGTCGTCAGTGTCGCGGCCGGTGCCTCCAAGGACACCTGGTTGGCCAATTACGGCGCAGGCGCGAGCGCGCCCTACTGGGTGCAGAACTACTCCTCGCGCGGCCCGCGTGAGGACGGCGGGTTCAAGCCCAACCTCATGGCCCCCGGATCCGCCGTGAGCACGGTCCCGATGTTCATGGGCCAGGAGGACCTCGCCCAGGTCAGCTATAAGCTGCCCACCGGTCTGGCGATGTACAACGGCACATCGATGGCCTCCCCGCAGGCTGCCGGTGCCTCCTTGCTGCTCCTCTCGGCTGCGCGCCAGAGCGACGTCGCGGTCACGCCCAAGCAGTTGCGCACGGCGCTGTACACGACGGCCCAGTTCGTCCCAGGTCTCGAGGCGTCGGCTCAGGGCAACGGCCTCATCCGCGTCGACAAGGCGTGGCCGGTGCTCGCGGCCTCGCCCGCGACCGACAACAGCTACACGATCTCCGCGCAGGTGTGTACGCCGCTGGCCGACCAGTTCGCGACGCCCGGTCGCGGCGAGGGCATCTACAACCGGTGCGCGCCGTCCGCGGGCGGTCAGCGCGTCGGCACGGCCAAGACGTACGACGTGACGATCACGCGCACGTCTGGACCGGCCGGGACTGTCACGCACCGACTCTCGTGGATCGGCAACGACGGCACGTTCTCCTCGCCCGGCTCGGTCGACCTGCCGCTCGGCAACCCGGTGACCGTCAAGGTGACCGCCATGCCGCAGCGCACGGGTGACAACTCCGCGATCCTTGACATCACCCCCGCCGGATCCCGCATGGGCACGCGGATGATGGCGGCGGTCGTCGTCGCCGACGACCTCGGCACCGCGCCGTACACGGCCACGATGAAGGGCTCCGTCGAGCGGGTGCGCTCGCGCAGCCTGTTCGTCTCGGTCCCCGAGGGCGCCAAGGCGCTGCAGGTCAACCTGTCCGGCATCGCCAACGGTTCGGCCGTGCGGTTCCTCGCGGTGAGCCCGCAGGGCCTCCCGATCGAGTCCTCCGCGCTCGGTGGTAAGTGCTACACGGCCATCGGCGACGGCAAGGCCTGCCGTCCCACGTCGCGGGCCTACCTCGAGCCGATGCCGGGCGTGTGGGAGATCATCGTCGACGCCAGCCGTCGCACGCCCACCACGCAGAACCCGTTCTCTCTGACGGCCTCGGTGCAGGGCATCACGGCCGAGCCGGCGACGCAGACGCTCCCGTCGATCAAGGTCGGCGCGCCCACCGAGGTCACGTGGACGATCCGCAACGCGTTCGGTCCGGTCACGGTGACCGGTCGCGGCGGGCCCCTCGGCTCGCAGCGCGCGGAGCGTCCGACGATCCAGCAGGGCGAGACCCACACGTACACGGTGGAGGTCCCGGCCGGTGCGGATCGACTGGAGGCCACGATCGGCAAGACCAGTGACGCTGCGGCGGACCTCGACCTGCTCGTCAAGAACGCGGCCGGTGATGAGGTCGGGCGTTCCGCCGACGGTGACTCGGAGGAGTCCGTGACGGTGCCCAACCCGGCTCCGGGCACGTACACCGTCGAGGTCGACGGGTACGCCATCGCCCAGGGTGGCACCGCCTACGACTACCTCGACGTGTTCTACGGCCCGAGCCTCGGTGAGGTCGCGGTCCAGAGCCGCGCAGTCACGTTGGCTCACGGACAGGCGATGAAGGTGACGGGCGTCGTTCGCGCTGCCGCGCCGGTGGCCGCCGGCCGTACGCTCGTCGGCGAACTCCAGGCCGTCAACACCGAGGGCTTCGCCATCGGGTCGGCCAAGGTCGTCATCGAGAAGGTCGTCGAGTAACGACAACACGGGTGGTTCGATCCGAACTGGATCGAGATCCACCAAGGCCCCCACCCGGGGGGTGAGAACGACTGTGGGGCCCGCCGTCACGGCGGGCCCCACAGTGTTGCGTGCGGAAGAAGGGACTTGAACCCTCACGCCCGAAGGCACAGGAACCTAAATCCTGCGTGTCTGCCAATTCCACCACTCCCGCATCGGTCGCCAGAGTATCGCCGCAGCCCGCGTTCACGTGGAATCGAGCAGGATGTGGCCGGGAACAGGGTGCGATCAGGCGGCGCCAGGGCGCGATCAGGCCGGTGCGGTGGGCAGCTCGACGTCGAGAGTCGTGGCGAGGGAGGCGACGTGCCCCTTGGCCCGCACGTTGTACTTGGCCACCTCGATCCGGCCCTCCTCGTCGACGACGAATGTCGACCGGATCACCCCGACGACCTTTTTGCCGTACATCGTCTTCTCGCCGAACGCGCCGTAGGCCGTGAGGACTTCCTTGTCGGGGTCCGAGAGCAGCGGGAACGTCAGGGACTCCTTCTCGACGAACCGGGCGAGCTTCTCGGGGGCGTCGGGGGAGATGCCGTACACGGCGTATCCGGCGGCGGCGAACGGCTCGAGGTTGTCGCGGAAGTCGCAGGCCTGGGTGGTGCAGCCCGGCGTCATCGCCGCGGGGTAGGCGTAGAGGACGACCTTGCGGCGGCGCAGATCCGCGAGATGGACCTGTTCGCCCCGGTCGGAGGTCAAGGTGAAGTCGGGGGCGATCTCGCCCGGTTCGAGTCGGGTCATGGGGCGTGTCCTCCTGCAAAGTGGGGGCCGACGTGTCACCTGATGGGACGCGCGGGTCGGGCTTAGGTTATCGTCGCCAGGGACCCGAAATCGCCTGGCCGCGACGCACCGAGCACGACGTGCGTCCCGGCTGCCCGCACTGCCGAGAAGGAGCCGTCGATGAGCGCCAAGGACACCCGGTCACTGGACGAGATCGAGAAGGACATCGCGCGTCACCGCGACAACCTGGCCGCGACGATCGACGAGCTGGCGTTCCGCGTCAAGCCCGCCAACATCGCCAAGCGCCAGGCCAGCGAGGCCAAGAGCACCCTGGTGCAGGCCACGCACAACGACGACGGCTCGATGCGCTACGGCGTCATCGGCGGCGCCGCGGGGGTGGCGATCCTCCTTCTGACGGTCGCGATCGCCCGACGCGTCCGTGGCTGACGCTGCTGCCGAGAGCGCCGCGCATCTGCCCATCCGGATGCTGCACGACCGCGTGTTGCTGCAGCACGATGACTCCACGGTGAACGTCAGACCGGCGGCGCCCTGCTGATCCATGCGACCGCCGGCCTGGGCACGTGGCTCACCTGAGCCTCGGTCATCGCCACCGCTGCGCACGTTTGCCAGGTCACGCACCACGACGAAACCCCTGAACCGAGCATTCGGCGCAGGGGTTTCGTGCTGTGAGGGCGGGGTCAGGCCACGTGGTCGCGGGCGTCGATGAACGCCTGCACGCAGGCGCGCACGTCGTCCTCGCTGTGCGCTGCGGAGAGCTGCACGCGGATGCGGGCCTTGCCCTGCGGCACGACGGGGTAGGAGAACGCGATCACGTAGATGCCGCGGTTCAGCATCTCGTCGGCGATCTGGGTGGCCTGGCGGGCGCCGTCCTCACCGGGGAACATCACGGGCGTGATGGGGTGCGAGCCGGGGAGCAGGTCGAAGCCGGCCTCGGTCATGAGTTCGCGGAACAGGGTCGTGTTGCGCTTGAGAGCCTCGCGCTTCTCTCCACCGTCGAGGGCGAGTTCGATGGCCTTGATCGAGCCGGCGGCCACCATGGGGGCCACGGCGTTGGAGAATAGGTACGGGCGCGAGCGCTGACGCAGCAGGGCGATGACGTCGGCCTTGCCCGCCACGTAGCCGCCTGAGGCGCCGCCGAGGGCCTTGCCGAGGGTGCCGGTGACGAGGTCGACGCGGTCGAGCACGCCGCACAGCTCGTGGGTGCCGCGGCCGTTCTCTCCGACGAATCCGACGGCGTGGCTGTCGTCGACGAGGACGAGGGCGCCGTACGTGTCGGCCAGGTCGCAGATCTCGGCCAGGGGAGCGAAGTAGCCGTCCATCGAGAACACGCCGTCGGTGACGATGACCTTGCGACGTGCGCCCTTCTCGGTCGCCGCCTTGAGCTGCGTCTCGAGGTCGGCCATGTCGGCGTTCTTGTAGCGGTAGCGCGCGGCCTTGGAGAGGCGCACGCCGTCGATGATCGAGGCGTGGTTGAGCTCGTCGGAGATGATCGCGTCATCGGCCCCGAACAACACCTCGAACACACCACCGTTGGCGTCGAAACACGAGGAGTAGAGGATCGCGTCCTCGGTGCCCACGAGTTCGCTGATCTTGGCCTCGAGCTGCTTGTGCAGCTCCTGCGTGCCGCAGATGAAGCGGACGCTCGCCATGCCGAAGCCCCACTCGTCCAGGGCGTCGTGGGCGGCCTGCTTGACCTGCGGGTCGTCGGCCAGGCCGAGGTAGTTGTTGGCGCAGAAGTTGAGGGCCTCGCCGGTCTTCGTGCGCACGTGCGCCGACTGCGGCGAGAGCAGCTCGCGCTCGTTCTTGAACAGACCCGCGTCGCGGATCTCGGTGAGGGTGTCGGCGATCGAGGTGTGGAAGTCGGTCATCGGATCTCCTAGCGAAGCAGGGGAGCGGCCCGTCGTGTCGTGGGCCGGGGGAGGGGGAATCAGCGGAGCGGGAGTCGGCAGCGAAGAGGTCAGCCAGCGGCGAGCCGCCATGACAGGCGGGTCAGAGCACGCCGGCGATGTCGAGGACGACCTTGCCCACGTCGCCGGAGCGGGCGGCCTCCCACGCCTTGGGCCATTCCTCCAGCGGAACGGTGTGGGTGATGACGGAGCTGACCGTCTCGCGCAGCAGCGGGCTGGTCTGCATCATCGCGCTGGCGGCGTACCAGGTCTCGAACATCTCCCGGCCGTAGATGCCCTTGATCGTGAGCATGTGGGTGACGACCTTGCCGAAGTCCACGTCGAAGCCGGACTTGGGCAGGCCTAGCAGCGCGATGTGGCCGCCGTGGTTCATGTTCTCGATGCCCTCGCGCAGGGCAGCCGGGTTGCCGGACATCTCGAGCGCGATGTCGAACCCCTCGGTCATCCCCAGCGCCTTCTGCGCCTCGTGGATGCGCGTGGAGGCGACGTTGACGACCATGTCGGCACCGGCCTTCTTGGCCAGGTCGAGCCGGTAGTCGGAGACGTCGGTGACGACGACGAACCGCGCCCCGGCGTGGCGGGCGATGGCCGTGGCCATGACGCCGATCGGACCTGCACCCGTGATGAGCACGTCCTCACCGACGAGCGGGAACATCAGCGCGGTGTGCGTGGCGTTGCCCAGCGGGTCGAACACGGCACCGACCTCGGGGCGCATGTCGTCGGGTTGCACCCACACGTTGGTGGCGGGGATGGAGACGTACTCGGCGAATGCGCCGTCGCGGTTGACGCCCACGCTCCTGACGTTGATGCACATCTGGCGGCGCCCGGCGCGGCAGTTGCGGCACGTGCCGCACACGACGTGGCCCTCACCGGAGGCCTTCTGGCCCACGCGGCAGGACGTGACGTCGGCGCCCACCTCGACGATCTCGCCGAAGAACTCGTGTCCGATGATCATCGGCACGTTCACCTGCGAGGCGGCCCAGTCGTCCCACTGCTCGAGGTGCAAATCGGTGCCGCACAGGCCCGCTGCATGCACCTTGATGAGGACATCGTCGGGGCCGCACACCGGCATCGGCGCGTCGATGAGCTGCAGGCCTGGGCCTGCGTGAGTCTTGGCGATAGCCCGCATCGTTCGTCTCCTTGTGGGTGAGTCCGAGTCAACGGTAGAACTCGGATACCGGGCCTCGTGGGCGTTCGGCCAAATGCCCGACCCTGGTTGCGTAGGGCGGTGGCCAGCAGATTTCCTGGCTGCGGTGCACCTCGTGTAAAGTTCTTCTTCGTTGCGCGCCATTAGCTCAATTGGCAGAGCAGCTGACTCTTAATCAGCGGGTTCGGGGTTCGAGTCCCTGATGGCGCACCACCGAAGAAGGGCTCCGCGCGCGGGGCCCTTTCTTCATGCCCTCGTTCGGTGAGGGTGGCGAGGCACAGTCTCGCAGCCTCGTGACGTCTCATCATGCGGACACCACTGTTCGCGTGTTCAGGACGCCTGACCTGTGTGCGGCCCCCCGGTGGCCCGAGCGTCTCGAGTCGTCTTGTCCGGGACGGGGATACGACTCCGTGTCAGGGATACATGACACGACGCCGACAGTCCTTCCCAGGTCCGACCGACCGGCTCCATGATCCGTGAAAGGCGTTGGAGGGCAGCTGGTTCGGGTGTGCGGGCCGGTCGAGTCGATACCTGATCGTCACCCGCTTGCACTTCGTGTTGTGACGGGCGACCTGGACGCCTGTCGTACTCTTGCGAAAGCGCCGTCCTGGGGAGGCAAATCGACCCGAAGGTCGAGGGAGATCGGCGCGAGAGCTACCGACTACAGGGGGGAACAACCATGTCGAACAACGTCACGGTGTGTGGGGGAATCATCGACCAGCGCGGGATGTCGGCAGGCCAGCGGTTCGAAGTGGCCTGCGTCGTCCGTGCAGGTTGGTGGGACTGCTACGGCTTGTTCATCAACCAGATCGTCGACCTGTCCGAGGCCGGCCTGACGCCTGCGTCGCTCGAGGCGCTCGCTCTGGATCTGGAGGAGGCCGGGTACCCGGCACACGCCGCGGCCACGCGATCGGCGATCCACCCGGCCTCGCCCACTGCGGCCGTGGCCGATCAGGTCCGGCTTCGAGCCGGTGCCCGCGCCTGCCACGGCGTGCGCGCCACCGTGTGACGCCGACCTTGCAGCAGTGACGACCGTCACCGGTCGTCAGCAGTGACCGAAACGCAGAGCCCGCATCCTCGTCAGGATGCGGGCTCTGCGCAGTTCGGGGGTGCCGGCGCCGTGCTCACCGGCCACGTCACGCGTCAGTGGCGGTGCCTGGTCATGAAGAAGATCGCGGCTCCGACCGCTGCCACGAGCAGGACGGCCACGCCGGTGAGGGCGTACATCCACGTGTTGGCGGCCTCCTCGCGTTCAGGGACGGACGGCTGTGTCGTCGCCCTCGGGGCTGGAGTCTGTGTGCCGTCCGACGCTGTGCCGGGCGCGACCGGCATCGCAGTATCGGTCGTCGAGCCGGTGGCGGCAGGTGGTCCTGCGGTGAAGGCGAGGGTTCCGGCGACGGGGTGGCCGTCTTTGCTGACGATGCGGTAGCGCACCTCGACGGCGCCGTCGGGGACCTCTGCGGGGATCGGCACGGTCAGCGTCGCGCCCTTGACGCCCGGGGTCTGCGGCCGGGCGATGTCCTTCGCGTCGGAGACGACGGCCTGCGCGAAGTTGGGGTCGATCTCCTCGTTGAACACGAGCGTGACCGACTCGGGCATGGCCGCGAGCGTCGCGCCGTTCTCGGGGGTCGAGGAGACGAGGTCCGAATGTGCGTGGGCTGCCGGGGCAAGACCCATGAGCAGGGTCAGGCCGAGCAGGAACGCCATCAGGAGACTCGTCAGGGCAGATCGGTTGCTACGCACCTTTCCATCCTGGCACGCGGGCCCGCAGAGACGGCCCATCGTGCGGGCCGTGCCCCTCATGGGGTGTGCCACACGTGCGGTGGCGAACGATTTGGCAGCGTCTGTGGCAGCGATCTGGCTGCAATCACGACCACATCGACGCCACAGGCGCTGCCAGAGCTGAACGCCGAACCAGTCAACGAACGAGGGCCCCTGATCTCGCGATCAGGGGCCCTCGTGGTGGGGTGAGTGACGGGACTTGAACCCGCGGCCACCTGGACCACAACCAGGTGCTCTACCAGCTGAGCTACACCCACCATGCACGGCAGACGATGTTCTCGTTTGGCTGCGCGGCGACCATCGTACCTGCTTTTGGACAGTGGTCATGACCACGGGTCTGCAGGGCGGTGGAAGCAGGGTTCCGCCAGGGGTTACAGCTCGCGGCGCCACGCGGTGTGACGTGCGCCGATCTCCTTGGCAGTGGCGGAATCCGGGCCGGGCTGGGGGACGAACACGGCCTCGCGGTAGTAGCGGAGCTCGGCGACGCTGTCCTTGATGTCGGCCAGCGCGCGGTGTCCGCCGTTCTTCTCCGGGGCGTGGTGGAACACCCGCGGGTACCAACGGCGGGAGAGTTCCTTGATGGAGGACACGTCGATGTTGCGGTAGTGCAGGTGCCCCTCCAGCTCGGGCATGTCACGCACGAGGAACATGCGGTCGGTGCCGACCGTGTTGCCACCGAGCGGCGACTTGCGGGGCGTCGGCGCGTGCTCACGCACGTAGGCGAGGACCTCCGCCTCCGCCTCGGCCATGGTCACGCCGTTCTCGAGCTCCGTCAGCAGTCCGCTGTCGGTGTGCATGGTGCGCACGAAGTCGCCCATCTGCTCGAGGGCGGCCGGCTCCGGACGGATGATGACGTCGATGCCGTCGCCGACGGGGCGCAGCTCGTAGTCGGTCACGAGAGCGGCGACCTCGATGAGGGCGTCGTTCTCAATATCCAGGCCGGTCATCTCGCAATCGATCCAGATGATGCGTTCGTTGGCGGGGTCTGTGGGCTTCGACACGATCGCCACTCTAGAGCGAAGGAGAGTGTTCACCTTGCTCACGTAGGCTTCGCGATCTGCACTCGCGACTCCGGAAGGCCCGACATGTCCATGCCGACGCCCAGGCCGGGCCCCTTCGCCACACCAGTCCCGGCCGGATACGTGCCCCCGTCGGGGCCCCACAATGCGACGCACCGTCCGATGTTGCGGCGCTGGCTTGCCACCGGTGCGTTCGTCCTGCTGTTCCTCGCCGGTGGGGCGATCATGGCGGGGGTGATGGGCCTGGAACTCGGCCTGCAGGTGGCGTTGCAGGCCATGCTCGTCGCGCTGATCCCGCTGGCCGTGGTCGTCCCGGCGTTCCTGTGGCTCGACCGGCACGAGGCCGAACCGACGAGTTCGCTGGTCGTGGCCTTCTTCTGGGGCGCGCTGGTCGCGACGGCGATCTCGCTGCTGATCAACAGCACCGCAGCGCAGATCCTCGCCGAGCTGGGATTCGACCCGCAGGTGGCTGCCGCCGTCGCGGTCGCGCCCATCGTCGAGGAGACCACCAAGGGTCTCGGCATCCTCGTGATCCTCGTGATGCGGCGCAGTGAGTTCGACGGCGTCCTCGATGGGGTGGTCTACGCCGGCATCATCGCGGCGGGGTTTGCCTTCGGCGAGAACATCCTCTACCTCGGCCAGTCCATCCTCGAAGGCGGAACGCCCGCGCTGGCGCTCACGTTCGTGCTCCGCGGACTCATGTCGCCGTTCGCCCACCCGCTGTTCACGATGTGGACCGGCGTCGGGATCGGGATGCTCGTCACCGGCCGCACGGCGCTGCGGGTGCTCGCGCCGTTCGCCGGACTGCTGCTCGCGATGGCTCTGCACGCGATGTGGAACGCCGGCTCGACCTTCGGGTTCGCCGGCTGGGTGGGCTCCTACCTGCTCGTGCAGGTGCCGATCTTCGTCGCGGCCATCCTCTTCGCGCTGTGGATCCACCGCCGCGAGGACGCGATCACGACCGCTCACCTGCAGCACTACGCGCGACTCGGAGTGCTGAACGAGGCCGACCTCGCGATGCTCAGCGCTGCGCCGCGCCGCAAGGCGGCTCTGACGTGGGCTGCGCGCGCCGGCGGTCGGCCGATGAAGCGCGCTATGCGCGACTTTCAGGACGACGCAATCGAACTCGCGTACTTGCGGGCGCGTCAGGTGCGCGGTCGGGGCGGCCCAGGCGTGACCATGGAGGAGCGCCACCTCGTGGAGTCGACCCTCCGTGCGAAAGCCGCGTTCACCGTCCGTTAACCTTATAGACGCTCTAAATTTCCCTGGTACGCCCTCTCAGCCGGCTCGAGCACGGCGAAAGGTGTCATACATGCCCGCTACCGCTGCGACCTCTGCCCTGCGCCGGGGACCCTTGGCCCCGGCGCCGCGCACCCTCGTCGACATCCTCGCAGGAGTCGTGGAGCGGTTCGGCGATCAGCCCGCGATCGACACCGACGCCGACGTCCTCTCCTACCGTCAGATGTGGGACACCGCCGGGCAGATCGCGACGCGGCTGCACGAGGCCGGAGTGCGCAGGGGCGACCGGGTCGGCATCCGCATGACGACGGGACGCCCCGACCTGCACGTCGGCATCGTCGGGATCCTGCGCGCCGGCGCGGCCTACGTACCCGTCGACGCCGACGACCCCCAAGAACGCGCCGACCTCGTGTTCGGTGAGGCCGACGTCGCCGCCGTCCTCACCGACGACGGCATCGAGTCGCGGCGGACTGCGGGTGGTGGCGGTGCAGCTGGAGACGACGCCGCGAACGCGCTGCAGCCACCGGCCCTCACCGACGACGCGTGGATCATCTTCACCTCCGGCTCGACGGGCAAGCCCAAGGGTGTGGCCGTCTCGCACCGCAGCGCAGCGGCCTTCGTCGACGCCGAGGCTCGCATGTTCCTGCGGGGCGCGCCGCTCGGCCCGGGCGACCGCGTGCTGGCTGGGTTGTCGGTCGCGTTCGACGCGTCGTGCGAGGAGATGTGGCTCGCGTGGCGTCACGGCGCGGCCCTCGTTCCGGCGCCGCGTTCGCTGGTCAAGTCCGGGGTCGACCTCGCGCCCTGGCTCGAGCGACGCGGCATCACCGTCGTCTCCACCGTTCCGACTCTGGCCTCGCTGTGGCCGGAGGAGTGCCTCGCCGGTGTGCGTCTGCTCATCTTCGGCGGTGAAGGACTTCCGGCAGATCTCGCCGCGCGACTCAGCTCGCCCGAGCGCGAGGTGTGGAACACGTACGGACCCACCGAGGCGACCGTCGTCGCGTGCGGCGCCTTGATGACCGGTGAAGAGCCTGTCCGCATCGGTCTTCCGCTCGACGGCTGGGACCTCGCTGTCGTCGACGCCGACGGCATCGAGGTGGAGGACGGCCAGACCGGTGAGCTCGTCATCGGCGGCGTCGGCCTCGCCCGCTACCTCGACCCCGAGAAGGACGCGGCGACCTACGCGCCCATGCTCGGCTGGGACCGCGCCTATCGCAGCGGTGACCTCGTCGTGCGTGACGAGGACGGGCTGATCTTCGCCGGTCGCGCCGACGACCAGGTCAAGGTCGGTGGACGCCGCATCGAACTCGGTGAGATCGACGCCGCGCTGCAGGGCCTGCCG
>DAMDJY010000012.1:33889-34114 GCA_032100225.1 Mobilicoccus sp.
CGCCGAGGCCCGCACGCTCCTCGAGGCGCAGTTGCCGCTGGCGATGGTGCCGCGTCTGGCCGTGGTCGACGACATGCCGACCCGCACCTCCGGCAAGGTCGACCGCGACGCACTCCCATGGCCGTTGGCGGGCGAGGGTCCGTCCGGATCCGGCAGCGAGGGCCTCACCGGCACGGCCGCATGGCTCGCCGAGCAGTGGCAGGCCGTGCTCGGCGTCGACCCCGG
>DAMDJY010000013.1:0-31688 GCA_032100225.1 Mobilicoccus sp.
TGGGGGTCGACCCCGACGTCGTGCGCGGCATCGCCCGCCAGATCGCCGAGGCCGTCCGTGAGGGCGTCGAGGTCGCGGTCGTCGTCGGCGGCGGCAACTTCTTCCGTGGCGCCCAGATGCAGGAGCGCGGCATGGACCGCGCTCGTGCGGACTACATGGGGATGCTCGGCACGGTCATGAACTGCCTCGCGCTGCAGGACTTCCTCGAGAAGGAGGGCGTCGACACCCGCGTACAGACCGCCATCACGATGGGGCAGGTCGCCGAGTCCTACATCCCGCGGCGGGCGATGCGTCACCTCGAGAAGGGGCGCGTGGTCATCTTCGGCGCCGGCGCAGGCATGCCGTACTTCTCGACCGACACCGTCTCCGCGCAGCGTGCGCTGGAGATCGGCTGCGACGCAGTCCTCATGAGCAAGAACGGGGTCGACGGCGTGTACGACTCCGACCCGCGCATCAACCCCGACGCCAAGAAGCTCGACCGCATTACCTATAACGACGCGCTGGCGCAGAACCTCAAGGTCGTCGACGCGGCCGCGTTCAGCCTCTGCATGGAGAACGGCCTGCCCATGATCGTGTTCGCAATGCAGGGTGAGGGCACCATCGCCCGCGTCCTGCGCGGCGAGCCGCTGGGTACCGAGGTCTTCGTCGCCTGACCACGACGGCCATCCACACCGCACCGCACTCCCCGGACCATCCCCATCCGGGTAGCCCGCCACCGGCACGCACGGCTCGGGTCTGACAGAGTGGGATCCACCCGTGTCGACGTGCGACACGACAGATGAACGCGAAAGGCACGCACCATGCTGGACGAGACGATGTTCGAGGCCGAGGAGAAGATGGAGAAGGCCATCGAGGTGGCCAAGGAGGACTTCGCCTCGATTCGTACGGGCCGGGCCAACGCCGCCATGTTCAGCAAGCTCATGGTCGACTACTACGGTGCGCCGACCCCGCTGCAGCAGCTGGCCTCGTTCCAGGCCCCCGAGGCGCGCACCATGCTCATCACCCCGTTCGACAAGTCGTCGATGGCCGCCATCGAGAAGGCCATCCGCGAGTCCGACCTGGGCGTCAACCCGAGCAACGACGGCAACTCGATCCGGTGCATCCTGCCGGAGCTGACCGCCGAGCGGCGCAAGGAGTACGTCAAGATGGCGCACCGCAAGGGTGAGGACGCCAAGATCTCCATCCGCAACGTCCGCCGTCACGCCAAGGATCAGATCGACAAGTTCGTCAAGGACGGCGAGATCGGTGAGGACGAGGGCGCGCGTGCCGAGAAGGAACTGGAGGCCCTGACCAAGAAGCACGTCGATCAGGTCGACGTGCTCCTCAAGGGCAAGGAAGCCGAACTCTCCGAGGTCTGAGCATGACGACTCCGCCGGCCGTGACGCGGCGGCCCCCCGGCAAGGCCGGTCGTGACCTGCCTGTCGCCATCGGCGTGGCGCTCGGCCTGGGAGCGCTCGTCCTCGCGAGTCTGTTCATCGTCAAGTGGGGATGGCTGCTTCTGGTCGTCCCGGCGATCTGTGTGGGGCTGTGGGAGCTGGCTCGGGCATTCACGTCCGGTCGGTTCTCTGTGCCTCTGGCGCCGTTGATGGCCGGGGCTCTGGCCATGCATGTGGGCGCCTACTTCGCGGGTGGCCCGGGCCTGATGATGACGTTCGGTATGACGCTGCTGGCCGTGGTGCTGTGGCGCAGCGTCATCGGCATCGACCATGCGGCGCGTGATGTCACTGCGGGGATCTTCGTGGCGGCATATGCGCCGTTCCTGTCGGCCTTCACCACGTTGATGTTGCGCGGCGACGACGGTGCTCTGCGGATCGCGGTGTTCATCATCGTCACCATCTGCAGTGACATCGGCGGATACGCCGTGGGTGTCGTGGCCGGTAAACACCCCATGGCGCCGTCGGTGAGTCCGAAGAAGTCGTGGGAGGGCGCGGCAGGCTCTGCCGCCAGCTGCCTCGTTGCGGGCATGCTGACGGTGCCGCTGATGCTCGGCGGCTCGGTCTGGGCCGGCGCGATCCTCGGCCTCGTCACCGTGCTGCTCGCCACCCTCGGCGACCTCACCGAGTCGATGCTCAAGCGGGATCTTGGCGTCAAGGACCTCGGGGACATCCTCCCCGGTCACGGCGGCCTCATGGACCGTATCGACTCTCTCCTGGTCACCGCCCCCGGCGCCTGGCTGGTGCTCACTCTGCTCGTCTGACATTCCGCTCGCTAGGAGCCTCGTGCCCGATTCATCTCAGCCCACGCCCGTCCGACTCGAACGGCGTCGTCCCGCGCGTGGACAGGTGACGTTCTCGCCTCCGGGCAACCCCATGCCACCCACCCACCTGGCGGATCTGACGATGCCGGAGCGCGTGGCGGCCATGATGGCGGCAGGCTTCCCGGGATTCCGTGCCAAGCAGCTCTCGCGGCACTTCTTCGTGCACCACACCAGTGATGCCGCGGAGATGACCGACCTGCCCGTCGCGGGGCGCGACGACATGGTGGCCGCGTTGATGCCGCCGCTGCTCACCCCGGTGCGGCACCTGTCGGCCGACCAGGGCGCGACGATCAAGTCGGTGTGGCGACTGCACGACGGCGCGCTCGTCGAGTCGGTGCTGATGCGCTACGCGCGCCGTGCGACGGTCTGTATCTCCAGCCAGGCCGGCTGCGGCATGAACTGCCCGTTCTGCGCCACGGGCCAGGAGGGCTTCACCCGCAACCTGTCGACGGCCGAGATGGTGTCGCAGGTCGTGGAGGCCTCCCGCATGTTGACGGCGGGGATGGTCACCGGTTCCGGACCCGAGGCGCAGGGCGAGAGCGAAGTCGGCGCCTTCGACACCCCGGACGACGAGGGTGACGACCAGACCGCGGGCGACGAGGCCGGCGGCGAGCCTGGTGGGCCGGTGCGCGTCACCAACGTCGTGTTCATGGGCATGGGCGAGGCACTGGTCAACTACAAGCGGGCCGTGGCGGCGATCCGCCGCATGGTCGACCCGGCGCCCGACGGACTGGGGATGTCGGCGCGAGGGATCACGATGTCCTCGGTCGGCCTTGTTCCCGGCATCGACAGGCTCGCGGCCGAGGGGATCCCCGTCACCCTGGCGCTGAGCCTGCACGCGCCTGACGACGAGCTGCGCGATGAGCTCGTGCCGATCAACAACCGATACAGCGTCGACGAGGCGCTCGACTCTGCGCGGCGGTACTTCGACGCGACGGGTCGACGGGTGTCGATCGAGTACGCGTTGATTCGCGACATCAACGATCAGGCGTGGCGCGCGGATGCGCTCGGCAAGAAGCTCAACGAGCGCGGGCGTGGCTGGGTCCATGTCAACCCCATCCCGCTCAACCCCACGCCGGGGAGCAAATGGACAGCCTCCCGCACCGGGGTCATGCAGCAGTTCGTCGAGCGCCTGCGGGCTCACGGCGTGCCCACGACGGTGCGTGACACCCGCGGCAGCGACATCGACGGCGCCTGCGGACAGCTCGCTGCAGCGACGGCCTGAGCCGGCTCAGCCGGGGCGATCCGGCTGCGGCACATCACGACTCGATCACGGCGAAAGGCCAGGTCAGGGCCCGAGTCCGTGCGGTGATCCGAACGTCATCGAGTTGTGATCGCTCGGGGCCGTTTTTCGCTATCCGCCGCTCCGGGAACACGCCAGACTGGGGGTGTTCGCGAGACCGGGGGTGTCCGCGGCGGAGGGAGATCGTCATGGGGACTCGTCGCTTGGTCGGGGCCGGTATCGGTGCGCTGCTGATGGCGGCAATGCTGGCCGTTCCCGCCGCCGATGTCGCTGCTGCGGCCCCGTCCGCCACCAACCGCGCCACATCCGCCAGCTCGGCCAGTTCGGTGTCGCATTACCGCCTGGTCCGCAGTGCGCAGATGCGCCGACTCGGCTCGTCCTCCACGGCCGCCACGCTCAAGGCGGTCACCAAGGCCGTGAACGCCAGCGAGCACACCGAGGGCATTCCGGCGACGGACTACGCTGTGACGGGCGTGCGTGTGAGCGGCTCGTGGGCCAGTGCCACGCTGCGACCCTCCCGCACTGCCGAGCTCGACCCGGCGACCGTCATCCTGCAGAAGTCCCGTGGGGCCTGGCAGGTCGTCGACCTCGGGACCGCAGAGGTCGGCTGTGGCCTCGTGCCGGCAGCCGCGTTGAAGCCGTTGCGCCTCACCTGCCCGTAAGGGAGCTGAGATCGAGCGAATCCGACTTCGCCAGGTGTGCCCATTTGACGGCGGCGCGCATCGGGCGAGCTCACCGCACCTCGTGCGGGCGAGCATGCGGCCGGCGTGGGAACAGGGGCCCGCGCCGGTCGCTTTCGCGTTGTCGGCTGGGTGGTATGACCGGACCGAATCCCGATTCGTTTCGGCAGTTCACCGGCGCGCATGCCCCCGCTGGGCGCGTAACCCGGTCAAACTAGGGGCATGAGCAACGGCGCTTACCGAGAACTCCATGACCGTAGTAGTGCTGACCCGGCTGCCTTCTGGGCGGAGGCCGCGACCGGGGTCGACTGGTTCCACCCACCGAAGACCGGTCTCGACGACTCCAAGCCCCCGTTCTACCGCTGGTTCAGCGATGGAACGATGAACACCTGCTACAACGCGCTGGACCGGCACGTCATCGCAGGCCGCGCGGATCAGGCAGCCGTGCATTACGAGAGCCCTGTCACCGGCTCGTCGCGCACCTACACGTATGCCGAGATGCTCGAGCTCGTGGCGCGGTTCGCCGGGGTGCTGCGCAATCTCGGCGTCGAGAAGGGCGACCGGGTCGTCATCTACATGCCGATGATCCCCGAGGCACTCGTCGCGATGCTGGCGTGTGCGCGCCTGGGTGCCATCCACTCCGTGGTCTTCGGCGGGTTCGCTCCGGCCGAGCTCGCCGCCCGGTTGGAGGACGCAGAGCCCAAGGTCGTCGTCGCGGCCTCCTGCGGTATCGAGCCGACGCGCACCATCCCGTACAAGCCGTTCCTCGACCAGGCCATCGAGCGCTCGAGCCACAAGCCGGACCGCTGCGTGGTGTTCCAGCGCGAGCAGGTCACGGCCGAGATGGGGGAGCGCGACCTCGACTGGGCCGAGGTCATGAAGCCCGGTGTCGTCGAGCCTGCCGAGTGTGTCGAGGTCAAGGCCACCGACCCGCTGTACGTCCTCTACACGTCGGGCACGACGGGTAAGCCCAAGGGCATCGTGCGCGACAACGGTGGTCACGCCGTCGCGCTCACGTGGTCGATGAAGAACCTCTACGGCATCGAGCCGGGCGAGGTGTTCTGGGCCGCGAGCGACGTGGGGTGGGTCGTCGGCCACTCCTACATCGTGTACGCGCCGCTGCTCGCGGGCGCGACGACGATGGTCTATGAAGGCAAGCCGGTCGGTACGCCCGACGCTGGTGCGTTCTGGCGCGTCGTCGAGAAGTACAAGGTGGCCTCGCTGTTCACGGCGCCCACCGCCATCCGCGCCATCAAGAAGGAAGACCCGGACGCCAAGGAACTGGCCAAGTACGACGTGTCGAGCATGCGTCGTCTCTTCCTCGCGGGTGAGCGCCTCGACCCCGAGACGTACAAGTGGGCCACCGAGAAGCTCGGCATCCCGGTCATCGACAACTGGTGGCAGACGGAGACGGGCTGGCCGATTGCGACCAACCCGGTCGGCATCGAAGAGCTGCCCATCAAGCCGGGTTCGCCCACCGTCCCGACGCCCGGGTACGACGTTCAGGTGCTCGACGATCAGGGCAAGCAGGTCCCGGCCGGGACCGAGGGCTCGATCGCGATCAAGCTGCCCATGCCGCCCGGCACGTTGCCGACCCTGTGGAACGACGACGACCGCTACGTGTCGTCCTACCTGTCCGCGTACGAGGGCTACTACCTCACCGGTGACGGCGGGTACATCGACGAGGACGGCTACGTCTACGTCATGGGCCGCACCGACGACGTGCTCAACGTCGCCGGTCACCGCCTGTCGACAGGCTCGATCGAGGCCGCGCTCGCGGGCCACCCGTCGGTGGCCGAGTGTGCCGTCATCGGTGTCGCCGACCAGATGAAGGGGCAGATCCCGCGCGCGTTCGTCGTCCTCAAGTCGGGTGTCGACGTCTCCTCGGACGAGGCTGTGGAGACGCTGCGGTCCGAGCTCGTCAATCGCGTGCGTGACGAGGTCGGTGCCGTCGCGGCGCTCAAGCTCGTCGACGTCGTCGTCGCCCTGCCCAAGACCCGTTCGGGCAAGATCCTGCGCAAGACCATGCGTCAGATCGCCGACGGCCAGGAGGCCACGGTTCCCAGCACGATCGAGGACGCCAGCGTGCTCGACACCCTGCGTCCCGTGCTCCGCAAGGACTGACGCGCACCCTGACACCCCATTGCGGGTGACACCACGGCACATAAGACAAACAGTGCGCGTGTAGCCGAATTGGCTGCACGCGCACTGTTTGTCATGGGGTCAGGCGAGTCACTTGGTCAGGCGCGGATGGCGTCGATGACCTTGATCCTCGTGGCGATCAACGCCGGGATGAGGCCGGCGAGGGCGCCGACGAGGATGGCTGCCACGAGGCCCGTGATGACGGCCGAGATGGGGAAGGGCGGCAGGTCCACCAGGCCCTGCTCGGTGAAGAAGTCCTGCACGAACGGGGCGCGGATCAGGGCAATGGCGCCGGCTACACCGACGATTCCGGCGATGGTCGTCGCGACGACCGATTCCATGAGCACCCCGAAGAAGATGCGCAGGCCCGTCGCGCCGTAGGAGCGGCGAATGCCGATCTCACGCATCCTGTAGCGCACTGTGACGAGGGAGATGTTCACCAGACCCATCGCCCCGAGGATGAGCATCACCGACGCGGCCACGATGACGGCGTTCTGCAACTGGTCGAACCCGAGGTCACCGGTGCCCATCGACGACACCTCGAACCGGCCCGCGGGAGTGTCCGTCAACATCTGACGCAGCCGCACCTGCACGGCTTCGGCGTTGTCCTCCGGCACCCACACCGCATAGCGCGGCTGGACGCCGCTCGAGGCGCTGCCGGACTGCAACACCTCGAACGCATCGGGGTGGACGAAGACGGTGGCCTGCATGCCCATCATCTCGTCCTGGCCGGGGCGCGGGGGAGTGACACCGACGAGCAGGAGCGTGAGCGGCACCTTCTCCGGCCCGTAGGCGGTGACGACCGAGGTGCCCGGCGCCGGTCGCCCGAGGGAGTTCCAGGTCTTGTCGTCGAGGACGACGGCCGGGGTGAGGCGCCGACCGTCGTTGTCGGCCAGCCAGCGACCCTCCGCCACCTTGAGGCGGTATATCTCGGAGTAGTCCGGATCGACGCCCCGCACCATGACCTGGCGCACGCCGGATCGTGTCTGGATGCCGAGCGACGAGTCGAGCACCCGGCTGCTGTACTGCACACCCAACCTGGCTAGTGCGTCAGAGACGACCTGATCGGCAACGGCCGGATCGGCCCCACCGCCGGTGGACATCACGTCGAGCGTGACGGCGCGGCCCATGTCGCGCTCGATGCTCTGTTCGATGGCGCTGCTGAGCATGCCACCGGCGCCGAGCATCCCCGTCATCGCGAACACCGAGAACGCGACCCCGATGAGGGAGAGCAGGATTCGACCCTTGCTGACCCGAAACTCGCCGTACGCCTCGACGATCGAGGCGATGAACCCCATCACGGCTGCACCTGCTCGTCGACGCGCTGCCCTCGATCGTCCAAGGCGGCGTGGCGGGTCGTGACCTCGTCGCGCCCGGCGCGGATGCCGCTGGTCGCGGCCAACGCGTCGCCGGCGTGGCGGTTGTCGATGTCGTGCAGGACGCCGTCCTCCAGCAGGTAGGTGCGCTGCGAGAGCGCCGCGACCTGCAGATCGTGGGTGATGGTGACGAGCGCGGCGTCGGACTCCCGGGCGATCTCGTCGAGCAACGCCATGACGGCCTCACCCGTGGTGACGTCGAGGGCGCCGGTGGGTTCGTCGGCGAGGATCAGCGATGGGCGGCGAACCAGCGCGCGGGCGACGGCCACGCGTTGCTGCTCACCGCCGGAGAGGCGGTTCGGTTTCTGCTGCGCGCGATCCGCGAGACCGACGCGGTCGAGCATCTCCATGGCCTCGCGCTCGCGGCGCCAAAACTGGCTCGGCGTGCCGTAGAGCATCGGCATCATGACGTTCTCGAGTGCGGTGCGGCGTTCGAGCAGGTTGAACTGCTGGAACACGAACCCGACGGTGCGGCCGCGCAGTTTGGCGCGGCGTCCGTCGCTCATCCGGGCGACGTCCTGCCCCGCGAGGAGGAGTTGCCCCGTGGTCTGCCGGTCGATGAGCCCGAGCAGGTTCATCAGCGTCGTCTTGCCGGAGCCGGAACGCCCGACGATGGAGACGTGGTCGCCGATCTCGACGCTGAGGTCCACACCCTTGAGGATGTGCAGCGTCTCGCGGCTCGGGAGCTGCACCGAGCGGGTGACTCCCCGCATGAACAGCAGCGGCGCGGAGGCAGGGTCGACGTACTCGGCGGCCGGATCGATGAGCGCTGCCTCGGCCGTGTTCGCCGGTCGCCCGGACTCGTCGGGCTGGGTCCAGATCAGGGTGGGGTCGTCGGTGGTGCGTGTGGTGGAGCGGCGGAACTTCACCCGAGCGGCCCGCCCATCATCCCGGCCTGGTCCTCGGTGTTCTCCACACCGGGGGCGTACTGGAGCACCTTCTGGCCCTGCTTGACGCCGGAGGTCACCTCGACGACGTCGTCGCTGCGGCGCCCGAGGGTGACGTTCGTGCGGGTCGGCTCACCGCCGACTTCGTCGATGACGAAGACCGCGCCCTTCTTGCCCGCGCCCTCGACCGCTGTGATCGGCACGGTGAGTGCGTTCTTGGATGTGCCGAGGTCGATCTTCACGTCGACGCTCAGGCCGGGAACGATCTTGGTGCCGCGAGGAATCGGGCACCGCAGGCGCGCGACCGAACTGGCGCTCTCCATCGGCATGCCCGTCATCGGGTCGATCTGCGGCGCGGCGGGCTGCTCGGTCTCGGACTTGCTCGGGTCGTCCTCCTCGACCTTGGGGGAGTCGCACGTGAGCGGCTTGTCGGAGGTCGGCAGTTCGGCTGTGGCCGTGATCTTCTCGTCGAGCAGACGCAACTGCTGCTCGGGCGTGAGGTCGGTGACGATCGCGTACGTGTCGGGCGAGAGGGTGGCGACCGTCGCCCCCACCTCCAGTGGCTGCCCCTCGGTGACCGAGAGGCCGCGGATCGTGCCCGCACCCGAGGCGTACAGCGTGTGATACGTGAACTGCTGCGGCGCGGCGACTGGAGCCGGAGCCGCGACGGGGGCCTGAGGAGCGGCCCCGGGCGCGGCTGGGGCAGGCATCGCGGGCGGTGCCATCTCGACCTCCTTGGGCACCTTGACCTGCAGAATCTGGTCGCCCTGGGAGACCTTCGTGCCGTCGGAGACCCAGATCCTGTTGATCTCACCGGCCGTCTTGGCCGCCAGCGGTTTGCCGGCGTCGGGTGTGACCTTGCCCGGCAGTTCGAGCGAGGCGTTGACATCACCGCGCGTGACATCGACCGAGGCGAACTCGTCGACGGTGGCAGTGGGAACCCCCTCCTGCTCGCCACTGCCCGCGTCGTCGAAGAACGCCAGCTTGGCCAGTGAGGCCGCCAGCACGCCACAAATGATCATCCAGATGATCGGGAACACCCAGCGTCGTACGGTTTCCACGAATCTCCCTGTGGTGGTGCGGCTTTCACTCCCGGGTCGCCGCGTCGACGGCCCGCCTGTCGTACACGTCAGTCTGCGACAGGGCAGGTGTCCAGGGCATCCGTCTTCGGTCTGACATGCCGAACACCTTGGTCATCCTCCAGTCGCACGACCTCGGGCCGGACCCCTGTGCCATGGACCGTCCGGCCGGTACAGTTGCGGCATGCCCGACCGGGTAGACGACGAAGGAGTCCTCATATGACCCAGCCCCGTACCCTGCGCAACTTCGTCGGCGGCGAGTACGTCGACGCATCAACCGACGACCGGCTCGAGGTCGTCAGCCCGGTGACCGGCGAGGTCGTCGCCACCTCACCCCGCTCGACAAGCGCCGATGTCGACCAGGCCTACCGGGCCGCGAGCGACGCGTTCGACGGATGGGCCGACACGACGCCGTCGGAGCGCCAGGCCGCACTGCTCACGATCGCCGACGCCATCGAGGAGCACGGGCAGGAGCTCATCGAGCTGGAGGCCGAGAACACCGGCAAGCCCTATGCCCTCACCGCCAGTGAGGAGGTGCCGGTCATGGCCGACCAGATCCGCTTCTTCGCCGGCGCCGCGCGCATCCTCGAAGGCCGTGCGAGCGCCGAGTACATGGCGGGACACACCTCCTGGATCCGCCGTGAGCCCATCGGCGTCATCGGCCAGGTCACGCCGTGGAACTACCCCATGATGATGGCGGTCTGGAAGTTCGCGCCCGCGCTCGCGGCCGGCAACACGGTCGTGCTCAAGCCCAGCGACACCACGCCCGAGACGACGCTGCGTCTCGCGGAGATCGCCGCCGAGTTCTTGCCCGCGGGCGTGTTCAACGTCGTCACCGGCGACCGCGACACCGGCCGTGCGCTCATCGAGCACGAGACGCCGCAGATGGTCTCCATCACCGGCTCGATCCGCGCGGGCATGCAGGTCGCCGAGTCGGCGTCCAAGGACCTCAAGCGGGTTCACCTCGAACTCGGTGGCAAGGCTCCGGTCGTCGTGTTCGACGACGCCGACATCGAAGCCGCCGTCGAAGGCATCGGCACGGCCGGCTACTTCAATGCCGGTCAGGACTGCACCGCCGCGACCCGCGTGCTCGTGCAGGAGGGTATCTACGACCAGTTCGTCGCGGCCCTCGCGCAGTTCGCCAAGGACGCCGTCGTCGGCAAGCCCGACAACGACGACGCGCTGCTCGGCCCGGTCAACAACGCGAACCAGCTCGCCCACGTCACCGGGTTCCTCGACCGTCTGCCCGACCACGCCGACCTCGCCGCCGGTGGTACCCGCCTGACCGACTTCGGCAACGGCTACTACCTCAGCCCCGCTGTCGTCGCCGGTCTGCGTCAGGAGGACGAGGCCGTGCAGCACGAGATCTTCGGTCCCGTCATCACGGTGCAGAAGTTCGCGGACGAGGCCCAGGCGCTCGCCTGGTCCAACGGCGTCAAGTACGGGCTGGCCAGCTCCGTGTGGACCCGCGACTTCGGTCGCGCCATGCGCCTCTCGCGCAAGCTCGACTTCGGGTGCGTCTGGATCAACACGCACATCCCGCTCGTCGCCGAGATGCCGCACGGTGGCTTCAAGCACTCCGGCTACGGCAAGGACCTGTCGATGTACGGCTTCGAGGACTACACGCGCATCAAGCACGTCATGGCCAACATCGAGTCCTGACCTACTGGCACCCACTGACGCCGCCACAGACAGCGGACATCGAACAGGCGGGTAGGCCGCCTCCTGAATCGGGGAGGTGGGGTACCCGCCTGATCGAGCGTGTGCCGACCTACTTCGCGTTCTTGTTGGCCAGCGCTTCTGCGGACTTCTGGCGACGCTCGGTGGTGAGGCGTTCCATCGGGTCGTCCTCGCCGAGCTGCGCAGGACCGAAGAACGTCATCACGATGCGCCGGATGTTCCATCCCAAGCGGTAGCCGATACCGAGACCCTCTGAGTTGGCCATGTCGTCCTCTCTCGGGGCACTCTGCCCCTGGCTCCAGGGTAGGCCCGTTGGGGCACCTCCGGACGGGTATCGAGGCAGTGCGACAGCGCACATGAGGGGCGCGTCGGCCTGCCTGGGTCGGCCAGCGGCCAGGTGCATTCAGTCCGCCATGCGGGCAGTCGTCTCGATATATGAAACGGACTGCGTGGGCCCATCGGTGCTTGCACAATTGAGAACGACGGGCGATCGAGCCCGCAGCCATCCGAGTCCGACGCAGCGGTGACCCCGCGCGATCCATGTGACTCCGTCCGCCACATCGCGGACGTCCCGAGGATGACCCCCCATGTACGCAGCAGACGCTAGAGGAGCACTGTCATGACCGAAGAGCAGCGCGAGTACCGCCGGGCCCTCCAGGAGTCGATGGAGCGCCGCGGCCAGGGCCGCGACTGACCATCGCCGACACCGAGACCATCGGCCGGTCCGCCGGTCGCTCCGTGGGGGTTCGCACGTGATGTGCGGGCCCCCGCGTCGCGTTCGCCCCCCTCTGCCCTGAGCCCGGCAAACTGGACGAACTCGGCGAAGTCGCTCACGTGATCGACCGTGCCTCGTCAGACTGTGGTTCATGACGAGCTCCTCAATCTCCGACACACGCCGCGAGTCCCGCGACCGCCTGGCGCAGATCGTGCGCGACTCCCACGACGCCTTGTGCGAGTGGGTCGAGTTGCGGCGCAAGCAGCTTCGCGCAGCGGGCGTGCAGGTGTGCGTGCGGCTGGGCTCGGAGGTGTTGATCTCCGAGGCGTTCGGCAGCGCCGACCTCGAGCGCGACACGCCTCTGACCACTCGGCACCTCTTTCGGGTTGCGTCGCACTCCAAGACGTTCACGGCCACCGGCATCATGCAGCTGCGTGAGGACGGACTCGTCGGGCTCGACGACCGCCTCGAGGAGTGGGTGGAGGAGTTCGACGGGCACCCGATCGGGCAGGTGACGATCCGCGAACTGCTCGGGCATCAGGCCGGCATCGTGCGCGACGGCGTCGCCAGCGACTACTGGCAGCTCATGACGCACTTTCCGACGCGCGACGAGCTCATCGACGGGCTGCTCGAGGACGGCGTCGTGCTCGTTCCCAACGCGCACTTCAAGTACACGAACTTCGGATACGCGCTGCTCGGGCTCGTCATCGAGAATGCCTCGGGGCGCAGCTTCGACGAGTACGTGCGCGAGCGGATCCTCGACCCGCTGGATCTGCCGCACGTCCACGCCGACATCGATCACCTGGACGACGCGGAGCTCGCCGAGTGCGCGTGGGGTCACTCGCAGCGCCTCGACGGCGACGACGAGACCTTCGTCGTGGACAACCCCTCGACCGGGGCCCTCGCTCCGGCAACGGGATTCGTCGCCTGCGCGGAGGACCTGTCGGCGTACGCCGCGGCTCACGCCTACGGCGACACCCGGCTCCTGAGCGATGCGACCAAGCGGCTCATGCAGCGACCCGAATCGTTGATCGTCGTCGGAGGCGAGGAGAAGGGGCGCTACGGGCTCGGGTTGATCCTGACCCAGGTCGGGAAACGCCGCACCGTCGGGCACTCGGGCGGATTCCCCGGCTTCATCACCCGCACCTACGTCGACCCGACCGACGGACTCGTCGTCAGCGTCCTCACCAACCAGGCGGACGGACCTGCCGCCGACCTCGGCTCGGGTGTGCTGAAGATGATCGACCTCGCCGCCACGAAGCCGGCCGACCTCGACCTCTGGGCAGCGGGCTGGCCCGAGGACATCGAGACCGGCATGACCGTCGCGCAGGCACGGGAGCAGGGGATCGACCCCGCGAGCTACACCGGGCGGTTCGTGTCGTCGTGGGGTCACCTCGACATCCGCCTGCTCGGCGACCGGCTGCTCGCCCTCTCCCCAGACTCACCCAGCCCGGCCGACGACGCCGAAGAACTTCGGATCCTCGACGTCGACACTCTTCTCGGTGTGCCCGAGTCGAGCTTCGGGGCGTCGGGGGAGCGGTGGGTCTTCGACCGCGACGACTCCGGCGCCGTCACCTCGGTGATCTCAGGCGGCTCGACGTTCCTGCCCGCCGAGGAGTTCCGACGCGTCCGCCGAGCCAGGTCTGCGCGTCGCGACTGAGACTCCGGCTCAGACTCCCGGTTCGTAGGGCAGCTTTCCGGCTTTGACGGCGGCCTGGAGGGTGGCGTGGTCCTTCTCCGTCTGGTCGGCGTACGCACGGGCCCAGGCGGCGAAGGCCCCGGCAGCGGAGTCACGTTTGCCCAGGTAGCCGGAGATGATCGAGGCGCCCGAGGTGCGGGCGTGCCCCTTGGCCAGCAGGTTTCCGACGATCCCGGAGTACTCGACGAGGGCCTTGGGGGTCATGGAGTCGAGCGGCACCCCGCCCTTCATGTTGCGGTACTGCCGCACCTAGTATTGGTGCTCGCCGACAGTGGTCCAGCCGAGGAGCGGGTCCGAGACGGTCTGCAGCTGCTGCTGGTATTCGACGACGCGTTGGCCTTGGTGGGCGTGCCAGGCAACCTCGCCGTGGACGTACGGGCCGAGGACGGACCGTTGTGCCTGCTTGAGCTGCAGGAACAGGACGTCGTCGGGGCGGGAGCCGACGAGCAGGGCGATCCAGGCGCGCAGACCCACCGAGCCGACGCCGACGACCTTGTGGGCGATGTCGACGAGGGTGTAACCGCCGACGATCCGCCGCCACTGAGGTGTGAGGGTAGGCAGATAGGCGTCGAGTCCGGCTGCGAGAGCGGCAGTCTCGGCGTCGGTCGTGTGGGTGATGAGCGGCGGATCGTCGACGATGCGCTCGGCGTGGGTGGCGCCTCCGGCGAGTTTGGGCAGCTTGCGATCCGAGGTGCGCTTGCGCGCGGCTGCGGCTGCCTCCTTGATGTCCTCCCGCAGGCGCTTGCTCGTCGCGGTCTCGTGGAGGCGGTCGACGTCGAGATGGTCGAACGCGCGCCAGAGCAGGGGCTGCTTGGAGAGAAAGCTGACCTCGTCGCGGTAGGCGGACACACAGGCGTGGACGGCCGATTCGCACGTCTTCTCCGAGGCGCCGTTGCCGCGCCCCAGCACCCAGATCGACGCGGTGAGGCGGCGCAGATCCCATTCCCAGGCGCCGGTGTGGGCCTCGTCGAAGTCGTTGAGGTCGATGACGAGGCGGCCCTCGGGGGACCGGTAGAACCCGATGTTGGCGATGTGGGCGTCACCGCAGGCCGTGGTGACGACACCGGTCGAGGGCAGATGCGCCACGTCGTGGGCCATGAGATTGGCTGTGCCACGCAGTAATCCGAACGGGGAGGCGGCCATGCGGGCCGTGCGGACCCCGAGCAGCCACGACAACCGGTTCTCGTGCGACCGCTCGATGATGTCGACAATGCCCGGTCGATCCGTCGTCGTCTGCCAGAGCCCGAGGGATTCGTGCGGCGTCGCCTGCCGCAACGACTTGCCGTGCTGGACCCGGGTCTCGCGATCGGTGGCGGGCACCCGAAACGAGGTGAACGCATCGTCGAGGTGCAGGGACGGGTCGGCAGCGCTGCTCTGAGGCACAGCGGTCTCCTCTCGCGGCGGCGTCGGCGTAGGGGAGTTCCGCCTGCGCCATGTGTCACGACGCTAGACCGCCCACCGCCCCGGATCACCCAACTGCGCCGGGTTTTCGCGCGGACGAAGGGTTGTCGGTGGGCTCTGCGACGATGAACCCATGAGTGAGATGCGTGACGTCGTCATCCTCGGGTCCACGGGGTCGATCGGGACCCAGGCCCTCGACATCTGCCGCCGCAATCCCGACAGGTTTCGGGTGGTCGCGTTGTCGGCGGGCGGCAGGGACCTGGGGGTGTTGGCGCGTCAGGCGGTCGAGTTCGCCGTCCCGTTCGTCGCCGTCGCGGCGGGCGAGCAGGACGAGCTGGAGGCGGCGATCCGCGCAGCCGAACGCCCCACCGGTCGGATGGATCGCCGCGAGATCGTCGTCGGCCCCCAGGCCAGCACCCTCGCTGCCATGCACCAGGCCGACGTCGTGCTCAACGGCATCACCGGCTCCATCGGCCTCATGCCCACCCTCGCCGCGCTGGACGCCGGCACCACCCTCGCGCTCGCCAACAAAGAGTCGCTCATCGTCGGCGGCGACCTGGTCAAGGCCAAAGCCCGCCCCGGGCAGATCGTGCCGGTGGACTCCGAGCACTCCGCCCTGGCCCAGGCACTGCGCAGCGGCGCCGACTCCGAGGTCGCCAAGCTCGTCGTCACCGCGAGTGGCGGACCGTTCCGCGGCCGCAGCCGGGCCGAACTCGCCGACGTGACACCGCAGCAGGCCCTCGCGCACCCCACCTGGACCATGGGTCGCGTCGTCACCACCAACTCGGCCACCCTGGTCAACAAAGGACTCGAGGTCATCGAGGCACACCTGCTCTTCGACATCCCGTTCTCCCGCATCGAGGTCGTCGTGCACCCGCAGTCGGTGATTCACTCGATGGTCGAGTTCGTCGACGGATCGACCATCGCGCAGGCCTCCCCGCCCGACATGCGGCTGCCCATCGCGTTGGGCATGGCGTGGCCCGACCGAGTTCCCGCCGCTGCCCCCGCGTGTGACTGGACACAGGCCGCCACCTGGGAGTTCTTCCCCCTCGACGACGACGCCTTTCCGGCTGTCCGGCTCGCACGCCGCGTCGGGGAGGAAGGCGGCACCTACCCGGCGATCTACAACGCCGCCAACGAGGTCTGCGTCGATGCCTTCCACGACGGCCGCATCGGATTCCTCGACATCGTCGACACACTCGCTCGTGTCGTCGACGACTGGGCCGATTCTGCAGATGTCACCGCGAACAAAACTCGCGCCGAGAACGTTGAGACGGTGCTGGCCGCGGACTCCTGGGCCCGCCGGCGCGCAGCCGCTGTGCTCGGCCTCGCCTGACCCGTGCTGCTGTGACATGCGGGCCGGCCAGGCCGAGTCGACGAAAGGGACGTGCCCATGACCGTGCTCTACTTCTCGCTCGGTGTGCTCGCGATGGTCGTGGGCATCAGCGCCTCCATCGCGCTGCACGAGATCGGCCACCTGCTGCCCGCCAAGAAGTTCGGCGTCAAGTGCACGCAGTACATGATCGGGTTCGGCCCCACCCTCTGGTCGCGCCGCCGCGGTGAGACCGAGTACGGGTTCAAGGCCATTCCCCTCGGCGGCTACGTGCGGATGATCGGCATGTTCCCGCCCAAGGTCGAGCGCGAACTCGCAGACACGGCCGTGCCCTCGGCGCGCTCGGGCCGCCTGGCGACGATGATCGAGGACGCCCGCGAGGACTCGATCCGCGAGATCCAACCCGGCGAGGAACACCGCGCCTTCTATCGCTTGAGCACCCCCAAGAAGATCACCGTCATGCTCGGTGGCCCGCTGATGAACGTGGTCATCGCGGCGGTGATCCTCGCTGGCCTCGTCATGATCAACGGGATCCCCGCGCAGGGCGCGCGGGTCGGCGTCGTGTCGCAGTGCGTGCGGCCTGTGAGTGCGCAGACCCAGTCTCAGGACGCGACGTGCACCGCCGCCGACCAGAAGTCGCCGGCCGCCGCAGCAGGCGTTCTCCCCGGTGACGTCATCGTCTCGATCGACGGCCAGAAGGTCGCCGACCCCGAGGACGTCGCCAAACGAGTCCGCCCCCTGGCGGGCAAGACGGTGCCGATGGTCGTGCAGCGCGACTCCCGCGAGGTCGACCTCACCATCACCCCCATCGCCAACACCGTCGCCAAGCTCGATTCCTTCGGCCGACCGGTCGTCGGCAAGGACGGCGTCCTCGCCACGACGACAGCCGGATTCGTCGGCATCTCCCCGGGCCTGCCCGACGAGTTGGATCACTCCGTCACCCGCGTCCCCGGCCTCGTGTGGGACATGACCTGGCAGACCGCGCGGGTCGTTCTCACCCTGCCGCAGCGCATGATCGACGTGTGGAACGCCGCCTTCGGGCCCGAAGAACGCGACGCCAACGGGCCGATGAGCGTCGTCGGCGTGGGCCGCGTCGCCGGTGAGGTCAGCTCCGGCACGTGGGAGACCAAGGAAGGCACCGTTGTCCAGATGAGCGTCGGCGACCGCCTCATCATGCTGTGGTCGTTGCTCGCGGGCCTCAACATCGCCCTGTTCGTCTTCAACATGATTCCGCTGCTCCCGCTCGACGGCGGCCACATCGCCGGCGCGCTCTGGGAGGGCATCAAGCGCACCTTCGCGCGCGTCACCAAGCGACCCGACCCCGGATACGTCGACGTCGCCAAGGCGCTCCCCATCGCGTACGTCGTGTCGATCCTGCTCATCAGCATGTCGGTGCTGCTCATCTACGCCGACCTGGTCGAACCCGTCCGCCTCTGAGACAGCGCGGCACGTCGAGCCGGGCGCACCGGCGGCACACCGCCGTTGTTCGGCGGGTATCCGGTGGGCATCCAGCCGGTATCGAGGAACCGTTCGGGCGGCAACCATCGACGTGCTCCATACTTGGACGCATGAGCGTGAATCTCGGCATTCCCGGCGTCGCCGGTCCCGGCGGCTCCACCGTCATCGCCCCGCGGCGGCCCACCCGCAAGATCAAGGTCGGATCCGTCTACGTCGGTGGTGACGCCCCGGTCTCGGTGCAGTCGATGACCACGACGCCGACCACCGACATCAACGCGACCCTGCAGCAGATCGCCGAGCTCACGGCGGCCGGCTGCGACATCGTGCGCGTGGCCTGCCCGAGCCAGGACGACGCCGAGGCCTTGCCCGCGATCGCGGCCAAGAGCCAGATCCCGGTCATCGCCGACATCCACTTCCAGCCCAAGTACGTGTACGCGGCCATCGACGCCGGGTGCGCCGCCGTCCGGGTCAACCCCGGCAACATCCGGGCCTTCGACGACCAGGTCAAGCAGATCGCCCGGGCGGCCAAGGACGCCGGCGTCTCCATCCGGATCGGCGTCAACGCCGGGTCCCTCGACAAGCGGCTGTACGCGAAGTACGGCGGCCCCACCCCCGAGGCCCTCGTCGAGTCGGCGGTGTGGGAGGCGAGCCTGTTCGAGGAGCACGACTTCCACGACTTCAAGATCTCCGTCAAGCACAACGACCCGGTTGTCATGGTCAAGGCCTACGAGATGCTCTCTGAGCGGGGCGACTGGCCGCTGCACCTCGGCGTCACCGAGGCAGGCCCGGCGTTCCAGGGCACGATCAAGTCCTCCGTCGCATTCGGGGCGTTGCTCTCCCGCGGCATCGGCGACACGATCCGCGTGTCCCTGTCGGCCCCGCCGGTCGAAGAGGTCAAGGTCGGCAACCAGATCCTGCAGAGCCTCGGGCTCAAGCCGCGCAAGCTCGAGATCGTCTCCTGCCCGAGCTGTGGCCGCGCCCAGGTCGACGTCTACACCCTCGCCGAGCAGGTCACCGCCGGCCTCGAGGGCATGACCGTGCCGCTGCGCGTCGCCGTCATGGGCTGCGTCGTCAACGGCCCCGGCGAGGCCCGCGAGGCCGATCTCGGCGTCGCTTCCGGCAACGGTAAGGGCCAGATCTTCGTGAAGGGCGAGGTCATCAAGACTGTCCCCGAGAGCGAGATCGTCGAGACACTCATCGAAGAGGCCATGCGCCTGGCGGAGGAGATGGGCGAGCCGGTCGACGGCGAGGCCGGAGCACCCTCGGTCGTCGTGGGTGACCGGTGAACCACGGCGACCCGTGCGGTCGCTGATCAGGCCGCAACGGATGTTCCGCGGCAGCAAGGACGTTCGGGTCCTGGGCAACACCGACCGTGCCCGGGCCCTGGAGATCTGTGGCCGTGACCCGGCCGCCGGTGTGTACGTTGCTGCCCGGATCGGGGAGACCGACCTCGACCGCTCACGCGGGGTACTGCTCGGCTACGCCCCGACCGGCGACGTGCAGGCCCTCTGCTGGGCCTCGGCGAATTTCGTGCCCGTCGGGTGTGACGAGGCCGCAGCCCTCGCGTTCGCCTCCCGCCTACGCCGCAGCCAGGCGCAGTGTTCCTCGATCTTCGGGCCCGCCATGCAGGTCGCGTGGATGTGGGACGCGCTCTCCGGATCCTGGCGTGCGCCGCTGGACCTGCGCGTTCCGCAGCCGCTCATGGCCGTGCCGGAGGGCTCGCCGGTGCTCGTCGAGCCCGACCCCCGGGTGCGACCCGCGACCGTCGACGACCTCGACCTGCTCGTCCCCGCAGCCGCGGCCATGTTCACCGAGGAGATCGGCTACCCGCCCTACCGCGACGCGCGCAGCCAGGCCAACTACCGCACGGCCGTGCGCGCCCTCGTCGCCCGCGGGCACTCGTTCATCCTGCGCGAGGACGACGTCATCGTGTTCAAGGCCGATATCGGCTCGGTCGGGGTGGGCGCCTGCCAGATCCAGGGCGTCTGGATCGACCCCGCCTACCGCGGCCGCGGGCTCGCCGCTCCGGCCATGGCTGCGGTCGTCGAGTACGCCCGCGCCGTCGCTCCGCTGGTCTCGCTGTACGTCAACGGGTTCAACACGGCGGCCATCGCCGCCTACTCGCGCGTCGGCTTCGTCGACGTCGGCCGCTTCGCCACGATCCTGTTCTGACACCGCTGCGTCATCGGCCTGCACGCGGGCACCCCGCGGACCGATATCCTGCCCGGGTACCCCAGCCGAGGAGTGAGCGTGACCGTTCTGCGCATGTCGTCCCTGTTCCTGCGAACCCTGCGCGAGGACCCGGCCGACGCCGAGCTGCCGGGTCACAAACTGCTCGTGCGCGCCGGGTACGTCCGCCGCGCCGCGCCCGGCATCTACACGTGGCTGCCGCTCGGGCTGCGCGTGCTGCGCAAAGTCGAGACCATCGTCCGCGAGGAGATGGACGCCATCGGCGCGCAGGAGCTGAGCTTTCCCGCCCTGCTGCCGCGTGAGCCCTACGAGGCCACCAATCGGTGGACCGAGTACGGCGACAACGTGTTCCGCATCGTCGACCGCAAGGGCGCCGACATGCTGCTCGGCCCCACGCACGAGGAGATGTTCACCCTCGCGGTCAAGGACCTGTTCTCCAGCTACAAGGACCTGCCGCTCTCGCTGTACCAGATTCAGAACAAGTACCGCGACGAGGCACGCCCGCGCGCCGGCCTCCTGCGCGGCCGCGAGTTCATCATGAAGGACTCCTACAGCTTCGACGTCGACGACGCCGGGCTGGAGGCCGCCTACCAGCGCCACCGCGCCGCCTACATCAAGATCTTCGACCGCCTCGGCTTCGACTACGTCATCGTCAAGGCCACCTCCGGTGCGATGGGCGGCTCGGCCAGCGAGGAGTTCCTCGTCGTCGACGCCAACGGTGAAGACACGTTCGTCCGCTCCGACAGCGGCAACTACGCCGCCAACGTCGAGGCCGTCGTCATGCCGCAGGCACCCGCCGTCCCCGACGACGTCGTGGCTGCGACGCCCGCCGCGACCGAGGTCGCCACGCCCGACACCCCGACCATCGACACCCTGGTCGCCGTGCTCAACGAGAACCACCCGCGCCACGATGGCCGCGAGTGGACCGCTGCCGACACCCTCAAGAACGTCGTCGTCATGCTGCGCTCGGGTGACGGCACCCGCACGCCTCTCGTGGTCGGGCTCCCCGGTGACCGTCAGGTCGACGAGAAGCGCCTCGAAGCCCAGGTCGCTCCCGCCGAACTCGACGACTTCACCGAGGCCGACTTCAAGAACTTCCCCCAGCTCGTCAAGGGCTACATCGGCCCGGCCGCGCTCGGCGGCAACTCCGGCCTGGCCGAGGACGACCCGCAGCGCGTGCGGTACCTGCTCGACCCGTCCGTTGCCCAGGGCTCGTCGTGGGCGACCGGCGCCAACAAGCCCGGCATGCACGTCGTCAACCTCGTGCACGGCCGCGACTTCACCGCCGACGGCATCATCCAGGCCGCCGAGGTTCGCGACGGAGACCCCAGCCCCGACGGCCACGGCGTGCTCAGCACCCAGCGCGGCATCGAGATGGGCCACATCTTCCAGCTCGGCCGCAAGTACGCCGAAGCTCTCGGCCTCAAGGTGCTCGACGAGAACGGCAAGCTCGTCACCGTGACGATGGGCAGCTACGGCGTCGGTGTCAGCCGCGCCGTCGCCGCCGTCGCCGAGGCCAACCACGACGACTCCGGCCTCGTCTGGCCGCGCAACGTCGCCCCCGCCGACGTGCACCTCGTCGCCACCGGCAAGGACGAAGCCATCTTCACCGCCGCCGCCGGCTTCGCCGACGAACTCGCAGCCCAAGGCCTCGACGTCATTTACGACGACCGCCCCAAGGTCAGCCCCGGCGTCAAGTTCAAAGACGCCGAGATCGTCGGCGTCCCCACCATCGTCGTCGTCGGCCGCGGCCTCGCCGACGGCATCGTCGAGATCAAGGACCGCCGCACGGGCGAGCGCCGCGAAGTGCCGGTGGAGACGGTGATCGACGAGGTGCTGCGCGAAGTTCGCGCCTGAACTCGGGTGGGGGTCTTGTGATGTAGGCGTGTTGATGGGGCCGGGATCGGGCTCTCGCAGAAGGGAAAAGCGGTCTTAGTCTGCGAGAACCCGAACCCGGCCCCATCTGTGTCTGCGGTCATCTCCCGGCCCCACAGAGTTCGGGGCGGGCGCCGTCGCTAGATGGTGGGGGTGGTGGGGGAGACGTTGGCGGTGGTAGCAGCGTCAGTGCAGAGATGAGTGAGTAGATCTCAGTGCCTGGATGGGTTGGTGGTGTCGGGGGAGGGGTCCTCGTCCGGCTGTTCGGCGAAGGCTCGCTTCGTGCTGAGGTACCAGCCCATGCCCTTGAGGGGATTGCGCCAGCGGGCCTTCATCTCGAAGGCTGCGGGTTGATGCGCTGCGTCGTCACGTGCGACCGCGTCCTTCAGGTGGCGGTCCTGGGCCTTGATGATGTCGTCTGCTGTGTCCCCGCGGAACGCGGTGTCGCAGGGGCTGCCCAGTTGGCGGCACGTCATGGTCTTCACGCCGTGCTCCCGGTGTCAGGCGCGACCTGCTCCCGCGCCTGGACGCGCACGAGGTTCCCTGCCGGATCGCGGAAGGCGCAGTCGCGGCGTCCGTAGAACTGGTCCTTGGGTTCCTGCATCACCTCGACGTCCTCGGCCTGAAGGCGCTCGAACAGGCCGTCCAGATCGTCGCTCGCGAGGTTGATCGCCGCGAACGTGCCCTTGGCCATCATGTCGCTGATCAGCTGCTGCTCGGCCTCGGTCAGGCCGGGATCGCAGGTAGGCGGCTGGAGAACGACGTTGGTGTCGGGCTGGCCGGGGGATCCGAGGGTGATCCAGCGCATCGAGCCCTGGCCGACGTCGAGACGCACCTCGAAGCCCATCAGGTCGCGCCCGAACCGCAGCGAGGCCTCGGGATCGACGTGGGGGAGGAACGTGGAATGAATGGTGAGGCCCATGTGCCCCACGCTACGAAGCCGACCACGGACGCGCTTCTCGATTCCTGATCGGTCTGTCGACCCGCCGCACGACGCAGGCGGGGACGTCGACGAGGTTGGAGCTGGACGCCGATTCGCGGTACGCGGTGGGCGGCGCCCCGACGAGTTCGGTGAAGCGAGTGCTGAAGGTGCCCAACGAGCTGAATCCGACCTTCATGCAGATGTCGGTGACGCTGAGGTCCGAGTTGCGAAGGAGGGCCATCGCGCGCTCGACTCGGCGAGTCATCAGGTAGGAGTAGACCGATTCGCCGTAGGCGAGCTTGAACTGCCGTGACAGGTGGCCCGCCGAGATGTGCTCGGCCCGGGCCAACTCCGGCACGTCCAACGGCTGATCGAATTCGCGGTCGATCCGGTCGCGAACCCGGCGCAGACGTGTCAGGTCCGCGCGCCGCCGATCAGGATCCGTGGACAGGGGTCAAGCATGACGCCTTCGGCCACCCCCAGAGCTCAGGAGAATCGCTGCTGCGCAGCCTGGCGGCTGACACCGAGTGCGGTGCCGATGATGGCCCACGAGTCTCCGGCCTCGCGCGCAGCACGAACCGCTTCGCGGAGTTCGGTCTCTGCGGACTCGACGTTCTTCGCGGCCGCGCGGATCGCTCGGAACCCCACCGCGTCGCGACCGGGATGGGTGGTGGGGCTGATCGTGTCCAGTCCCGTGGTGTCGGTGGAGCCGATCGTGCTCATCGTCATCACCTCAGGTAGTCGTAGCGGGAGGGCCGAAGAATGTCTGCGTGGATGATGCGCACCGGGTTGTCGGCTGGGACCGCGACAAGTTCGCGCAGTGTTCCGTGACGGCCAGGGCCGATGATGAGAAAGTCGGTCCTCCCCGTCGTGTTCGTACTCGACCAGGCGCAGGGCGTTGTCGAGGACGTAGGTGATGTCTTCGTCACTCATGCTGTGTCGATGAGCTGACGGAAGACACGCTCCGCGCGTCAAGGATATCTTGACGCCTCGGGTTTGGCCAGCACGGTTAAGTGGGTGACGTCGGCTCGCTGGCCCACGGGGGTGCGCTCGCAGCCCTGGCGATCCTCTCCCGGACCGAGGGGCTGATGGCCGTCGTCGGTGGGGTCTTCATCCTCGGGATGTGTCTCTTCTTCCTAGCGTGAGCTGGGGGCGCCCGATCAGGGGGCGCGGGGTGCGTTCGGCCAGAATGAGGATGAGCAATGCGGCCATCAGGAGGGTGCCGGCGCGGTTCTTGGCGACATCGTCTAGTGCGCCGGCCGTGGGCCATCCATAGCCCAGGACCAGCAGGAACGCGAAGAAGGCCAGGATTCCTATGACCGCCAGGCGGGTCCACCGTCCGCCGAGGAGGAGTCCTAAACCGGCCATGATCTCCAGTGCGGCGAAGATCAGCGTCAACCATGCGATGTTCGGTATGACGAACGCGGACCACAACTCCGACAACACCCCCCAGGCCGCGGTGTGGCCGAAGGCACCGTACGACTCGGGCGCAGTGCGACCCATGACCAGGTGAACGACCCCTCCCGCCATGAAGGCGACGGCGAAGACCCAGCGAATGATCGTGCGGTAACGAGACATTCAGGACTCCCTGAGGTGAGTCGCACGGAAGTGGCCCACATGCCGGGCCAGCAGGTCCCGCGCGCGGCCCTCGCTCTCGCCGCCACCCTCGGCGAGCTGCAGCAGGGTGAGAATCGGGCCGTAGAACGCGAGTGCCGTCTGCTCGGGGTCGAGGCCGTCGCGGAACTCCCCGGTGGTGAAGAGGTCACGGAAGAGCGACGCCTGGAATTGCAGGGGCCGCTCGATCCAGTAGTCCCGGAGGCGCTGACCGATCGCGTCGTCGCGGTACTGGTTGACCACGAACAGCCTTCGCAGAGCAACGAGCTCGGGGTCGTGCAGGACGGCGTCGAAGAACCCCTGGGCGACGGCGACGAGGCGCTCCTCCGTCATGCCGACATAGGCGGGGGATGCAGCCTCGGGCGACTCGACGCTCACGCCGAACTGCCCCGCGACATCGGCCATCCGAGGGTCGGCCCGCTCGATGAGGGCGTCGAAGAGCGCCTGCTTGGACGGGAAGTGTTTGTAGACCGAGCTCTCACGGATGCCCACGTCACGGGCGAGGTCCCGGATCGAGGTGCCGCCCCACCCATCACGAGCGAAGCGCGTCAGAGCGGCGTCGAGGAGGCGACCACGCGTGGAGAGCGAACGATCGTTAGCCATGGGGTGAGCGTACGCCATGCCAGCGCAGACTTCCTCCGTGCCGCCCCTATGTGCTCTCAATCCTTCCGCTCGTTGGTCGTCCGCAGGTGGTGCTGAGTGACCGGGCAATGCAGAAGGTGCATGCCCGTCTGGCTCGCGCCGCCTCAGGGCGGCCACACGCGGTGCCCGTCGGTGGCCGCCGATAGGTTCCACTGCATGGACACCTCGCGGCCCCGACGCGCACCAACCCTCCGGCGAGCAGCGAGGGCGCTGATCCTGGGCGAAGACGATCGGATCCTGCTCTGCCGGTTCACGCCTCCGCACCTTGCCGTCCTGCGGGTGTGCCAGGCGTGTGGGTGGCGCCAGGTGGCGGCATCGAGGTGGGGGTAGGTTCGCTGGATGCCCTGCGCCGGGAGTTGTTGGAGGAGAACGGGCTCCGCGTCGAGGGCGACCCGCCGCACGTCTGGCGACAAGTGATCCTCGAGTCCGGCCACGGGGACCGGTACGACGGTGCGACCAACGACTACTTCCTCGTCCGCACGACCCGCTTCGAACCGAAGGGTGCGCTCCCCGCAGAGGACATTGCAGCCGAGGGGATCAGCGACTTTCGGTGGTGAACGCTGGTCGATATCACCTCGGGTGAGCTGCCGGACCTGTTGTCACCGCGAGACCTCGGCGCTCTGCTTGCGGCGCTGCTCGAGTCCGGTGTTCCGGACGAACCTGTGTCTATCGGCTTGTGACGCTCCGGCTGGGCGTCACTGGGCCGTCAGTGGTTGCTCCCGCCTTCACTCAGGCGACATCGCCCTTGGGCGTGACGCTGATCTGTCCTCCCAGGGCGTCGATGACTTTCGCGATGGTGTGGTAGGAGGGGTTGCCGGTGCTGCTCAACGACTTGTACAGGGACTCCCGGCCGACGCCGGCGCTGCGGGCGACCTCCGTCATCCCCTTGGCCTTGGCGATGTCGCCCAGCGCAGCTTGGAGCAGTGCGGGGTCTCCGCTTCGAGCGGCCCCGTCGAGATACGCGAGCATGTCCTCGGGCGTCTCCAGGTATTCGCTGGCGTCCCAACGGTTGATCGTCACGGCCATGACTGCTCCTCGCGAAGTTCATCGGCCAGGGCCTTTGCCCTGGCGATGTCGGACTCCTGGCTGGATTTATCCCCGCCCACGAGCAAAAGGACGACGGTGGTGCCCTGCTGCAGGTAATACACCCGGTAGCCCGGCCCGAAGTGAAAGCGCATCTCGTAGACCTGGTCGCCGACCGGCTTGAGGTCGCCAACCAGACGCCCTTCGAGCTCGCAGCGCCGGAGCGCGAGGTTGATCCTGGCCCTAGCCCTGCTGGTCTTGAGCCTACGGAACCGCTTGTCGTAGATGTCCGTAGTGAAGATGACCACGCTCTACCGTTTCCCACAGGATTCGGTTTTGCATCGGGGTGACTGCGAGGCTCGCCAGTAGTAGCCATGGCGCACGGCGGCGACACGATCCACCTCCCTGGGTGAACCGCCGCAGAACCGATTCCGCCGAACAAGCGGACATACAGGAGGGGTCGAGATCGGGTGATCGCAGACTAAGAACGCTTGCCCGTCTGCGGGCACTCGATCCCGACCCCTCCGTGGACGCTCCGAGAGTTCAGAACGGCGTCAGGTCGAGCCTGGCTCAGGCCTTCGTACTCGCCTTGATGAACTCGGCCGTCTTGCGGGCGAGGTGCTCGCCGGTGATCTCGTACTTCTCCCAGAGGCCGCGGGGGTCGCCCGTCTCGCCGTACTGGTCGTCGATACCGAAACGCTTGACGGGCATCGGGGCGTGCTCGCCGATGACCTCGGCGATGGCGCTACCCAGGCCACCCTTGATCTGCGCCTCTTCGGCGGTGACGACCACACCGGTCTTGCGGGCACTGGCGAAGATGGTCTCCTCGTCGAGCGGTTTGACGGTCGGAGCGTGAACGACCTCCGCCCAGATGCCATCCTTCGCGAGGACGTCGGCGGCGACGAGCAGCTCGTACGTCATCGTGCCGGTGCCCACGAGGGTCACGTCTGTGCCCTCGCGCAGCACGTACGCCTTGCCGATCTCGAACGGCGAGCTCTCCGTGGAGAACACCGGCGTCTTGTCACGGGCCAGACGTAGGTAGCCGGCCGAGCCGAGCTGCGCCAGCGCGACGGTCGCCTTCTCGGCCTCGATCGCGTCTCCGGGGCACACGACGGTCATGCCGGGCATGATCCGCATGATCGCGATGTCCTCGAGCATCTGGTGCGTCGCACCGTCAGGGCCGGTGATGAGGCCTGCGTGGGAGCCCACCGTGATGACCGGCATCTCGTTGAGGCAGTGCGACGTCTTGATCTGCTCCCAGCAGCGGCCGGGGGAGAAGGCGGCGTAGCTCGACGTGAACGGAATCCGCCCCGCGCGCGCCATGCCGGCGGCGACGGTCGCGAGGTTCTGCTCGGCGATGCCGACCTCGACGAACCGGAGCGGGAACTCCTTCTTGAACAGCGACATCTGGGTGGAGTCCGTCAGGTCGGCACAGAGCGCCATGACCCGCTCGTCCTGCTGGCCGGCCTTGAGCAGACCGCGACCGAAGCCCATGCGGATCGGCTCCTGGGCGACGTCGTCCGTGCCCACCTTGGAGTCAAGCTTGAAGTCGGTCATGATCACGCTTCCTTCTCGGCGGCCTTGTAGTCGAACCCGGCGGCCGGGTTGCTGCGGCCGGCCAGCCACTCCTCGTTCTGCTGCAGCGACGGGGGCTTGCCGTGCCAGCCGAAGTCGTACTCCATGAACTTCACGCCCTTGCCGGGGATGGTGTTGGCGATGATCATCGTCGGGCGGTCGACGACGGCCTTGCCCTCCTCGATCGCGTTGATGAGCGCGGGAATCGAGTGGCCGTTGACCTCGAGCACGTGCCATCCGAACGACCGCCACTTGCCGGCCAGGTCGCCCAGTGGCATGACGTCCTCGGTGCCGCCGTCGATCTGGATGTAGTTGCGGTCGATGATGCTGATGAGCTGACCCAGCTGGTACTTGGCGGCGAACATGGCCGCCTCCCACACGTTGCCCTCGTTGACCTCGCCGTCGCCCTGCAGCACGTAGACGAAACGGTGGGGGTTCTGGTCGAGGTACTTGAGCGTGTAGGCGTAGCCCGCACCCTGCGAGAGGCCCTCGCCGAGCGGACCCGACGTGTTCTCGATGCCCGGCAGCGCCTTCCGCTCGGGGTGGCCCTGCAGGCGCGTGCCCAGCTTGCGCAGCGTCTTCAGCTCCTCGAGCGGGAAGTACCCGGCGTGCGCCATCGCGGCGTAGAGGATCGGCGCGGTGTGGCCGTGGCTGAGGATGCAGACGTCACGCTCGGCCCACTCCGGATCCTCCGGCTTGTGGTTCATGCAGTGGAAGTACAGGGCGGTCAGCATCTCGGCCATGCCCAGCGGGCCCGCCGCGTGGCCGCTGCCCGCGTGGGACAGCATGTCCATGACGGACGCGCGCAGATCCTCGGCGATACCGTCCAGCCGGTCGATCTCGGATTTCATTGGTGTGCTCATGGGCATCCTCGGGTCGATTCCGGATGGGTGGGGTCGGCGGCGAGTCACGCCACCAGAGACCCGTACATTTCACGGAATCTAGCGGTTCATCCCAAGGTCCGGGGCCTGTTTCGGCGGATCCGCACCTGTTCTCGGACACCGGCGGCGCCTCCGGGGCGCTCGTCGCGCGACCGGTAGTGTCGCGGCGTGACGGACGTCTCTTTGTGGATCCTTCTTGCGCTCATCCTGGCCTCGCTGCTGGCCGGGTGGGTCGACGCAGTCGTCGGCGGCGGAGGACTGATCCAGCTCCCCGCGCTGCTGCTGTTGCTGCCCGGCGCCGCGCCCGTGCACCTGCTCGCCACCAACAAGATGGCCTCGATCTGCGGCACCACCACCAGCGCGCTCACCTACGCGAAACACATTCGCCCCGACCCGCGCACCGCGATCCCGTTGGCCCTCGCCGCCTTCGCGGGCTCGGCCGGCGGAGCGGTCGTCGCCTCGTTCATCAGCAAGGAGCTGTTCACCCCGATCGTCCTCGTGGTGCTCGTCGTCGTCGGCGCATGGACGCTGCTCAAGCCGAGCATGGGCCAGGTACAGAAGATGCGGTTCAGCGGCCGGACCCACGTCGGCGCTGCCGGAGTGATCGGCGCAGTCATCGGGTTCTACGACGGCGCGCTCGGCCCGGGAACCGGTTCGTTCCTCGTCGTCGGGCTCGTCGCCATCTGCGGGTACGCGTTCGTCGAGGCCAGCGGCCTGTCGAAGATCGCCAACGTCGCCACCAACCTCGCCGCCCTCGCCGTGTTCATCCCGCAGGGCGCCGTGATGTGGAAGATCGCGCTCGCGATGGGTGCCGCCAACATCCTCGGCGGATACCTCGGCGCGCGCAGCGCCGTGCGCCTCGGCCCGGCGTTCGTGCGCATCGTGCTGCTCGTCGTCGTGGGCGCCTTTATCGTCCGTCTTGGGGGCCAGGTGCTCCACCTGTGGTGAAGCGTGTGGTGCTGGGCTCGGTCCTAGGCTGACCGGGCCGGTCACGCACGTAGCCGGAGTCCGCCGAGAAAGGGACGGCCCGTGAGCCTTCGATGCACTCCGCTGATCCAACTCCCCGGGCGTGCGGCCGAGGCGCTGGAGTTCTACCGCGGGGTCTTCGGCGGTGACGTCACGGTGTCTCTGTACCGCGACAAGGGCCTGGTCGAGACGGCCGACGCCGACCGGGTGTGGCACGGGCAGCTGCACACGCCTGCCGGGTTCACGCTCTCGTGCATCGACATGCCCTGCGGCGCGATGTACGAGCTCGGAGCGACGGTCGCGATCAGCCTCGACGGCGACGACGAAGCTCAACTGCGGTCCTGGTTCGAGGCACTGAGCGACGGGGGCGAGGTCTTCGTGCCCCTCGGGTTCGCGTCACCGGTGCCCGAGCCCGGTCGGGTCACCGACAGGTTCGGCGTCGAGTGGGCGGTGAAGATCCCCACCCTGGAGGTGGCTCAGCCGGCGACGAGTGCCGCGACGGTGGCGCCCAGCTCGTAGGCCGCGTTCGTGTGATCGTCGCCGACATCACCCAGAACCTCGAGGTGCGGGACGACCTGCCGCCAGGGCAATGCGCCGACGATCGACTCCACGGAACGGACCGCGCCCGTGGTGTCGTACCGGCCGTGTACGTAGAGGCCGAAGGGCACCGTCGTCGCAGCGTCACCGGGCGCCGCCGAACCGCCGTCGCCCAGTGAGCCGCCGATGCGCAGGAACGTCGAGTCGAAGAAGTGCTTGAGCGCCCCGGACATGTACCCGAAGTTGGCCGGCGTGCCCAGCACGATCCCGTCGGCCGCGTGGACGTCCTCGGCCGTCGCCTCCAACGCGGCCCGCTCGATCACATCGACGCCGTCGATGAGGTCGTCGCGCGCTCCGGCGAGAACCGCAGCAGTGAGTGCCTGCATCGAGGCCGACGGTGATTGGTGAATTACCAGGAGCGACGGCACGGCTCAGCCGGGGAACGGGGAGGTGAGCTGCCGGGAGTCGGTGACGTACCAGCGCACCCCGTAGGGCTCGAGCCAGACGTGACCCTCGTCGCCGGTGCGCACCGGCTCTCCGGTGAGCGCGTCGGTCGCGTCGCGCACGCCGTACTCGTCGAGGTGCCACCAGGCCCACGAGCGAGGCTCCGGCGTCACGTTGAACAGACCGACGAACGTGCCCAGCGGGTGCCGACGTACCAATGCGAGAACTCCTGGGTCCTCGGCGTTGCCGACCTCGGTGGGGATGCCGGCGTGCAGGTGAGGCAGCGTCCGGCGGACCCGGAGCAGTGCTGCGAGGTCGGTGAAAGCGCGTCCGGCGACGCAGGTGTCATCATGACGCGCCGCCAGCGCATCCGCATCGAGGACCGGGCGGTGGGCCCATCGGTTGTCGCCCGCGTGGCGGGGGTCGCGGGCCCAGTCGTCGTCGTTGGGTTGGGCGAATTCGTCGCCGCTCCAGATGACCGGGATGCCGCCGTAGGAGGCGACGACGGCATGCGCGAGGCGCAGCTGGGCCAGCCGCAGCCGATCGGCGTCGCTCACCTGGGCCGTGCCGCCGCCCTCGATGCCCAGCAGGCTCGCGGCCGTGCCGCTGGTGCGGCGGTCACCGGTAGCGGGGTTGAACTGGAAGGTGAGACCGCGGGCGGTGGAGCCGGGGAATTCGCCCGTGTACCAGTCGGCGAGGAAGCTGCGGTGGTCGTACCCCGAGAGCCCGACTGCGGCTGCGTCCTCGTCGGAGATCGCCCAGCCGATGTCGTCGTGGCAGCGCAGATAGGTGATCCACCCGGCGGTCGGAGGCGCCTGGGGGAGTCGCGCGAGGGCCGTCTCGGTCAGGGTTGTTCGGCCGGTGGCGAGCATCGACCAGATCTGCACCATGAGGGTGTTGTGGTAGGCCAGGTCGCTGACCTTGCCGGTGAACCGGCCCTCGCCGAGGTAGGCGAGCAGTTCGTGCGGCGCGACGATGGCCTCGGCCTTGAACGACACGGCCGGGCAGGCGATACGGGCGACAGCACGCAAGACCTGGGTGATGGCGTGCACCTCGGGCTGTCCCTGAC
>DAMDJY010000013.1:31698-33001 GCA_032100225.1 Mobilicoccus sp.
AACGCGATGGCGTCGAGCCGCAGCACCTCGACCCCGGCGTTGGCCAGGCCCATGACGATGTCGGCAAACTCGAGCAGCACCTCGGGGTTGGACCAGTTGAGATCCCACTGGAACTCGTTGAAGGTGGTCCACACCCAGCCGCCGAGCTCGTCGTCCCAGGTGAAGTTGCCGGGCGCGAAGTCGGGGAAGACCTCGGGCAGGGTCTGCTCGTAGCGGTCGGGCAGGGTGCGGTCGGGAAAGACGTGGAAGTAGTCGCGGTAGCGGGCGTCTCCGGCTCGAGCCGCCGTGGCCCAGGCGTGCTCGCGGGCGACGTGATTGAGCACGAGATCGAGGACGAGGCTGATGCCGCGTTCGCGCATCGAGGCGGTCAGCGACGCCAGATCGTCCATCGTGCCGAGGTCGGGCCGCACGGTGCGGTAGTCGGCGACCGCATATCCGCCGTCGGAGTCGCCCTCTCGGGGCGTGAGCAACGGCATGAGGTGCAGGTAGCTGACGCCGAGCTCGGTGAGGTGCTCGAGGCGCTGTTCGACGCCGGCGAGGGTGCCGCCCAGGCCTTCGACGTAAGCGGCGTACCCCACCATCTCGGGCGACTGCAGTCGATCGGGCCGGACGAGGCGCTCCAGGTCGAGTCGGCGCAGCTCGGGGCTACGTGCCGCGTAGGCCTCCGCCGCGATCCGCACCAGCCGCGTGGCGACATCGTCGGCCAGCTCGGGGGCCGTGATCGGCTCCAAGCCCTCGCGCAGGTCGCTCCACCACCGGTCGAGGCGCACCTCGAACATCGCTCGCGACTCGGGCGTCTCGTGTGCGAGGACCTCGTCGATCACGGCGCGCACGGCAGGGGAGGGAACAGCGGCAGTCATGCTCACCATCGTGGCACCTGAATTCCCCCGGCCCGAGCACCGGCGGCACGGGCGACCTCGTTCTCGACGTCAGCAGTCACCCGAGGCGTGGAGTGACGCGGGGTCATCGCGAGGCCACTCCCAGCTCGGAGGCCAGAGCCGTGGGATCGGTGATCGGTGCGCTGCACACCGTGCCGCGGCAGACGTAGGCCGTCGTCTGCCCGTTCAGCACCGGGCGGTCCATGAGCAGGGGAGCAGAGTCCGGGAGACCGTGCGCCAGCAGAACACGGGTCGAGCGCCGCGCGACCTTCAGCAGGGGATCAGCTGAGTTCGGCTGCGCCGCAACGGAGGCGTCGCTGCTCTCAGTCGGTTCGACGATCGCCACCGTGATGGGCCCGTCGAACGCCTCCTCGGCAGCGGCCAGCGCCCACCCACCGAACGTGGGCGTGCGCAACGCCAGGCGT
>DAMDJY010000014.1:0-32884 GCA_032100225.1 Mobilicoccus sp.
CGACGACCTGGTCGCGCGGCAGGTGCTCGGCGATCCAGACGACGCCCTCGCGCTTGGTGCGCAGCTCGTCGATGAGCACCTCGACCTCGGCCTTGATGGCCGGCGTGTCGGGAGCGCCGGCACACAGCACGAGCTGGACCTCGGGCGGCAATGCGGCGGCGGCACGCAGGAGGTGCGGTAGACCCTTCTGCCGCGTGATCCGACCGACGAAGACGACCGAGGGGGCGTCGGGGTCCATCCCGTGGCTGCGGCAGACGTCCTTGCCCGCGTCGGAGTGGTCGGGGGCCCAGTCGGTCGAGTCGATCCCGTTGTGCACGACGCGCACCTTGTCGGGGTCGATCGAGGGGTAGCACTTGAGGATGTCGGCACGCATGCCGTGGCTGACGGCGATGATGCCGGCGGCGGACTCGTAGGCCGTCCGCTCCACCCAGGAGGACACGCGGTAGCCGCCGCCGAGCTGCTCGGCCTTCCACGGGCGCAGCGGCTCGAGGCTGTGCGCAGAGATCACATGCGGCGCACCGGCGAGCAGCGAGGCGACGTGCCCGGCCATGTTGGCGTACCAGGTGTGGGAGTGGACCAGGTCGGCTCCGACGCAGTCGTCGGCCATCGCCAGGTCGACGCCGAGCGTCTGCAGGGCCGCGTTGGCGTCGGCGAGGTCGGCGACGTCGGAGTAGCCCGTCGTGCCCTCCTCGTCCCGGGGGCCACCGAAGCAGCGGACCCGGGCATCGACGTCGCCGCGAGCCCGCAGGGCCCGCGTCAACTCGGCGACGTGCACACCGGCACCGCCGTAGATCTGGGGGGGATATTCCTTGGTCAGGATGTCTACGCGCACGCGCTCACCCTAGACCGCCGTGCCTACCGATGGGGGTTTCGAGAACAGTCGAGGAGCAACCTCGTCCGCGCGAACAATTCGTGCCGTTCTGCCCCTTGTCGGGCCGCTCGATCCCGGTAGGTTGAGGGCATGAGGCGGCAGACGCGTAACCCCAAAGTCCTGGCCATCGTTCTCGCAGGCGGAGAGGGCAAGCGGTTGATGCCCTTGACGGCCGACCGAGCCAAGCCGGCGGTGCCCTTCGGCGGGATCTACCGCCTGATCGACTTCGCCCTGAGCAACGTCGTCAACTCCGGCTATCTCAAGGTCGTCGTGTTGACGCAGTACAAGAGCCACAGCCTCGACCGGCACGTGACCCGCACCTGGCGCATGTCCACCCTGCTGGGCAACTACGTCGCCCCCATCCCCGCGCAGCAGCGCATGGGTAAGCAGTGGTACATGGGTAGCGCCGACGCGATCTACCAGAGCCTCAACACGCTCGACGACGAGAAGCCCGACATCGTCGTGGTCGTGGGCGCCGACCACGTGTACCGCATGGACTTCAGCCAGATGGTCCAGCAGCACATCGACACCCAGGCCGGCATCACCGTCGCTGCCATTCGTCAGCCCATGTCGCTGGCCGATCAGTTCGGTGTCATCGAGGTCGACCCGAACAACGTCCAGCGCATCGGCCGCTGGCGTGAGAAGCCCAAGGACGCCGTGGGCCTGCCCGACTCCCCGGACGAGGTGCTCGCCTCGATGGGCAACTACGTCTTCGACGCCGACGTGCTGCGCGACATCGTGGTGCAGGACGCCGAGAACGAGGACAGCAAGCACGACATGGGCGGCGACATCGTCCCCTCGTTCGTCGAGCGAGGCGACGGATACGTCTACGACTTCAGTTACAACGAGATCCCCGGCGCCACCGATCGTGACCGTGCGTACTGGCGCGATGTCGGCACCATCGACTCGTACTACGACGCCAACCTCGACCTGATCGCCATCCACCCGATCTTCAACCTCTACAACTACGAGTGGCCGATCTACACGACCGACAACGGCAACCCGCCGGCCAAGTTCGTCCACAACGAGACCGGTCGACTCGGTGAGGCGATCAACTCGGCCGTCTCCCCCGGCGTCGTCATCAGTGGGTCTCGGGTGGAGGGCTCGGTCATCTCCCCCCGTGTACGCATCAACAGCTACTCGCAGGTGCACGACAGCGTGCTGCTCGACAACGTGCGGGTCGGACGCAAGGCCGTCATCGAGAAGGCCATCCTCGACAAGAACGTCGTCCTCGAGGACGGCGCCGAGGTGGGCGTCGACCACGCCCGCGACCTCGAGCGTGGCTTCCACGTGAGCGAAGGCGGCGTCGTCGTCGTTCCCAAGAACACGATCGTCACCGCCTGACGTGGGGCCGTCCCCTGACGACCGCCTGCTGGTGGTGATGGACGTCGACTCGACGTTCATCACCGCCGAGGTGGTCGAGTTGTTGGCCGCCCATGCCGGGCCGCAGGCCGAGGCTCAGGTCGCGGCGGTGACCGAGGCCGCGATGCGCGGTGAACTCGACTTCGCCGAGAGCCTGCGCGCGCGCTGCGCAACGTTGGCGGGGCTCGAGGTCGGCGTGTTCGACGAGGTGCGTCGGGCCGTGCGGACGACCCCCGGTGCGGACGAGCTCGTCTCCACCTTGCTGGGTCGCGGCGACGCCGTCGCGCTGGTCTCGGGGGGGTTCGCCGAGATCGTCGAGCCGTTGGCCGCCGAATTCGGCATCACCCACGTGCTCGCCAACCGGCTCGCTGTCCATGACGGAGTGCTCACCGGGGAGGTCGACGGCGAGATCGTCGATCGGGCGGGCAAAGCCCGCGCGCTGCGAGCCTTCGCCGAGCAGGAGTCCATCCCGTTGTCGCAGACGGTCGCCATCGGCGACGGCGCCAATGACCTCGACATGCTGGCTGCGGCCGGGCTCGGCATCGCGTTCTGCGCGAAGCCGGTCGTGCGCGAGCAGGTCGAGGTGACGATCGACGAGCCGGATCTGAGCCTGGTCCTGGATCTGCTCGGTCTCAGCACCGCCTGAAACCCCAGAACCGCCTGAATCCCCGGCTCGGGCGATGCGTCAGCCGCGCCGCTCGGGTCGGTCGGTGAAGAGCTGGATCGTGCCGTGGGCCTTCATGCCCGCGCGCTCCAGCGCTCGCCACGACGGAGTATTGGCCGGCGCAGCGCAGGCGACGACGAGTTCGTTCTCGGGGATGCAGTGCAGCGCCGCCTTGATGAGCGCACTCGCCTTGCCCCGACCGCGGTGACGCGGGTCGAGTTCGAACGAGATCTCCCGCAGGCCACCCACGCCACGGGCGAGCACGACGACGTCCTCGACGGACGGGTCGGCCTGACCGTAGACCTGGACCTCGGTGCGCACGCGCTTCGCGTGTTCGGCGATGGGGTGCCGTGCCAGGTCGGACCGCATGACGAGGTTTCCGGCACCACCCTGTTCACCGAGTCCCGCGCCGAGGAACAGCAGGTCGAGAGTGTCGATCCAGCCGTTCTTGGCGAGGGTCGTGATGACGCGCGGGTGGTGTGCCCCTCCCCATGCGTCCACGCCGAGCTCGGTCAACGCGACCTCGGTGTGGTCGTAGGAGACCGCGAGGATCGCGTGGCCGGGGAACGAGAGGATCCCCTGAATGTGCGGCACCCACGGGGTGACGCGCATCCATTCGCCGTCCACGGGGGGACGTGTGCCGCCTGCCATCTCCCGAAGGAAGCGGGCGAGGGGATGCCGCGCCGGCGTCCAGATCGGTGATTCGTTGGGCATGCGGTGTCCTCCACACGTGTGCATCAGCGGTTGCGGCGCGGACACCGGGAGGTGCCCACGGCTCCCTATCGGCGAACAGTGCTGGTCACGTGAGGTTTTCAGGATATGGACACCGCGTGCCCGGATGCCGGAGTCAGGCGCCGGTCGATGTGGACGGGCCGGAGAGGCCGTGACGTGGTCAGCCGCCGAACGCGTGGAATCCGCCGTCGACGTGGACGATCTCGCCGGTGGTGGCGGGGAACCAGTCCGACAGCAGCGCGACGCAGGCCTTGGCCGCGGGCGTGGGGTCGGAGATGTCCCATCCGAGAGGTGCGTGCTCGCCCCACTCGGCGAACTTGGAGAACGCCGGGATGCCCTTGGCCGCAGTCGTGCTGATCGGGCCGGCGGCCACGAGGTTGCAGCGGATCCCGGCCGGCCCGAGGTCACGGGCGCAGTAGCGGTTGGTCGACTCGAACGCGGCCTTGGCCACGCCCATCCAGTCGTAGCCGGACCACGCGACCGAGGCGTCGAGGGTGAGGCCGACGACAGCGCTGCCCTCGGACATCATCGGGCGACACGCGGCCGCGAGTGCCTTGAGCGAGTACGCGGAGATCTGCAGAGCCGGGGCGACGTCCTCCCAGGTGGCCTCCATGAAGTCGAAGGCCTCACGCGGGGCGAACCCGATGGAGTGCAGCACCCCGTCGATGCGGTCGGCGTGCTCACCGACACGGCCGGCGAGGGCCTCGAAGTCCTCGGCCTTGGACACGTCGAGCTCGACGACCGGCGCCTCGACGGGCAGCCGCTTGGCGATCTTGGCCGTGATCTTGGCGGCGCGCCCGAACGACGTGAGCACCACGTTCGCCCCCTGCTCCTGCGCCAGCCGCGCGACGTGGAAGGCGATGGAGGACTCGGTGAGAACACCGGTGACGAGGATGGTCTTGCCGTCGAGTAGGGCCATGGGGACTCCTTGGGAATGATCTGGGCGGGGATCGTGTCTGTGGGGTGGTCGTGCAGGTCGTGCAGGTCGTGCAGGGTCGGCGCGGAGGTCCGGGTCAGTGGCCCATGCCGAGGCCACCGTCGACGGGGACGACGGCGCCGGAGATGTATCCGGCCTGCTCGGAGAGGAGGAACGCGACCGCGGCAGCGACCTCGTCGGTGGCGCCGAAGCGACCGGCGGGGATGATGTCGCGGTACTTGGCCTTGAGGTCCTCGGAGAGGTCCTCGGTCATGGCCGTGTCGATGTAGCCGGGCGCGACGACGTTGGTCGTGATGCGCCGCGAGCCCAACTCGCGGGTGAGTGAGCGGGCGACACCGACGAGACCGGCCTTGCTCGCGGCGTAGTTGACCTGACCCGGCGAGCCGTACAGCGCAACGACGCTCGACACGAGCACGATGCGGCCCGACTTGGCGCGGAGCATGCTCTTGGTGGCCCGACGCGCGCAGCGGATCGCGCCGACGAGATTGGTGTCGAGGACGCTGTCGATGTCGTCGTCGCTCATCCGCATGAGGAGCTGGTCCTTGGTGATGCCGGCGTTGGCGACCAAGCCCCCGATGGGTGCGCCGACGATCTTCTCCGCCTCGGTGAAGGCGGCGTCCACGCTCGCTGAATCCGTGACGTCGAGCGGGACAGCCGACAGGCCCTCGGGTGCCTCGCCGGATCGGGACCCGACGACCACGGGGTGTCCGGCCTCCCGCAGCGCCAGGGCGATGGCGAGGCCGATCCCCCGGTTGCCTCCGGTGACGAGGACGGGGCGGGTCGAGGCATCCGGCATGGGGTTACTCCTGTCGAAGGGTCGTGCTCCACCGTCGGTCGATCGAGGATGGGTCGGGCGTTCAGCTCACGAACCTAATGCACGCCGGCGCCCTTGGCACACAGGGCAAGAGGTGACCGGTGAGTAGCTTTTCGGTGGCCTGAGCAGCGGCTCGACCAGCGGACTCGGCTGCAACGGACCTCGGTATCCCCCTGGTGTCCCCAGGGCGCGGGCGTAGACTCGCCGGTATGCCTCGTCAGACGCCGGAGCAGGTGCACTCGATCTCACCCCTGCCCCGCTCGCGTGCCGAGGAGCAGGGTCACCGCATGCGCAACTACACGATCTCGATGACGATCCGCACCCTCTGTTTTCTCATGGCCGGGCTGTTCGTGACCGCCGTGCCGTGGCAAGCGGGTGCCTGGATCTGCCTCGTTGCCGCCGCGATCCTGCCCTACCCCGCCGTCGTCATGGCCAATGCCCGCGACATGCGCGCCGAACCCGCACCTCACGAGCCCGTCATCCACCGGATGTTGCACCCCGGCTCGACGCACCGCACCCACACCTCGGCCGACACCGGCGCCGGGGCGCCGTCGGCAACAGCTGCCGCATCTGCAACGACTTCGGCGGCACCGGCTGCGGCCACGACCGTCGTCGCGCCCGTGGTCATTCCTGGCGAGGCCGTCCGCGCCGACCCGGGCTCCTCGCAGTCACCGGGCTCCCCCAGCCTCTGACGCACTGTCAGCCGAGTCTCCGGCGTCGTTCTCGGGCCGACCGGCGCAGCGCGGGTCAGCCGCCGATCGCCGACATGGGTCGTGCAGGTTGCGTGAAGTCGGGTGAGCCGATGCCGTGGCCCTTGGCCTTGCGCCACATCTCGCCGCGGATGAGGCGGACGAGTTCGCGGTCGCTGGCGCCATCGCGCAGAGGTCCGCGCAGGTCGACCTCACCGCGGGAGAACAGGCAGTTGCGCACCATGCCGTCGGCGGTGAGCCGCACGCGATCGCACGCGCCGCAGAAGGGCGCGGTGACGCTCGCGATGATGCCGACGGTCGCGGGACCACCGTCGACGAGGAACCGCTCGGCAGGAGCGCTCCCCCGCCCGGGCACGGGTTCGAGGGTGAAGCGGGTCTCGAGGCGTTCGCGGATCTCTGCGGCGGTGATCATCTCGCTGCGCGCCCACCCGTGTTGGGCATCCAGCGGCATCTGTTCGATGAAGCGGAGTTCGTAGCCGCGCTCGAGGCACCACTTGAGCAGGTCGGCCACTCCCGTGTCGTTGATGCCGCGCATCGCGACGGCGTTGACCTTGACCGGCGTCAGACCGGCCTCGGCAGCAGCGGCGAGACCGGCGACGACGTCGTCGAACCGGTCGCGGCGAGAGAGCGTGCGAAAGATCTCGCGGTCGGTGGTGTCGAGCGAGATGTTGACGCGGTCCAGCCCCGCCTCGGCCAGTGGTGCCGCCAGGCGTGCGAGTCCGATCCCGTTGCTCGTCATAGCGATTCGAGGACGACCGGGCAGTGCGGCAATGCCCGCGACGAGGCCGGGCAGGCCCTGCCGCAGCAGCGGCTCGCCCCCGGTGAGACGCACCTGCTCGATCCCGAGCTCGACGAAGATGCCGACGAGGCGAAGGAGCTCCTCGTCGGAGAGCATCTGTGGCTTGGCCATCCACGTGAGGCCCTCGGCCGGCATGCAGTAGGTGCAGCGCAGGTTGCAGTGGTCGGTGAGCGATACGCGCAGGTCGCGCGCGATCCGTCCGAACGTGTCGACCAGTCCGCGATGCTGCGGGGGCGTCTCAGAAGACTCCGCTCGCGCTGAATCGTCGTGTGCACCGCGTGCCTCGGGCCAGGGCAGAGCGGCGGACGACGCGCCGCGACCCTCGGTTGCGGGGCTGCCCGCATCGGTCGAGGTCGGCGGCACGTGAGCACTCATGCGCGCCACGATAGCGATGAGGCGCCCTCGGCTCGGCACCCGGCCGGGGCGACGCCGGGGCGACGGAGCCGCGCGGGTAGCCTGACCAGCGTGCTCCGGCTTCTGTTCACGCGGCGGTGGTTGACCGCGCTGCTCGTCGCAGCGCTCTTCTGCGTCCTGTGCGTGTTTCTCGGGCTGTGGCAGTGGGGCCGCTACGAGGACAAGTCGCATCGGGCGCAACTCATCAACACCTACTACGCGGCCGAGCCCGTCCCCCTGGACCAGGCGCTGCCCGCGGGCACGACGACGTTTCCGGCCGACCAGCAGTGGCGCCGGGTCCGCATCAGTGGCACGTACGACCCGCAGGGCCGGTTCATGGTGCGCAACCGCCCGCAGAACATCACCTATGGGTTCGAGGTTCTCGACACGCTGCGCCTCCCAGGCGGCGACGCGATCGTCATCGACCGGGGCTGGGTTCCCAACGCCGAGCGTGCGGACGTCGTGCCCGACGTGCCGCCCGCGCCGAGCGGGGAGGTCGAGGTCGTCGGCTGGCTGCGCCCCGGCGAGAAGGACCTCGAACGCTCCCTGCCCACAGGGCAACTCGCATCCATCGATGTCGGCGAGGTCGCTCGCGCGACGGGTCTGACCCTGCGACCGACCTACGTCGTGCTCGACTCGGAGCGGACCGCCGATGGCACCGCTCCGCCGCGCCCCAAACCGTTGATCCCCCCGACGACCGACACCGGTCCCCACTTCGCGTATGCGTTGCAGTGGTGGGGTGCTGCCCCGGTCGGGTTCGTCCTCGTGTTCGTCTACCTGCGGCGGGAGTTCCGTGACTCCCTCGCCGAGGGCGACGCACGGCGCGTCGAGACGCCCCGCAAGCCCAAGAAGACCCGCATCTGGGACGAGGAGGACGGCTGAGTTCAGTCGTCTGCGTTCAATCGTCTCCGGCGAACTGGGTGCGGTAGAGGTCGGCGTAGAGGGCGCCGCGGGCCAGCAACTCGGCGTGGGTGCCGGACTCGACGATGCGGCCGCCCTCGACCACGAGGATGACGTCGGCACCTCGCACGGTCGACAGGCGGTGGGCGATGACCATCGCGGTGCGGCCGTGGAGGGCGGTGTCGAGCGCACGCTGCACCGCGGCCTCGGACTCGCTGTCGAGGTGCGCCGTCGCCTCGTCGAGCACGACCAGGCCGGGGCTCTTGAGCAGCAGTCGCGCGATGGCGATGCGCTGCTTCTCGCCCCCGGAGAGGCGGTGGCCGCGGTCGCCGACGATCGTGTCGAGGCTCTGCGGTAGTCCTTCGACCAGGCCCCGGACCTGCGCGGCTTCCAGCGCATCCCAGATCTCGGGCTCGCTCACGTCGGGTCGGGCGTACTCGAGGTTGGCGCGGATCGTGTCGTGGAACAGGTGTGACTCCTGGGTCACCATGCCGACGACGGAGCGCAGCGATTCCGAGGACGCCTCGCGCAGATCGATCCCCGAGAGGCGCACCGATCCCGACGTCGGGTCGTAGAGCCGCGCCACGAGGGCGGTGATCGTCGTCTTGCCCGCCCCGCTCGGCCCGACGAGTGCCACGAGCTGCCCGGGCTCGACCCGAAAGGTCACACCCCGCAGCACTGTTCCTCCGGCCGCACGGTCTCCGGTCGGTCCGCCGCGTTCGAGCGAAGTGAGAGAGATCTGATCGGCGCCGGGGTAGCCGAACGTGACGTCGGCGAACTCGACCGACGGCGCGTCGTCGGGGATGGTCTTGGGCTGCTCGATCTCGCGGACCAGGGGTTCGAGGTCGAGGATCTCGAAGACGCGCTCGAAACTGACCAGGGCAGTCATGATGTCGACGCGGACGTTGGAGAGCGCGGTCAGCGGGGCGTAAAGGCGACCGAGCAGCGCAGCCAGGGCGAGGAGTGACCCGACCGTCAGGGTGCCGTCGATCGCCTGCAGGCCGCCGAGGCCGTAGACGACGGCGGTGGCCAGAGCCGCGACGAACGTGAGGCCCTGGAGAAAGACGGACCGGTTGAGCGCGATCGTGACCCCGATGTCCCGCACCCGCCCGGCTCGCGCGGCGTACTGCGCAGCCTCGGTGTCGGGGCGGCCGAACAGTTTGACGAGCAGCGCCCCGGCGACGTTGAAGCGTTCGGTCATCCGGGTACCGAGTTCGGCGTTGAGCCCCATCGACTCGCGCTGCAGATCCGCGAGCCGGCGCCCCATGAGCCGGGCCGGGACGAGGAAGACGGGCGTGAGCAGCAGCGCCACGATCGTGAGCTGCCAGGACGTGCTCGCCATCGCCACGAGGATGAACACGACCGAGACGAGGTTGCTCACCGTGGAGCCGAGGACCGACGTGAAGGCCTGTTGGGCGCCGATCACGTCGGAGTTGAGCCGGGTGACGAGGGCCCCGGTCTGGGCGCGGGTGAAGAACCCGATGGGCTGGGCGATCACGTGCGAGAAGACCTGGGTGCGCATGTCGTAGATGAGGCTCTCCCCGATGCGGGAGGACGTCCATCGACCGAGCAACGCCACGACGACATCGAGCACCGCCAGACCCGCGACCACGCAGGCGAGCTGGATGACGACGCCCCGGTCACCGGGGATGACGCCTCGGTCGACGAGCTGCCCCAGCAGGATGGGCGTTGCGACGACCAGGCCCGAGGTGAGCAACGACAGCAGGAGGAACAGCGCCAGCAGACCTCGATACGGCAAGGCGTAGCGCAGAACCCGTCGCGCGGTGCCCTCCTTGAGGCGGGTGCCCTTCATCCGGTCGCGCGACATCGATCGCATCGCCGACCAGTTGCTGCCCATCGAGGCCATGCTCACGCCGTTGGTGCTCCTTCGGTCATCGTGCGGCGGTGGCCAACGCGTTCAGGAGGCGCGACTGAGCCTCGCGCTCACGCTGCCACTGCTCTGTGGCGGTGCGGGACTGGATCCCGCGGAACAGGCCGATCATCTCGCGGACGGTCGATTCGGGCGCGGCGAGGACCGCACCGACGAGATCGTCGACGGTGGCCCGCAGCTCCTCGGGCTCGACGGCGAGAACCGCCAACCCCACAGATACGGCTTCGTCGGCGCCGATCGGGCGACCCGTCAGACACATCTCCAACGCCCGCGAAGGGCCGACGAGCCGGGTCAGCGCCCCCGTGCCACCGAGATCCGGCACGAGACCGAGACCGACCTCGGCCATGATGAACCGCACATCGGTCGACACGACCCGCAGGTCGGCGGCCAGTGCGAGCTGGAAGCCCGCGCCGACAGCAGGACCCTGCACGGCCGCCACGACGAGGGCCGACGTCTCCTGCCAGGCCGTGAAGGCGCGCTGGAATCCGGCGATCTCATCGGCCAGGGCCGCCGGGTCCGAGGCTGCGAGCTTCAGCAGATCCGGTTCGCCCTCGACACCCCTGGGTGCCAGCATGCCGCGGTCCAGGCCGGCGGAGAACGCCGGACCGGAGCCTGCGAGCACGACGACGCGGACCGAGTCCGGCAGCGTCGTGGCGAGGCGCTCCAGCTCGATCCACATCGAGGGGAGCTGGGCGTTGCGCTGCTTGGGCGCGTCGAGGGTGATGGTCATTACCGCGTCCTGCACATCGACGGACAGTCGCGGGTGGGGTCGAGACGTCATGCCCCGACTGTAGGGCGAGCACCGCGGCCTCGGCGCCACGGCACCTCGACCTGGGGTGTGACGTCGCTCCCGATCAGGCCACGCACTCAGGCCAGGGTGATGAGGTCGAGGTACTCGGGGCTCCAGTGGTCCTCGACCCCGTCGGGCAGAAGCAGGACACGCTCGGGTTCGAGCGCCGCCACGGCTCCCTCGTCGTGGCTGACGAGGACGACCGAACCCTCGTACGCCCGCAGCGCGCCGAGGATCTCCTCGCGGCTGGCCGGGTCGAGGTTGTTGGTGGGCTCGTCGAGGAGAAGCACGTTGGCGCTGCTGACCACGAGGGTCGCGAGCGACAACCGGGTCTTCTCGCCACCGGAGAGCACTCCTGCTGGCTTCTCCACGTCGTCTCCCGAGAAGAGGAAGCTGCCGAGGACCTTGCGGACCTCCGTCTCCCCCAGGTCGGGCGCTGCCGACTTCATGTTCTCGAGCACCGTGCGGTCGACGTCGAGGTTTTCGTGCTCCTGGGCGTAGTACCCGAGCTTGAGCCCATGACCCGGCACGACCTCCCCCGTGTCGGGGGTGTCGATCCCGGCGAGGATGCGCAGCAGCGTGGTCTTGCCCGCACCGTTGAGCCCGAGGACGACAACCTTGCTCCCCCGGTCGATCGCGAGGTCGACATCCATGAACACCTCGAGCGAGCCGTAGGAGCGGGACAGCTCCTTGGCCGTGAGCGGCGTGCGCCCACAGGGGGCGGGCTTGGGAAAGCGGAGCTTGGCGACCTTGTCGTTCATCCGCTCCTCCTCCAGACCGGCGAGGAGCTTGTCGGCGCGCTTGGCCATGCTGTGGGCGGCGCTCGCCTTGGTGGCCTTGGCGCCCATCTTGGCGGCCTGCATGAGCAGCGCCGAGGCCTTCTTCTCGGCGTTGGAGCGCTCGCGCTTACGCCGCTTCTCGTCGGTCTCCCGCGCGGAGAGGTAGGCCTTCCATCCGACGTTGTACTGATCGAGCTCGGCCCGGTTGGCGTCGAGGTGGAACACGCGGTTGACCACGTCGTCGAGGAGGTTCACATCGTGGCTGATGACGATGAGGCCGCCCTTGTACGACTGCAGGTAGTCGCGCAGCCACATGATCGAGTCGGCGTCGAGGTGGTTGGTCGGCTCGTCGAGCAGCAGCGTGCCCGCGCCGGAGAACAGGATGCGGGTCAGCTCCACCCGCCGGCGCTGACCACCGGACAGGTTGCCGATCCGCATCGACAACACCCGGTCGTCCAGGCCCAGGGCCGCTGCGATCGTCGCCGCCTCGGACTCTGCGGCATATCCGCCCGCAGCCTCGAACCGGGCCAACAGCTTGGGGTAGCGCTCCATGGCGCGCTCGTGGGTCTCCACGTCGGCGCTCGCCATCGCACCCTCGGTTTCGTGCATGCGCCGCATGATGTCGTCGAGCCCACGAGCAGCGAGGATGCGCTCCTTGGCGACGATCTCGAGGTCTCCGTCGCGCGGATCCTGAGGTAGATAACCGATGTCCCCCGACGTGGTCAGGGATCCCGCGGCAGGCTGGTTCCAGCCCGCGAGCACCTTGGTCAACGTCGTCTTGCCGGCCCCGTTGCGGCCCACCAGCCCCACGCGGTCTCCCGCGGCCACCCGAAAGGTGGCGTCGCGGATGAGCAGTCGGGAGCCTGCGCGCAGCTCGATGCCGGTCGCGGCGATCACGTGTGGGTCCTCTCGTCGAATACGATCCCCCACCGGCCGGTGCCGAGACTCCCCCTGAACGGGTCGTCGGTGCACGTCAGAGGTGCACGTCAGAGGTGCGCATGAGCAGCGCGGAGAAGTGGGGCGGCCGATAGTCTATTCGAGCGGGCCGATCGGGCCGGCGGCCTGACTCGCGTTGGAGGGATCCATGACGTTCAACAACGATGCCCAGATCGACACCTCAGGTGTCTCCCGGGGTGGTGGCGGCGGTCGTGGCCGCGGCCTCGCTCTCGGCGGTGGTGGCGGCATCCTCGGTGTCATCGTCCTCGTCATCTACATGTTCATGGGCGGTGACCCCGCGGACCTCCAGCAGCAGCAACAGCCTCAGCCGCAGCAGGGGCAGTCGGCCCAGGGCGCCGGTGATCTGGCAGAGAAATGCCGCACCGGCGCCGACGCCAACAAGGACTCCGAGTGCCGCATCGTCATCACCCAGAACAGCGTCCAGGCGTTCTGGGCGAAGAAGTTGCCCGAGGCCTCCGGTGGCAAGGCCCAATGGCAGAAGACGCAGATGGTGGTCTACAACCAGCCCACCCGCTCGGCCTGCGGCACGGCCTCCAACGAGGTGGGGCCGTTCTACTGCCCGCTCGACAAGAAGGTCTACATCGACGCGAGCTTCTTCGACATCCTGGAGAAGCAGTTCGGCTCCTCCAGTGGCCCGCTCGCCCAGGAGTACGTCGTCGCCCACGAATTCGGCCACGCCCTGCAGGACCAGCTCGGTCTGCTCGACCGCGCCCAGCAGGACCCCAAGGGGCCCGAGAGCGGCGGCGTCAAGGTCGAGCTCATGGCCGACTGCTTCGCCGGCATGTGGGCGCGTGGCGCAGTGGAGACGAAGGACGCGAAGGGCAACACCTTCATGGAGCCGTTCACGCAGAAGGACCTGCAGGACGCGCTGTCGGCGGCGGAGGCCGTCGGTGACGACCGAATCCAGAAGGCCTCCGCTGGCCGCGTCTCCCCCGAGAGCTTCACGCACGGCACATCCGAGCAGCGCCAGCGCTGGTTCATGACGGGCTACGAGACCGACGACATCAACACCTGCAACACCTTCAACGCGCCGCGTCTCTGACGGACAACGGCCCGGGCGGGCCCTTCCACCTCACGGTGGGAGGGCCCGATCTATGTCCGAGTGGGTTTGGAGACGTTTGGTTGGCGCCTCGAGCCCGTCCATATGTCGAGATGAAAGGTGGGGTCGGTCGCATCGCCGAGTCGGCCGTCTCTGTGGCCGAATCCCGCAGCATTCCGAGTGTGATGACGCCCGCCCATGCATTCCGCAGACCTCTGACCTGCAGGGGGTTCCTTCGGGACGGATAGAGCCGAATCCCCCTGAGTGCTCGGTCGAAATGCCGGACAGGCGTCCTGGATGACGTCGGCAAACCGTGACGTGCGTCACAATTAAGGGTCACAGATTGGTTTCGACGTTGCAGAGTCGTTATGTTCATCGAGACGTCCGCCCCTGGGATGTCACCAGATCGTGACGCTGAGTCCTGCCACCGCGCTCTGGTTCAATTCACGCAGAGATGTGTGGGTGGCAGGAACGGAACACCCAAGCAGTACGGGTCCGACCGTCCGACATGGACGGACAGGGCCCTTGGGGTGAAGCCCGAGTCGAATCTCGACGAGGGCCGGGGACCAGGTCTCCGAACCCGACAGGTCACGTTTCGCAAGCGCCTCCTGGAACCCCTAAACACCATGAAGAACTTCTTCGCGGGCGCTTCTTCGCGCCTCGCCGTCACCGGCCTGCTCGCTGTCTCGCTCTCCGGTGGTATGTCGATTGCCGCCGCTCCCACCGCGGACGCTGCGATCTCCCGCGCTCAGGGCGTCAAGGCCGTCAGCATCGCCAGCACCAAGAAGGGCACCCCCTACCGCTGGGGCGCCACCGGCCCCCGCTCGTTCGACTGCTCCGGCTTCACCAGCTGGACCTACAAGCGCATGGGCAAGAGCATCCCGCGTACGGCCGACGCCCAGTACCGCGCCAGCCACAAGATCAGCCGCGGCGAAGCCCGCCCCGGCGACCTCGTGTTCTACGGCAGTGGCCGCAAGTACCACGTCGGCATCTACGCCGGCAACGGTCGCATGTGGCACGCCCCCCGCACCGGCGACGTGGTCAAGCTCGCCAAGGTTCGCGGCGGCGCCTCCTACGGTCGGGTTCGCTGACCCGCACCACCCGCACGGGTTCCGGTTCCAGGACCCACGCAGCATCACGAAAGGGCCGACCCACGGGGTCGGCCCTTTCGGCGTGCCTGGCCGGGATGTGGCCGGCCAGGATGCGTCCGCTCAGTCCTTGGGGAGTTCGCGCTTGAGGATCTTGCCCGTCGCGCCCTTGGGCAGCGCTTCGATCACCCGCATGACGCGGGGGTACTTGTAGGCGGCGATCCGATCCTTGACGAAGGCTTGCACCGCCTCGAGGTCGATCACATGGCCTTCGGCCGGAACGATGTAGGCGGCGATCTCTTCACCGAAGTGCTCGTTCGGCACGCCGATCACTGCCGCCTCGGCGACGCCGGGGTACTCGTAGAGGATCTCCTCGACCTCACGCGGGTACACGTTGTAGCCGCCACGGATGATGAGGTCCTTGGCGCGGTCGACGATGTAGTAGTAGCCGTCGTCGTCGACACGGGCCAGGTCGCCACTGCGAAACCAGCCGTCCTCGTCGAGCACCGCAGCTGTGGCCTCGGGCTTGTTCCAGTACCCGCGCATGATGTTCTCGCCGCGAATGGCGATCTCACCGATCTCGCCGGAACCCTCATCTCCGTCGGCGGAGCTGACCGGCACGAGCTTCATCTCGACGCCACGCACCGGGGTGCCGATGGAGCCTGGCTTGCGCTCCTTGTCGGGGTGGTTGAAGGAGACCACCGGTGACGTCTCCGACAGCCCGTACCCCTCGAGGATCATGCAGCCGAACCGCTCCTCGAATCGGCGCATGAGCCCGACCGGCATGGACGAGCCGCCGCTGATGCACAGGCGCAGCGTATCGATGTTCAGATCTGCGTCGTCGCCGAGCGTCTTGGCTGCAGCGAGCATGGCGCCGTACATCGTGGGCACGCCGAAGAACACCGTGACCTTGTCGCGGCTCAGCATCTCGATGGCCTTGGCCGGATCGAAGCGCGGGAGCAGTGTCAGCGTGGCCCCGGTGGCGAGGCAGGCGTTGAGCGCGCACGTCATGCCGAAGACGTGGAACAGGGGCAGGCACCCCATGAAGACGTCGCCTTCGTCGGCCTGGATCAGGGTCTCGCCGACGAGGCGGTGGTTGGTCTGCAGGTTGCGGTGGCGCAGCTCGGCGCCCTTGGGCGACCCGGTCGTGCCGGAGGTGTAGAGCAGGACGGCCGTGTCGTCGTCGTCGCGCGGCTCGACCTCGAGCAGAGGCTCGGTCCCGCCGAGGATCTGGGGCAGGGTGTCCACAGCGATTCCTGTGACACCGAGGTCCGCCGCTGCTGCGAGCGCCTCGGACCCGGGCAGTGCCACCAGGACGCGCACCCCGCCGTCCTGCAGGTAGTAGGTGACCTCGCGGGACTTGAACAGCGGGTTCATCGGCACCGCGATGGCCCCGGCCGTCAGGGCGCCGTAGTAGACGACAGCGAAGGCGGTGATGTTGGGCAGGCTGATCGCCACGCGGTCACCAGGGGCGATTCCCTGCGCCTTCAAGTAGCCCGCGAAACGACGTGCGGCATCGGCCAGTCGGGCGTACGACCATTCCTCGTCGTCCTGCTTGAGAGCAATCGCGTCGGGCAGTCGGTCTGCCGTGACGAAGAGGTTGTTGGCGAGGTTCATACGGCGACTCCTTTGTCGGATCGGTGCATCCGTGAGGCACCGTTACCACAGAGTAACCGGGAGGGCCGACAGCCCTCCCGTCGGTGATGACGAAATCCGAATCGGGCTCAGGCCGAATGCTCAGTGACCTGCGTCGACGCCCTCGTCGTCGCCGAATCGCCCCGTGTACACGCGGGTCACCCGCGGCGCGATGGCGCAGGTGATCTCGTACGAGATCGTCCCGAGCTGGGCGGCCATGTCGTCGGCCGTGTAGCTCTCCTGGCCGCTCGTGCCGAGGAGGACCACCTCGTCCCCCACGTTCACGCTCGGGGTCGGGCCGGCGTCGAACATCGCCTGGTCCATGCACACTCGACCGACGACGGGATACCGGCGCCCGCCCACGAGGACCGTTCCCGCGTTGCTCAGGTGACGGTCGTACCCGTCGGCGTAGCCGACCGGCATCGTCGCGATCCACGTGTCGGCCGGCGCGGTCCAGGTGCGGCCGTAGCCGACGGTCTCCCCCGCCTTCACCCGCTTGAGAAAACTGACCCGGGTGGCCCACGTGATGGCCGGACGCAGGTCGATGGTGCGCGGCGTCGTGGCGTCGGGGTAGTAGCCGTAGGTCATGATGCCGGGGCGGACCATCGTGCCGCGGGCCTCCGGGTGCCCGAGCACTCCCCCGGAGTTGGCCATGTGCACGAGCTCGACGCCGCGTCCGATGCGTGCCTCGATGGCCTGCGCTGCGCTCGTCAGGCGATCGATCTGCCCGTGGGTGAACTCGTCCTGGGCCGGCATGTCGCTGGCGGGAAAGTGGGTGAACACGCCGAGGAGGTGCAGGAGCGGGCTCGCCTCGATGCGGGCAGCGAGGTCTGCTGCGGCCTCGATGGGTGCGCCGATGCGTCCCATGCCGGTGTCGAGCTTGAGATGCACGCGGGCGGTCACACCACGGGCCTCCGCGGCCGCGGCCACCTCATCGATCCCCGATTCGTTCACGACGGCGAGCTCGAGATCGTGCGCCAGGGCGGCGTCGATCTCTTCGGCGAAGGCGTGCGACAGCTTGAGGATCGGCAGCCGCACCCCCGCCTCACGCAGCTCGATGCCCTCGGGCACCGTCGCGACGCCGAACCGGTCGACCAACCCTGCGGCCTCCACATCGCGGGCGACCTCGACCGCCCCGTGGCCGTAGGCGTTGGCCTTGACCGCCATGAGGACCTGGGCGTCCCCGACCGCGGTGCGAATTCCGCTGAGGTTGTGGCGGATCGCATCGAGGTGAATCCGTGCGTGGGTCGCGTACAGCATTGCCCTGCCTCCTGCAGTGTCGGGAAGATCCCTACGACAGCGAACCGGGGTCAGCCCCGGCGAACGATCTTGAACACGTACGGCGACGTCGACAGCCCGAGCAACGCGCCGTAGTTGACGGAGAACGCCACCTCGGCACCGAGGTGGATGTCGGTGGTCGCCTCCTCGACGTCGAGGATGAGGTGGTCACTGCTGCCGCCGATCACGCGGATGCCGGGGTCGTGCGGAACGATCCCGTCGATGGTCGTGTCCTGGCGACCGATGTTGCAGATGGCGCGCAGTCGCGTTCCGCGGTCGGTGAACTCGACCGTCTCGCCGAACGCGTTCTGGGCACGCAGACCGATCGGCACCGAGGGCTTGCGTTCGAGTTCGACGATCTCGGTGACGAGGCGCACGGTGTCCTGGCGGGCGCCCGGCCAGTCGCTGCGATCGAGCACGTTGCTGCCGAGGATGACGGTCTCGCCGATGCGCAGGTGGTTGATCTCCTGGGGCATGTCCCCGCTGGCCAGCAGAGGCAGGCTGGAGGAGTTGCCACCCGAGATGAGGCCGAGTTCGAGACCACTGCGGTCGCGGCATTCATCGCGGACCTCGACGAGCAGGCGCATGTTCTCGACGGTGGGGATGACGCCGCCGTAGCAAGCGAGGTTGGCCCCGACCCCGATCAACTCGAGATTGGGCAGAGCTGCCGCAGCGACGGCCACGTCGGCCGCGTGGTCGGGCCACACGCCCTCTCGCAGGTCGCCCACGTCGATCATGAGGACGGCCTCGTGCGTCACGTCGAGCATCTGCGCCGCCTCGGAGAGCACCTGGAGACTGCCCAGGCTGGAGTTCAACGTGATGTCCGCGTACCGCACGATGTCGTGGGCGGAGGACGGCGTCGGGATGCGCAGCAGCATGCTGGGCACCTCGAGACCGAGCGCGGCCGTCGACATGAGGTTCTGCACGCGGGAGTCGGCCACCATGTCGGCGCCGGCACCCACCATCGCGTGGATGACCGCAGGGTGAGCACATGTCACCTTGCCCACCGCGGCCACCTGCGCGCCGTGGGCGTGGCACATCTCGTAGATGCCCGTGGCGTTCTCGGCGATGCGGTCGGGGTAGATCTCCAACCGCGGAGTCTGGGCGATCATTGCGCTGCCTCCGGCTGTGCGGCCCAGGCCGCGAAGGATGCCGCGACCTCGTCCGGGTAGGTGTGGGCCAGGGTGCCCATGGCCGAGAAGAGATAGCTGTCGTCGATGAGGATCCGGGCCTCCGGGGCTGGCAGGAGTGAGGTCACTCCCCCCTTGGCCGAGGGGCCGCGGCAGATGCCGGCGAGGATCTCGCGGCCTCCGGGCACCTGCGTCAGTGCACCACCGGTGGCGACGACGTACTCGACGGACGTGAGGTCCTTGCCCTTGACGACCTGCTTCTTGCCCGTGGGGGTGAACAGGTCCATGACGATGCCGGCGTGACGCCGGATGCCCAGGTCGACTGCGCGCTGGGCCAGCCAGCGGGTGAGTTCGACCTCGGCCTCGTTGCTCGGCATGGCCCGCAGGTCGGCCAGACGTGCCTCCGCCTCGGGGTCACCGGCGGCGACGTTGGCGGCGTTGACGTACACGCCGAGGTCACCCTCGACGGTGCGTTTGGCCGTCGGCTCGGGCTCCACCGTCCTGGCGGCGTACTCCGGGCTGCCTTCGGTGACCGAGTGGATGTCGGTGGTCGCTCCGCCGACGTCGATGACGACGACATCGCCCACGGCCTCGGCGAAGAGCTCTGCACCCTTGAGCACTGCGCCCGGGGTGGGCAGGATCTCCGCATCGGTGAAGTCACGCAGCCGTGCCATGCCGGGCGCGTGGGTGATGTGGGCGTTGAACACCTCGTGGATCAAGGTGCGCAGCGGGGCGATGTTGAGCACGTCGACCTCGGGGAACACGTTGTCTGCGAGCAGCACCTCCACCCCGGCGTCGGCGAAGATCGAGGTCACCGGCCTGCGCAGTGCGGCGTTGCCCGCGTAGACCACGGGGGTCGCGCGCTCACCGGCCTCACGCTGCTCGGCCAGCAACCCGGCCAGCACCTCGGCGTTGCGGAGCACGACGCCACGTTCTCCGCCGTCGACACCGCCGGCCAGCAGGACGACGTTGGGTTTGATCTCGCGGATCTCGTCCAGGTCGTAGCTCGCCAGGGCTCCGGCGGTGACCATCGTGACGATGGCTCCGGCGCCGAGCGAGGCCTCCCGCGCGGCACGCGCGGTCATGCTCACGGTCAGGCCGTGCACGGTCATGCGCAGCCCACCGGCGGCCGAGGAGTTGACGTGCGTCTCCACGGTGCCCGGCTCGGGCCCGCCCGCGGCCCGGCACGCAGCCAGGGCCTGGTCGATCCCGATCCCGACGTCCCCCTGCTCGACCGAGGTGGGGGCGAACCCCTGCGCGAGGGGGTGGAAGACCCCCTCGCGCAGGTCGAAGGCGTTGACCTTCGTGATGGTGCTGCCCACCTCGATGGTGAGCACGGTCTTCGATTCAGCGGTCACTGTCCGCCTTCTCGCGCCCGCAGGGCCTTGACCATGGCGTCGACGACCATGATGCCCTTGGTGCCACGGCCGAAGGTGGCGTCCAGTCCGGTCTCGGCCGCCATGTCGCGGTTGACCTGGGTGCCACCGGCGATGAGCAGCAGCTTGTCGCGCACACCCTTCTCGATGGTGAGCTCGTTGAGACGCTTCATCATCGTGCGGTGCACGTCGTTGTGGCTGATGATCGTCGAGATGAGGATGGCATCGGCCCCGGTCTCGATGGCGGCGTCGACCAGCTTGGTCAACGGCACCGACGTGCCCAGGTAGTCGTACTTGACGCCGTACTTCTCGATGCCGCCGTGCTTGATGTCGAGGATCTCCCGCAGGCCGACGCTGTGCTCGTCCTCCCCCACGGTGCCCGCGACGACACGCAGCCCCCGCGCCTTGACCTCCTCGCGGATCTCGTCCTCCGGCAGCAGCACCTCCTTCTCGGGGATGTGCAGCGTGGCACGGTCGACGTCGAATGCGACCTTGCCCTTGACCTCGACGAACGTGCCCTCGCTGGGGTGCATCGGTTCGAGGTTGACGACCTCGGGGTCGAGAAGGCCCATCTTCTTCGCCATCTCGATCGCGTAGACCTCGGTGATGTCGACGTTCTCGGGGACGAAGAGCTGGATGAGCACGGTGCCGTCGCCCGCCCACTCGGCCTCGGGCTTGATGCGGCCGCCCTTGCGGTAGGGCAGGGTCTTCTCGAGGCGGGCGTCGACGGAGTCGCTCGGGTCGAGCTCGTCGATGTAGACGATCTTCTCCGGGTGCGCGAGGGTGTCGCCGCCGATCGCGTCCTCCGGACGGGTGACGCCCTTCTCGACGAGCCACCGCGGGATCGTGTTGTCGCCGAAGTGGCAGCTCACGGGCGCGAAGTAGTCGGGGTCCCGCTCGACGATCGACCCGGCACCGACGCCACCGGCGCCGTCGCGGGCGATGCCGTCGCCGTTGCGCTCGGGGTAGCGGGCGGAGTCGACGAAGAAGCCCGCCTCGACGGCGGCGAAGTACCCGCCGATCTCGATGGCCTCCTCGAGGAACGCGACCGCGCGCACCTTGAGGTCGTGGATCATCTCCCCGAGCGGACCGTCCTTGCGCAGGGCGAGCAGCTCGTTGATGCCGTCGAGTCCCGCCCATGTCTGCTTGACGGTCTGCAGCCCGCGCACGTTGTTGTAGTGCCACGGGACGTTGCGGCCCTCGTCGGGGGTGATCGTGCTCTGGATGTCGGCGCTCGTCAGCATCGAGATGAGCGTGTCGATCGTGTGCGTACGCACGGCCTCCTCGATGTTCGCCTCGATGTAGCGGGTGTTCTGCTGGGCGCGGAACTTGTAGTCGGAGAAGACGTCCCGCAGCGCGATCGCGTAGGGCAGGTCGAACCAGAGCTTGGGGGCGGGCGGGGAGTTCGGCGGCACCGTCGACAAGCCGATGAGGCCACGGTCCATGCCGACGAGCTCGGAGAACGCCGTGTTGATGCCGTGCTGGACGATGAGCTCGGGCATGACGAGCCAGCCGGCCTTGGCGGTCGCGTTGGCGTTGTGGGCGCCGTCGATCTGGAAGATGCCGGCCCCGTTCATCACCTTCTTCGCCTCGGCGGCGTCGACGAAGCTCCGGTACATGTTGACGTTGCGGTAGAGGACGTTGTACTGCGGGTCCTGGTGCGCGCCGTTGATGCCCTCCTCGGCGAAGAGGACCGCGACCTCCGGCCCGGCGACGCCGGAGACGTAGGAGTGGAAGTTGATCGGCCGGCCGACCTCGTCCTCGATCGCGTCGCAGGCCTTGCGGGAGGCGCGGATCTGCTTGCGGGTGATCGGCACGCCGCCGATGCCCTCGGGGGTGCCCTCGAGGAGTCCGTCGATGTGCGACTGACCCGTCGTGCGGATGACCATGAGGTGGTCGGCGCCGTGCCAGGCCGCCATGCGCATGCGGCGCACGTCGTCCTCGAACCGGCCCGAGGCGATCTCGGTGGTGACCACGCACTTGGGCTGCGGGTCGATGTCGCCGAAGTACTCACTGGCCGGGAGGCCGATGGAGTTCTTGAGCGGGGTCGCCATGTCGCGGAAGTGGAACGGGCCCATGTCGACGCCCTCGGCGGGCACCTCGCGCCAGGTCCAGCCCTTGCGGCGGGGGCGGTAGTTCTCGAGGTCCTTCAGCAGGTTCTCGACGTCGAGCTTCTCGTTGGGCACCAAGGGCCCGAATGCGTCGGCGCTCACTTGCTCGCTCCCTTGGGGGTGAACAGACCATCGAGAACACTCGGGTCTTCGGCGATTGTGGCGGCGGCGGCCCGCACGTCGAGGCCGAGCTTGTCGCCCACCTTGAGGACGACGTGACCGGCGCCCTTGCCCAGCAGGCCGGCCTCGGTGATGACGTCGACGACGCCGTGGCTGGACAGGGAGTCGACACCCATGCGCAACAGGATCGAACGCTCGATCGAGGGGCTGGTGTGGGTGCGGGCGAGGTCGACGACCGGGGTCATCAGCTGGTGGGTGAGGTCCCAGAAGCGGGTCTTGAGTTCGTCGTCGGACAACTCACGCAGCTCTTCGACGCGCTTGTTCATGCGCTCTGTGCGGTCGGCGCCGAGCTCGGCGGTCACCTCGGGGGTGTCGGCACCCTCACCGGGTTCAGGGGTCAATGGGGCGTGATCGGTCATCGCGCACTCTCCGTGGTGGTCGTGCCGCCGAGGGCGGAGACGGTGCTCCGGACCCAGGCCGCGTGGGTGTTGGTCTCTGCGGCGACGAAGTCGACATCGACTTCGCTCCACTGTTCGGCGGGGAGCCGCTTGAGCGCGTTCTTGACGTAGCTGCGGCGCAGGGCTCCGATGTCCTGGGCGTGGCCGCGCACCTGGTCGAGTCGCTCCGGGAGGACGATCGCCTTGCCGGGGACGTTCTCGCTCGGGTCGCCCACGCGCACCTCGATGCCGTTCTCACGTGCGAACGACAGCTGGCGGTTGTGGTGCTTGCCGGCGCCGGTGTACTCGGTCTCCTGGACGACGACGATCTGGTCGCGGTCCATCTGGGCGGCCAGTGCGACCGCGCCGGTGACGCTCGTGTTGCCGGCGGGGCCGCGCTCGATGCCCTCCAGCTTGGTGAGCAGCTCCGTGATGTAGAAGACCTCGCCCTGGGAGACCAGGTGGTAGGCGTCCATGTACCGCAGGCTGCGCGCCGCGTTGCGGGGCACGTCGGTCCGGTCGGGCCAGGTGGCGAACGGCACGCCGAAGCCGGTGTGACCCGTGGTGAACGACTTGCGGTTGAAGTCGGTGTCGCTGCCCATGTGCAGACCGGAGAGGTCGACCGAGCAGGCGATGACCTGGGTGTCTTCGCAGCCGTCCAAGCGGAGTCCGCGGGCGGTTCCGGTGAGGTTGCCGCCACCTGCCTGGGTGACGACGACCGCGTCGGGGTTCTGCCCGTACTGGGCGCGCACCTGGTCACCGATCTCGGCGCCAAGGGTCTCCACGCCACGGATGCCGAACGGGGTGTTGAGGCTCGCGTTGAAGAATCCGGTCGACTCGAGCGTCACCAGCATCTGGTAGAAGAGCTCGGGCCCGACCGACAGCTTCTGCACCTCGGCGCCGTACGCCTCACAGGCACGGGACTTTTCGACGATCTCGGGCTGCCCCACACCGCGGGAGTCGAAGACCTCCTGCAGCACGATGCACTTGAGACGACGCATCGCGGCCTGGCTGGCCACCGCCGCGCCGTAGTTGCCGGAGGTCGCCGTGGCGACGCCCTCGAAGCCGCGCTTGCGGGCCTCGTAGCAACTGATCGACGCACGACGCGCCTTGAACGAGCCGGACGCGTTGGCCGCCTCGTCCTTGAGCAGGATGCGGGCACCCTTGCCCGGGCCGGCGAACTCACGCACGGCCTCGGTGAGGTTGGTGAGCTCGAACAGCGGCGTGTTGCCGACCTTCGTCTCGTGCTGGATGCGGGCGATGTCCTCGAGGGTGAAGTCACCGCCGGACATCATGGCTTCGTAGTCGAACGCCAGGCCGCCCAGCTCGAACTCGTCGTAGTCGATGCCGAGGCTGCTCTTCATGATGTCGTTCTTACGAGCCATGACGGCGTCGTAGGACATGTCGAGGGTCATCGCGATCCACCTCCGTTCGCGTCGCTCTGTTCGTTCCCAGGCGCCGACTCACCGGTCGCAGTGTTCGGGTCGGCCTGGGAGGCGGACTCGGTCAGCGAGGCACCGGCGAGGCCGATGCGCAGCAGCTCGGGAACGGTGTTGCCGAAGGTGTGGTCGTAGTGCGGGTTCGTGTTGACCAACCGACCGGTGTGCTCGTGGTCGATGAGGCTGCGCACCGTCACCTCGTCACCCTCGACCGCGTCGGCGGTGAGGAATCCGTTGATGCGCAACACGTACGGCTTCTCGCGGGTCTCCTGCGGGAGGTTGGACGCGCGCTGATCAGGGGTGAGCAGCGTGCGCTCGATCTCCACCCAGGTGCCGGCAGGGATCGTCGCGCCCATCAGACGCGCCGCGAGTAGGCGCTGGGGCCCATGAGTGCGCTGGTCATCGGGATGTCGAGCATGTTCTTGAGGCCGGGGCTGGCCTCGACGATGCGGGGCACGACATTGACGGCGATGGCCTGCGTGGCCTTGCCACCGGCGTACTCCGGCGTGATCTGCATGTTGACCTCGGGCGTGCCGTGGATCGTGATGTAGTCGCCGGTGCCCTGGCCCTCGAGCTCGGGCAGCACCTGCTGGGGGTGAACCAAGGTGAGGACGACCTCGTCGCCGCGGTAGCCGAGAAGCGTCTGCTTGCAGCCGGCGACCATACCGGGCTCGATCGTGATGTGGTCGGCCTCGCGGCGGACGGTGGAGATGATGGGCTCGCGCTTCTGCTCGATGCGGTCGATGCCCAGGCCCAGCGCGTCGCTGATCATCTTGGCGGACTCGGGGAACCCGATGTGGCCGTCGACGCTGCCGTCCTCGACGCCCTTCATGAACGCCTCTTCGGAGAGGCCGACACCCTGGGTGCGCATGACCGTCGGGCCGTAGGGCGAGAGGTCGTTGACGCGGGTGGCTTCGACCGAGGTGACCTCGAGGCAGCCGGCCGTCATCGCGACGACGAGGGTGTCCATCGAGAGGCCGGGGTTGACGCCGGTGCCGATGATGGAGACGCCGTTGGCCTTGGCGAGCTCGTCGAGCTCCTTGGCCAGCTCGGGCGACTGCGCCTCGGGCGAGGCCATCTCCTCGGCGATGGAGACGCAGTTGATGCCCGCGTTGAGGATGGTGCGGAGGTCGTCGATCTGCTCCTTGACCCAGGAGGTCGTGGCGATGATGACGCAGTCGACCTTGTCGGAGTCGAGCACCGAGGCGGGGTCGTCGGAGACCGTCGCGCCCAGGTCCTTGTCGATGCCGAGCACCTCGTGGAGCGGCTTGCCGATGTACTCGGGCCGTTTGTCGATGCCTCCGACGAGCTGCAGACCTTCCTTCGAGGCGACAAGGCGTGCCATGCCGCTCCCCATCGCTCCGAGACCCCACTGAACGACCCGAACTGCCGACATACCCGTACTCCCATCGTCTTCGATGCACTACTGAAGACCACGGAACTCCGTGGCCACTGACCTCACCGTAAGGCGCGGCCGGAGGGTTTGTCTGCGGTTCCGGGACTGGACATCACCAGGACGGGATCTGCACGCGTCAAACATCGGATGTCGTCGCGGATCAACCGATCCGGGCGGCCACTGATGCCCCTCCGGGGCGATCGCGGGTGAGGGATGGCGCCCGACGGGGCGCCTGGTTTCGGCGAGACGTATCGCCTTTTTCTGTGCCGAAATCCGTCAAAATTTTAACATGCGCGACCTCCTCACCATCTCGCCGACAGAGGCTTCGGCCGTCATGCTCTCTGCCGCCGGGATGTACGCCACATTCCTCGTGATGGTGCGGGTATTCGGCCAGCGGGTCCTGGCGCGGCTGTCGACGTTCGACCTGGTCATCACGCTGATGCTCGGCGCAATCGCGGGCCGCGTCATCCTCGGCAACACGCCGGTGCTGGCCGCCGGTGTCATCGGACTGGCGACGGTGCTGGTGCTCGAGGTGATCGTGGGACAGGTCCGCAGCACCCCGCGGGTGCACCGGTGGCTCACGCCGGACCCGATCCTCATCATCGAGAACGGGCGGGTGCTGGACGAGGGTCTCCGCCGCGCGCACCTCACCCTCGACGAGGTGGCGGGCGCGCTGCGTGAGCGCGGCATCCGACAGATCGACGAGATCGCCTACGGCATCTTCGAGCCGACGGGCGCCATTAGCCTGCTCAAGACGGGCCTCGACGTCGACGCCCAGCTCCTGTCCGGGGTGATCACCCCCTCAGGTCGCCCCCGACCCTGGCACCGCTACTGACGAAAACCGCCGCTGAAACGACGACACCCCGACCACATCGGCTATCGGCCGGGCGGTCGGGGTGGTCAGTGCAATGGAACGGCGGTGGGCCGAAGCCGCGTGGAGGTTCAGGCGAACCACTGCGTCGGCGGGCCGAGGGCCAGCAGGCCGCTGAAGACCGCTGCCAAGACGAGGAGCGTCACCAACGCAGCCGGGATGGGGTGGCGCAGGACGAGCGACGCGATCCGCTCGATGGGGCCGTTGCCCTCATCTGTCGAGAGGCGCCACCGATCCGCGAGGAGTCCTCGACGACGAGCCGAGCGCTCGAACGGGATCGTCATGTACGGGAGGATCGAGGACCCGAGCCCTAGGACGACCTCGCGGCGGGCCCAACGGCGGTCGATGGCCACCAGCAGCGTGACCGCGACGTAGCAGAGGAACACGAACCCGTGGACCCCTCCCCCGAGGCGCACCCCGAGGTCTGTGACGTGCAGGACGTACTTGAGCAGCATGCCGATGAGCAGCAGCGTCCACGTGACCGCCTCCGCAGCGGCGAGGACGCCGAAGAGGCGCGCAGGGCTGAAAGCCGAGCGCGCCTCCGGGGCAACAGGAGTCGCTGAGGTCATTCCCGACTCAGACGTTGAAGCCGAGGGCGCGCAGCTGGTCGCGGCCGTCGTCGGTGATCTTGTCGGGGCCCCACGGCGGCATCCACACCCAGTTGATGCGGTGGCTGACGACGAGACCCTCGAGGGCCTGGGCCGTCTGGTCCTCCAACACGTCCGTGAGGGGACAGGCGGCGCTGGTCAACGTCATGTCGATGACAGCGTTGTTGCCCGGGTCGACGCTGACGCCGTAGACGAGGCCGAGGTCGACGACGTTGATCCCGAGTTCGGGGTCGACGACGTCACGCATGGCCTCCTCGATGTCGGCCGCGTTCGTCGGCGTGGGCTGGGTGGCGGTGTTGTCGGTCATGCGTGCTCCGTCTCATCGGCGGCGGTCGAGATGTCGGCACCCGCACGGGCGAGGGCGTCGAGGTAGGCGGACCAGCCCAACAGGGCGCACTTGACGCGCGCCGGGTACTTGGAGACACCGGCCAACGCGACGCCGTCGCCGATGACCTCCTCGTCACCCGAATCCTGGCCACGGCTGGTCAGCATGGCCTTCATCGCGCGGTAGGTCTCGAGGGTCTCGGGCACCGTGTACCCGAGGCACTCCTCGGCGAGGATCGAGGTGGAGGCCACCGAGATCGAGCACCCGATGGCGTCGTAGGAGACGTCTTCGAGCACAGACTCGCCGTCCTTGCTGCCGACCTTGACGCGCAGGGTGATCTCGTCGCCACAACTCGTGTTGACGTGGTGCACCTCGGCGTCGAACGGGTCGCGCAGCCCTGCGTGCTCGGGGTTCTTGCTGTGATCGAGGATCAACTGCTGGTAGAGGTCCATCACGCCACCCCGAACATCTGCGGAACACGGTCGAGCGCCTGGAGGAAGGCGTCGATCTCGTCCCGGGTCGAATAGATGTGGAAGCTGGCGCGCGTCGAGGCGGTGATGCGCATCGCCCGGTGCAGCGGCCAGGCGCAGTGGTGCCCGGTGCGCACGGCGACTCCGGAGTCGTCGAGGATCTGGCCGACGTCGTGCGGGTGGACCCCGTCGACGACGAACGCGACAGCGCCGACGTGACGGTCGGGGTCGGTGGGCCCCAGGACCCGCACCCACGGCCGTTCGGCCAGCTTTTCCAGCGTGTAGGCCACGAGGTCGCGGTCGTGCGCGGCGACGCGGTCCATGCCGATGGCGTCGAGGTAGTCACAGGCCCGTGCGAGTCCGACGGCCTGAGCCGTGTTGGGCACGCCGGCCTCGAACCGCTGCGGCGGCGCCGCATAGGTCGAACCCTCGAGGCGGACGAGCTCGATCATCGAGCCACCCGTCACGTACGGCGGCAGCGCTTCGAGCAGGTCGCAACGCCCCCAGAGCACCCCGATGCCCGAGGGCCCGAGCACCTTGTGGCCGGTGAAGGCGAAGAAGTCGACGCCGAGCTCGGTCACATCGACCGGGATGTGCGGCACCGACTGGCAGCCGTCGAGCACGGTCAACGCCCCGACCTCGCGCGCCTTGGCGACGATCGCATCGACGTCGACCAGCGTGCCGAGCACGTTGCTGACGTGCGTGAACGCGACGAGCTTGGTGCGCTCGGTGATCGCCGAGAGCGACATGTCGAGCTCGCCGTCGGCGTCGATGTCGATCCAGCGCAGCGTGGCGCCCGTGCGGCGGCAGAACTCCTGCCACGGCACGAGATTGGCGTGGTGTTCCAAAGCCGTGATGCACACCTCGTCGCCAGGGCCGATGCGCAACCGGTCGGCGATCGCCGGGTCGACTCCGTCGAGCGCGCCAGGCGCGTTGGCGTTGGACAGCGCGTACGCCACGAGGTTGATCGCCTCGGTGCCGTTGCGGGTGAAGATCACCTCACGCGCGGGGGCGCCGATGAAGGCGCCGATCCGCTCGCGTGCCGACTCGAACGCATCCGTCGCCTCCTCGGCGAGCTGATGCGCGCCGCGGTGCACGGCGGCGTTGTGCTGCTCGTAGTAGTCACGCTCGGCATCGAGCACGACGCGCGGCTTCTGCGACGTCGCACCCGAGTCGAGGTAGACCAGGGGCCGCTCCTCGCGGATCGTGCGCGACAGGATCGGGAAGTCCTCCCGGAGCGCAGCGATCTCGGCGGGGGGCGGCCCCTCGCGTCGACCGCTGCTTCCCCCGAGGCCCGCGACCTCGTCGCGGGTGGTGGTCGCGGTCGCGTCGGTCATCAGGCCTTCGCCGCCTCGGAGGTGAAGCGGTCGTAACCCTCGGCCTCGAGCTGGTCGGCCAGCTCCGGGCCACCCTGCTCGGCGACGCGGCCGTCGACGAACACGTGGACGAAGTCGGGCTCGATGTAGCGCAGGATGCGCGTGTAGTGCGTGATGAGCAGGACGCCCATGTCGTTGGCGTCCTTGGCGCGGTTGACGCCCTCGGAGACGATGCGCAGCGCGTCGACGTCGAGGCCCGAGTCGGTCTCGTCGAGCACCGCGATCCGGGGCTTGAGCAGCTCGAGCTGGAGGATCTCGTGACGCTTCTTCTCGCCACCGGAGAAGCCGACGTTGACGTCGCGCTCGGCGAAGTCGGAATCCATCTTGAGGTCGGCCATGGCGCTCTTGACGTCCTTGACCCAGGTGCGGAGCTTGGGGGCCTCGCCCGTGACGGCCGCCTTGGCGGTGCGCAGGAAGTTGCTCACCGAGACGCCGGTGACCTCGACGGGGTACTGCATGGCGAGGAAGAGGCCGGCGCGGGCGCGCTCGTCGACGCTCATCGCCAGGACGTCCTCACCGTCGAGGGTGATGGTGCCGGAGGTGACGGTGTACTTGGGGTGACCGGCGATGCTGTAGGCCAGGGTCGACTTGCCGGACCCGTTGGGGCCCATGATCGCGTGGGTCTCGCCGGAACGGATGGTCAGGTCGACACCGCGGAGGATCTCCTTGGGGCCGTTCTCGGTCTGGACGCTGACGTGCAGGTCGCGGATCTCGAGGGTGGAGGACATGCGTCTCTCGCTTTCAGTGCAGAGTTCTCAGATGTTGGTGGGCGACTCGACGTCGACGTACACGTCCTCGCCGTCGATCTCGACGGGGTAGACGAGCACGGCAGCGGTGGCCGGCGGAGTGGCGGGTGCGCCGGTGGTGACGTCGAATCGCGAGCCGTGCAGCCAGCATTCGACGAAGCAGCCGGAGACCTCACCCTCGGAGAGAGCGACGGATCCGTGGCTGCAGGAGTCCTCGATCGCGTGGATCGTGCCGTCCTGCAACCGGACCATGGCGACCTTCTTGCCGCCGACCTCGGCCGCGGCAGCCTTGCCGGGCGTCAGGTCGCCGACGGAGCAGACGAGTTCCCTCATGCCAGCCCCCTCACGCCGTGACCGCCGGGGACAGACGAAGCTCGGCCTCGATGACCTCCATGAGGTGATCGCTGACCTCGGCAACGCCGATGCGCTCGACGATGTCGGCGAAGAAGCCACGCACGACGAGGCGGCGGGCCTCGTCCTCGGGGATGCCGCGAGCCTGCAGGTAGAAGAGCTGCAGGTCGTCGAACCGGCCGGTGGCCGACGCGTGTCCGGCACCCGCGATCTCGCCGGTCTCGATCTCGAGGTTGGGCACCGAATCGGCGCGCGCCCCGTCGGTGAGCAGCAGGTTGCGGTTGAGCTCGTACGTGTCGGTGCCCTCGGCACTGGCGCGGATGAGCACGTCGCCGATCCAGACGGTGTGCGCGTCCTGACCCTGCAACGCGTTCTTGTAGAGCACGTCGGAGGAGCAGTGCGGCGCCTCGTGGTCGACGAACAGGCGGTGCTCGAGGTGCTGACCGGCGTCCGCGAAGGACACGCCCAGACCTTCGAACGAGCCGCCGGTGCCCTTGTAGAAGGCGTTGGTCGACACGCGAACCAGCTCGCCGCCGAGGGAGACGGCGACGTGACGCACGTGCGCGTCCCGGCCGACCACGACATCGTGCTGACCGACGTGGATGGCGCCCTCGGTCCACTCCTGCACGGTGACGATGCTGACGTCGCTGCCGTCACCGGCGAGGACGGTGAGCATCTCGGCGTACTCGGCGTTGCCGTAGTGCGCGAGGACGATCGTGGCCTTGGCGAAGTTGCCGACGCGCACGAGCAGGTGACCGTGCACCCGCTCCCCCGTGCCGGTGAGGCGCAGGATGACGGGCTCGGTCAGCTCGGTCTCGGCCGGGACATCGATGACGCCCACGCCACCGCTGTGGTTGGCGGCGACGGCGGCGATCCGGTCTGCCGGCTTCGGCGGCTGGAGCGCACGCCACTCCTCGACACTCATCGTCGAGGACGTGACACCCGCCGGGAACGTCTCGTCCCACTCGAGGCACTTGCCGGTCGCCTCGTCGGCGAACAGCCCCTGCAGCTTGGAGATCGGCGTGAAGCGCCAGCCCTCCTCGCGACCCGTCGGGATGTCGAAGTCGGCAACGTCGTAGGACGTCCGCCACTCGGCGCGGGACTGCTCCGGCACCGTGGACTCCAGGGCCCCGCGCACCGCGTCGCGGCTCTGGTGGGGGTCGGTTGCCGAGGACTCGGCGGCCGGGGTACCCAGCAACGGCTGGTCCTCCTCCGAGATCGGCAGCCCGGTCGAGGTGGTCTCGACGGGACGATCGGAATTGCGATCGACGAGCGGCATCAGCCCACGGATCCTTCCATCTGCAGCTCGATGAGGCGGTTGAGTTCGAGGGCGTACTCCATCGGCAGCTCGCGCGCGATGGGCTCCACGAAGCCACGGACGATCATCGCCATGGCCTCCTGCTCGGACATGCCTCGGGACATGAGGTAGAACAACTGGTCGTCGCTGACCTTGGACACCGTGGCCTCGTGGCCGAGCTGCACGTCGTCCTCGCGGACGTCGACGTACGGGTAGGTGTCCGAGCGGCTGATGGTATCGACCAGCAGCGCGTCGCAGACGACGGAACTCTTGGAGTTGGTGGCGCCCTCGGCGACCTGGACGAGGCCGCGGTAGGAGGTACGACCGCCACCACGGGCCACCGACTTGCTCACGATGGAGCTCGAGGTGTTGGGCGCGTTGTGCACCATCTTGGCACCGGCATCCTGATGCTGACCCTCACCGGCGAAGGCGATGGACAGCGTCTCGCCACGGGCGTGCTCGCCCATGAGGAACACGGCCGGGTACTTCATCGTGACCTTGGAACCGATGTTGCCGTCGACCCATTCCATGGTCGCGCCCTCTTCGCAGACGGCGCGCTTGGTGACGAGGTTGTACACGTTGTTCGACCAGTTCTGGATCGTCGTGTACCGGACGCGGGCGCCCTTCTTGACGATGATCTCGACGACTGCGCTGTGCAGGGAGTCCGACTTGTAGATCGGCGCCGTGCAGCCCTCGACGTAGTGCACGTACGAGCCCTCGTCGGCGATGATCAGCGTGCGCTCGAACTGGCCCATGTTCTCCGTGTTGATGCGGAAGTAGGCCTGCAGCGGGATGTCGACGTGCACGCCCGGCGGCACGTAGATGAACGAGCCACCCGACCACACGGCCGTGTTGAGCGCGGCGAACTTGTTGTCACCAGCGGGGATGACGCTCGCGAAGTACTCGCGGAACAGCTCTTCGTGCTCACGCAGACCCGTGTCGGTGTCGACGAAGATGACCCCCTTCTCCTCCAGATCCTCACGGATCTGGTGGTAGACGACCTCCGACTCGTACTGAGCCGCGACACCGGCGACGAGGCGCTGCTTCTCCGCCTCGGGGATGCCGAGCTTGTCGTACGTGGACTTGATGTCCTCCGGCAGCTCCTCCCACGAGGTGGCCTGCTTCTCGGTGGACTTCACGAAGTACTTGATGTTCTGGAAGTCGATGCCCGAGAGGTCGCTGCCCCAGTGCG